>NZ_JALEBH010000002.1:0-300000 GCF_022758885.1 Sphingobium sp. BYY-5
CTTTTCGTTGCTCAGCATGGCGATGATCAGCGGCACCCATTTCGGGATGCACAGCATCGCGGGGATATTCTACCCCAGCGCGATCCGCGCGAACGGCGCCGGCTGGGCCACGTCCGTTGCGAAGATCGGCTCCATCTTCGCGCCCTTGCTGGGCGGCTACCTGCTCGCGACGAACATGCCGCCGCGTTTTCTCTTCGTGCTGCTTGCGATCACCCCGTTGCTTTCGGCCGTTTCGCTCGCCTTTCTTGCCCGCACGCACAGCCGCCGTTCGACATCCGCGACGGCGCCGATGCCTCCATCCACCGATCATGATGTCTTTACGGCCCAGGCCGTGACGACGAAGCCTTAGAAGGAACTGCACATGGCTTTGACCGCAACACCCATCACGCCGCGCTTTGGCGCTGAACTGTCCGGCCTCGATATAAGCAAGCCGCTCGATCCGGCGGATTTCGCCGCGATCCTCGACGCGATGAACCAGTGGGGTGTGTGCGTGTTTCGTAAGACCGGACTCGACAACGCATCGCATATCGCCTTCAGCCGCCATTTCGGCCATCTGGAGACCGCTCCACTGGTAAAGAACCGCCCGCGTCGCCATCCCGACCATGCGGAAATCTTCGACGCCAGCAACCTGACCCCGGCGGGCGAGATTCTGGTCGATCAGAATATGGTCCTGCACAAGAAAGGCGACCGGTTGTGGCACACCGATTCTTCGTTCATGGACTTGCGGTCGGCCTATTCCCTCCTGCTCGCCTACGAAGTGCCCAAGGAAGGGGGGCTGACCTATTTCGCCGACATGCGATCGGCCTATGAGGACCTGCCCACCGATATCCGGGCCAAGGTCGATCATATGGAGGCGGAACATTCGCTGTGGTATTCGCGGATGCTTGCCGGCTTTCCGATTACGGAAGAAGAAATCGATGGACGCCCGAAGGCGCGCCAGCCCATGTCGATCCGGCAGGACGCGACCGGTCGCAAGGCGATCTATATCGGCAGCCATGCGGTGGATGTCGTTGGCCTGCCCCGTTCGGAGGGGCAGGAACTGATCCGATATCTGATCGCGTTCGCGACCCAGCCGCAATATATATTCGGCGTCTCTTATGAACCGGGGGACCTTGTAATCTGGGACAATCTGGCGACCATGCACCGCGGCGGCGACTTCGACATCTTCAACGAACGGCGTGACATGCGGCGTACGACCGTGCGCGAAGGCGCGGCGCCGGACCAGGCTGATGATCCGTTCACCGCCTATTTCTCCGCCTCGACTCCTACGAACTGAGCTGTCGCAATGTCTGAAAGACCCCGGATATTGGTCACGCGCAAATGGCCGGATCGTGTCGAGGCGCTAATCGCGGAACGGTATGATGCCACCTTCAGCGATGACGATGTGCCGCTGACCGAGGCGCAGCTTGTCGCCGCGATGCGGGACTATGACGCGATTTGCCCTACCATCACCGATAGGCTGAACGCCGGCATTCTGGGGGTGGAGGGGCGGCGTGCGCGGATCATCGCCAACTATGGTGCCGGCTTCGAACATATCGACATGGCGGCGGCACGGGCGGCGGGCATGATCGTGACCAATACGCCGGGCGTGCTGACGGATGCGACCGCGGATCTCGCGATCACGCTGATGCTGATGACATCCCGTCGCGCGGGCGAGGGCGAACGCGAATTGCGAGCGGGCGAATGGACCGGCTGGCGGCCCACCCATTTGCTGGGCACCAGCCTTCGGGGCAAGACGCTGGGGCTGGTGGGCTTCGGTCGGATCGCGCAGGCGACGGCGGAGCGCGCTCGCTTCGGCTTTGGCATGGACATTGTGTATTTCTCGCGTCGTCGGGGGGCGGAAGAGGATTTGCAGCGTTTGGACGCACGCTACTTTGCTTCGCTGCCGGACATGGTGGAGCAGTGTGATTTCGTATCACTGCATATTCCCGGTGGAGCGGAAACACGCAACATGATCGATGCTGACTTGTTGGCCCGGATGCCGGCACACGCAATATTAATCAATACGGCGCGCGGCGATGTGGTCGATGAAGATGCGCTGATTGATGCGCTGAACGATGGTCGTATAGCCGGCGCGGGCCTGGACGTCTTTGCCGGTGAACCCAATGTCTCGCAGCGCCTGCTGGATGCACCCAATTGCGTGCTGCTGCCGCATCTGGGCAGCGCAACGCGCGAGACGCGCGAGGCGATGGGTATGCGTGCGCTCGCCAATCTTGACGATTGGCGCGAAGGGAGAGTTCCCAGGGACAGCCTGGAATGATTGCCCGGATCGACGACTTGATCGCGGCGGAGCGCCTGCCATCCACTTATGCCGCAACGGTTGATCGCTGGTGGCGGCCTTTGGCCGGACGAATCGCGCAATGGCGGGCTGACGCCGGGCATATATTGATCGTCGGGATCAACGGCGCGCAGGGCAGTGGAAAATCGACCCTGTGCCGCTTCCTCGAAGCCGCCCTGTTGCCGGAATATGGTTTGTCCGCTGTCACTGTGTCGCTTGACGACCTGTATCTGCCATTGGTCGATCGCGAACGGATCGCGCACGAAATCCATCCGCTGTTCCGCACGCGCGGCATTCCTGGGACACATGATGTCGCGCTGGGCATCTCGATCCTCGATGATCTTGCCGTCGGGCGGGAAGTGCTGGTCCCGCGTTTCAGCAAAGCATTGGACGACCGGTTACCTCAATCCGACTGGGTGCTGCATCCGGGTCACGCCGATGTCATATTGTTCGAAGGATGGTGCGTGGGCGCCCGCCCGCAGGATGCGGCCAACCTGGGCACGCCATTGAACGCGCTGGAAGCCGAAGCCGATCCGGAAGGCGTCTGGCGTCGACATGTGAACGCGGCTCTCCAGGGCTCCTATGCGCAATGGTTTTCCCGCATCGATCGACTGGTGATGTTGAAACCGCCTTCGTTCGACGATGTGTTGCGCAACCGTCTGCTTCAGGAACAGAAGCTGCGTATCGTCGCGTCCGATGCCCCGGGTATCATGGACGACGACGCGGTACGTCGTTTCGTGAGCCATTATGAACGGTTGACGCGACATATGTTCGCCGACCTGCCGGTGCGGGCGGATATCCTGTTCGAACTCGATACGCAGCAGAACATAATTTCCCGCCAGTGCTCTGCGCGCCCACATCGAGCGGAAATTTGATGCTGCATTTTCCAACCTGCAGACCGTAAACGGCCAATCTGGAAATGCTCCGGCTCTTGCGTGGAGGGGATGCTTGTCCGATCATGCTTTGATGAGCGATCCTGCAAATCCCCGCCCAAGCCCTCCTGACTGCTATACGAGCATCATTTATTTCCACGGCATGGGGACGCCCAAACGCTATGAAGAACTCAGCCGGATTCTGGAGACGCTAGATCGTTATGGCAGCGGTCACGAAGCGGACAAGCATGGTGCGCTGCGTGGCCAATCCGTGGGTGTGGAAACATCACGTGTCGGAGCAGATGAACCGATAAATTTTCTACGCTTCGGACGGATCAAGATTGGATCGGGGCAACATAAATCGACGCTGCTCGGTCGGTATCGGCTTTACGAGAATTACTGGAGTCCGGCCGCTGCCGGAGCCGTGTCGGCGATAGGGGTGTTTCTGTGGTTCCTGACTCAGGCTTTCCATCCGTTTAGCGTGTTATGCAAGCCATGGCGGGCGCATCAGCGCTTGAAGCGCGCCTATCTCAGCCGGATGTTTTATGACAGAGGCACCATGCCGGCGCTTCGTTTTCGCCAGTTGGCAAAACTCTATCGCGACTTCGAAGGTCTTGGCGCGCGGCGGCAATTCTTCGAGGGCCGGTTCAGGCAGTTTCAACGCATGATTTCGGAAAGATATGCCCGCGACGAGCAAGCGAGAAGGGATCTGCAAACCCTTGCTTTTCAATGGCGCAATCAATTCCTTGTCGCCCAGATAGCGCTCGCTTTGCTTTCCGCGACCCTTATTGCAGGGGCTGCGGGTCTGGCCGTTGGCGTCCTATATCTGGGCGCATTCCTCACCGTATATTTGGGAGCGGAATTGCCGTCATTGATTGTGCTGGTCGATCGCGCCGGAGAAATACCCGCTTGGGTAAATTTTGCGGCCATTGCCATAATGGCCTTCTTTGGTTTTCAGTTGCGTAAATTCCTCGAGTTGTTTCTGTCGGACGTTGTATTCTGGACGACCACCTTTGAAAAGGACGTTCGATACAGGAAGCGTCGAGAAATCCTTGCTGCGAGTGAGGATATATTAATGCACGTCATCGCTGACGCCAAATGTGATCGCATCGTCGTCGTCGGGCATAGCCTGGGTACGGCGATCGCCTATCAGACCCTGCTGGACGTTGGACGTCGAATGAAGGCAAGCCGGGAGTCAGGCGTGGCCCAGCCCACGCGATATGACGGGCTTCGTAAAATCTCGCATTTCATAACGCTTGGCAGTCCCATCGACCGGATCAACTACTTCTTTCAACTGACTTTTAGCCGTTACCACCGGTTCAACAGGGTAGCCGACGAATTGATGGGGCGATCGTCAGACCTTCCGTTCAAAATGGACAATGTAGCGCCCAACGCAGGCAGGCAGATCATCCGATGGATCAATGTGCGCGATCCGGCCGATCCGATCGCGAGCCGATTATTCTCACCGCGTGGCACCATTCCTAACCGCCATGAGATTCAGGAAGTTTCCATTTCCAGCAGTCATGTTCCGAGTCCTGGCGGGGCGCATACCGGCTATTTTGAGTCTGAACTCGCTGCGAAGATTTTATATGATGCGTGCATCCTCGGTCGCGAGACACTTCAACTTCAGACGGCACGACCGGCTTGGTCCCATATGATGGGTAATGGTCTGCGCCGTTTGAGTTGGGGGGTGGCGCTGTCGATTATTTGGTCGATCGTTATCGGTGCGGTTGGGTACGTCCTGGGGTCCAGCATCTGGATGACGATCGGACAAAGTGCCTGTTTTGGACTTATCGTCCTATTCACAATGATCTGGCTGGTCGGTGGTTTGGTCGACCGTTTCCATGACCTGACACTGGCCCATTGACCGAAGGGGCCACCCTTCCTAGATTGAGGACAGGCTTTGATGGTGCCTTCTACCATCAAATTATTGTCGTGGCTGGGCGAGGCCTTGCTGCGCGAGCGGAGCCGGTGGAATGTGAGTTCCGCCGGCTCTTGCCTTCCGACATGTACGGTCCGGGCTAATGCTGCGATGACTTGGTCTCGGGAAGGGACAAGATCTGGTCTTCGGCAAGCAGACGGCTGCGAAGCGCGGCGTAAGGGACGTCCTGCATGGCAATTTTGTCGGCAAGGGCAATGTCCGCCGCTGCCGCCGCCGATTGCCCCAGGATCATGAAAACCGGTTCCATCCGGATCGAACCATAGGCGATATGGGAAGCGGACAGGGCGACCGGTACAAGCAGATTGGTTGCCTCTGACCTTTTGGGCACAATCGCATCATAGCTGATCGGATAGGCGCGTTTCGGGCTGACCTCGATATTGCCCTCATTGCGGACAAAGCCGCGGGCATCAACGATCCTTTGGGTATTATGGGAATCCATATTATAAGACCCCATGCCGATCGGTCGCGGAGAAGATTTGGCGCCGCGCAGATGGGGTTCAGCCATCACGAAATCGGACACCATCCGCCGTGCTTCCCGAACATATATTTCGCGCGGCCAATGGCCATTGGCGATGAACTCATCCTTGCATAAGCCCCAGCGCGACATTTCGGCGCGTGTTTCTGGGGGCACGCCTGGGTCGTTGGCCATGAACCACATCAGGCCCTGCTGATAGCTGCTATGTTCTCGCATGATCGCGGCCCGCTCCGCGTCGCTTCCTTCCGGATAGCGGTAGTTCATACCGATATTGTCGAAGGAGAAGGCGCCGTAATTGTTGACGTCCGCCTTGCCGTTCGGAATCCGGTCGAACTTTCGGAAGAAATCGCGATATCCAGCATCCATATAGCGTTTCAACAATGCGTAGCTGTTCGGGTCGTAGTCCGCAGGCCGGGATAGCGGTACGCGATTCTCCGCCACATCGGTCAGGCACATCCGGTAGGTATAGGCCTGGATCTTGGTGTCTGCTGTCCCGTCGGGAGCGGGCGGTTCGCTGCTCACATGTGGCAGCAGCCCGCTGGAAGGATCGCCGGCTATCCGGTAGGGGTCTATATCCAGGGTGAACTGGTGGTTAGTCGTGTTTGCCAGTTGCACGCCGTTCAACGTTTCGCCGTAGGTCTTATTCGCTTCCCTCCCCACGGTGAAGCGCACCCCGGCGCTCGCCATCAGATCGCCTTCATAGCTGGCGTCGATGAAAATGCGCCCGGCGAACCTGCGGCCAGTGATCGAATGAAAGGCGATCAGGCGGCCATTGCGCATCTCAACTTTCCCCTGCGCGCGGTCGAGCGGCTGGTTGCGCATGATCTCCACGCCCGCCTGGGCTGCCCAGTCCTCCAAAATGCGCTCGGCGACCTTGGGTTCGAATTGCCACATGGCGTCGCCATCGATGAAATTTTCCGCGCGTTCTGGACGCTTGGCGAATGTCCATGCGCGCGGATCATCATAGTAGCGCTTTACCTTGCGATAAAATTCGCGGGACAATCCCCCGATCGCGCGATGGTTGCCGGTGTCCGACCAGCTCAGGCCGTTGGTCGTCATTCCGCCAAGATAATCGTCGCGGCATACCAGCGTCGCCGTCCTCCCCAGCCTTCGCGCTTCGATGGCCGCAATCACCCCTCCCGCCGTGCAACCATAGATGACGATATCGCTTTCCCGCGTGGAAACAGGGGAGGCGGCAAGGAGGGGAGGCGATAGCAGCAGCATGGGTGCCATCGCGATGGCCAGGGAGCGAAGTATCACGATGTCGTTCCTCAGAAGGTTGCGGCGATGCCGAAGAAGAAGCGGCGGTCTTCCCGCGCGGAATTGAGAAGGCGCAACGGGGTCTGGAGATATTGCCGGTCGATTTCGCGCGTCAGGTTGATCGCCTCGACCGTCAGGCGGATGGTTTTGGTCAGATTGACTTGCGCCGAAGCGTCGAGCTGTCCGCGACCATCGGCATAGGAACTCCCCCCGCTTGCCGCCGACCCTTGTCCAAGCAGATATTTGCTGCGGTATATATAGGCCACGCGCAGGGAGAATATCTTGTCCTCATAATAGCCGATCAGATTGTAGCTGTGCTTGGACAGGCCCGGCAGCGGCAAAGCGGCCTGCGTCGCTTCATCGATGAGCGGTGTCTTGCTATCGACAAAGGTGTAGTTCGCCTGGATGCCCAGATTGTTGAAAGGCGCTGGCAGGAAGCGCAGCGATTGCTGATAGGCGACCTCGAAGCCCTTGATCTTGCCGGATTCGCCATTCACCGGCTGGGTGATCTGAAATGGCCCCAGTTCCTGGAGGCCGGGCACAAATTCCTCCCGCGTCAGGTTGATGGTGAAGGAGTCCACATTCTTGTAGAAACCCGCCAGGGTGAGCGCGCTGGACGGCGCAAAATACCATTCGAGTGTCGCGTCATATTGGGTCGCTTCGAACGGGCGCAGATTGGGATTGCCGCGCGAACCGGTCCGCGAAACGAAAAGCGGCACGAAACTGACGCCGACATCGCTCAGGCTCGGCCGTGCCATCACCTTTGCTGCCGCCAGGCGGAAGGTCAGCTTGTCGGTGAGGTCTAGCGATGCGTTGGCACTGGGCAGCCAATAGTTGAAACGGGATTTGGACGCGGTCGGCTGCGTATCGGACAGGAAACCGGACGAGATGCGTTCGAAGGTGACGTAACGCACGCCGACGTTGCCCGTCAGTCGCATCGAGCCCAGTTCGGTTTCCAGATTGGCCTTGGCGTAGAAGGCGATGGTGTCCTGATCCACATCCTTGATCGAGACGCGGCCCAGCGGGATGTTGTCCGCGCGCGGAATGGGCAGGCCGAAGGCATCGCGTGCGGCTTCCTTGTCGGTCGTGCCGCCGAGTATGTCGCGCGGGAAGCTGCCGGAGACGCCGGGAAAGAAGCTGCCCTGCTTATTGTTGTAGACCAGGCCCGGCAACTCATCGACGGTCAGGATGCCGTCGCCATTCTTGTCGCCCTTGGCCAACAGGCTGGCGGCGGTGGGAATATTCTGGGGTGCTTCGGAGTAAAATTCGATCTTCTCAAACCGGCTGCCCACCTCGATCGAACGCAGCGGGCCTAGATTGGTCAGGATTTCGAAATCGACGCGTGCATCATAGCCGACATTGTTGGTACGAAAATCATTCTCGAAGATCGAGGCGAGCTGATATTGGGAAGGGTCATTAACGTTGAAATTGGTGTCGAGTGACAGGTTCGGCACCGGATTGCCTGCCGAAAAATCATAGGAGACATTGGCGACATTGCCCGCGCGAGGAACGACGACATAGGTGAAGGACGCGCCGGGGCCACCGTCAGTCCCGCGCCCCTTGCTGTAGGACGCGTCCAGCTTCATCTTGACGATCTCGCCATCATATTTGGTCGAGAATCCCAGATTGGTGGAACGAAACTCGGTCGGTTCATCATAGACCAGTGGGCGGACGGTGACATTGTTGAAGGTGCCGCTCACCACCGTCCCATTCTCATCCGCGACGGCGCCGCTGTCCTGATCGTTCAGGAGAACTTGCCAGTTGGCGCTCTGCCGATTGCGTTTCAGCCGGGAATAGGTGCCGTCGAGAATGACTTCCCAATCGTCCGCCGGACGATATTGGATCGAACTGTTGAGCGTAAGCCGCTTTTCATGGCGGTCATAAATGCGCGCCATGAACCGGTTCGGTCGGTACAGGCCGGGATCATTCACCCCATCTCCGTCGCCGTCAATCGCGTTGGTGCGCGTCCAACCCCCGGAATCGAACGAATAGCCGCGGGTATGGGTATTCGAATAGGCCGCACTGGCAAGGATACCGAACCGATCATTGAAATTCTTCGAGATCAGCGCCGAACCACGATAGCCAAGGCGATCGGCCTGATCGGTATAGGCGCCCTGGAGGCGGGCGCTGACGACCAGGTCTTCAAGGTCGAGCGGACGCTTGGTCTTGAGATTGACGGTTGCGCCAAGCGCGCCTTCGGGCATGTCGGCCGAGGGCGACTTGGCGACAACAATGCTGGATATGATTTCCGGGCTGACGGATTCCAGTGAGGCGCTGCCACCCGCGCCCGGCCCCAGGAATGTCCGGCCGTTGATTTCCAGCCGGTTCTGGGAGATGCCGCGAACGGTGAAGTTCGACCCGTCGCCTTCGCGGCGGGTAATCTGGACGCCGGTGATCCGGCTCATCGATTCCGCCACATTCTGATCGGGCAGCTTTCCGATATCCTGGGCGGTGATGACATCGACGATATTGCCGGCCGCGCGCTTGGCATTGATGGATTCCTGAAGCGATGCGCGAATGCCGGTCACGACGATGTCCGCCGCCGGTTCCTGAACCATTGCCCCACCGCTTGCGTCCGACTGGGCCGGATCATCCTGCTGATGGGCAGCCGTGTTGCCGAAGGCCGATGCTACCTGCACGATACCGGCCGTTCGGGCGGAAATGGGCTGCGCGCGCTTCAGAACGATCGCATTGCCGACCTTGACCGGTGTCAGATTGCTTCCCGCGAGCAGGTGACGCAGCGCCGTCATGACATCCAAAGCGCCTTGCACGCGATTGACCACGACGCCTTCCGCATCGGCGGCCGATACCATGATCTGAAGTCCTGCCTGATGCGCGAACAGCGGAATGCCACTCTGCCCCGGCTGAGCGGGCACATTGAAATTCCGGGTTTCAGCCAAGGCCTGGGCAGGCAGTACCAGGCTGCAGACAAGAGCTGCGGTGCTGGCGAACGCATAGGCGCGCATCCGTTTCATTCAATCCTCCCCTTTTGTTGCACTGCCTTTTCGGCGTGCTGACATCTTCACGAGTCCGGATTGCGATATTTCCGTCAGGGCACGGGTGATTTTTTCCGGGAAAGACGAATTTCCGTGGGCGTGCTGTCTACGGAGACGTGCAGGGATGCGGCCAGCGTTGCCGCAAAATCGCCAGGCTGATCTATGCGGAACAGGCCGATCAGGCGCTCATTTTCGAGGCTGGCATCCGCGATGATGAGTTTCTGACTATTATAGCGATTAAACTGGGCGACGGCATGGCTCAATGTTTCATTCTCCAGCGAAATTTCGCCGCTGCGCCATGCCAATGCCCGTTCAATAGTCTCCGGGGCCGTCCCCGTGTCGGGTTGTGTGGCGGCGTTACGGAAGTTCGCATATTGGCCGGCTTCCAATATCGTCATCATCCCGCTGGCCTGGCTGGGCCATACGGCCACCACTCCCTCGGTGACTGTAATCCTGACATTATCCGCGCTGCGGTCCACCGAAAAAGCCGTGCCAACCGCGCGAATCTGCGCAATGCCCGCGTCGACGACGAACGGACGCTTCCGATCCTTTGCGACCTGAAACCACGCCTCACCCCGATCCAGCGCAACGCGGCGTGCGTCAGACGCAAAAACGACGCGCAATGCGCTGTCGGTGTTGATCGTCGCGACCGAACCATCGGCGAGCGGCAAGCGCCGGATTTCTCCGCGCGCCGTGGATACACGTTCTCCGCCAAGAAGGCCGGACCAGCCAATGATGCCCGCAACCGATGCGGCAATCGCAACACCGGCACCCATGAATATCCCGCGCCGACTCGGGCGGTATGGCAAGGCGGCCGCGCCATCATTCGTTTGATCGCCTGCGACAGCCCGGTCGATGATGGACAGGCCCGCCATTGCCCGCAACAAGGCACCGTTATGGCGTCGGTCGAGCGCGAGCCATGCATCCAGTTCGGCCTGGGCCGCCGGATCAAGGGGGTAGCGCAACGCCCAGGCGGCTGCCGCTTCATCAATGCGATCTTGCACGCGGGGCTTCCTTCCTGCTGGTCTGCTGCGCGTCGGCGGGCGGATCAGTCAAATGTTTCAGGACAGCCCTCAGGCTGCGACTGGCATCGTTCTCGACGATCGTTTCGCTAACACCCAATGCCTCCGCAATCTGTTTCTGGCTCAGCCCTTCGACTCGCCGCATGACAAATATCCGCCGCGCCCGCTCGGTCAGGGTCGCCAGCGCGGCTTGCACACGCCCCAGTTCGTCCCGCCCGATCGCGATTCTTTCCGGCGAGGGATAATCCGCTTCGAGTTCGTCCCGCATATGGGCTGATAACGGCTCCATGCGCACTACGGTGGCACGACGGCGCTGGCGATAGGCGAGATGACGGGCCATGGTGAACAGATAGGCGCGCGGCTCCGTGATGTGGGAGACGTCTAACACTTCTGCCAGACGGCAAAAACATTCCTGCACAATATCCTCCACATCTCCGTCCGCGACAAAGCGCCGCCGGAGCCAGATCCGAAGATCGCGTTCGTGGGGGAGGATTTCGCGCCCTACCCATTCCGCCAATTCCTCGCGTCTCGTTGCTTTTCTCCTGCTCCTGCGCTCCTAAGGAGTCATGGCGGAGGATTTTCCGTCACCCATCCGCCAGACCATTATATTTTCTTGATGTGAATGTGTCCGTTTGCGCCAGGTCATTGGGTTGGGGCAATAGCGATTGCTCTTCGGACCATCGGACCTCGAGGCATTCAACCAGTTTGTCTCCATCTCTTTCGTTGAATTCTACTCAACGCTCCATGACATTCACACCCACTAATCCTGACCGACATTCCTCTCTATCTTCCGCTCCATAGGACAAGATTGAACCGGCATCCGGCACCCTCGGGACGTGCAACGTCTGCCGGGAAGCGGAAACAATGTGGATTTGTCCTCATCCCATGGAGCAAGAATGATGTTGGAACTGGATTGGTGCGAAGACACCTGGCCTGACGGCCGTCAAGAGCTTGGGCGATAAGATGGCCAGCTTTCCAGCCGATCTTGCCATGTCCGAAAACGCATCAGTCGATGAACCTCAGGCCGGGGCGTGGAACGCGGTCTATGCGATGGCGCTTTGCACTTTCGTCCTCGTCGCATCGGAATTTCTGCCGGTGAGTCTGCTCAGCCCCATCGCGCGGGATTTGCTTCTGAGCGAAGGGCAGGCTGGGCAGGCCATTTCGATTTCCGGAATTTTCGCGGTGGTGGCGAGCCTTTCCATTGCGATCGCGGCCAGCCGGATCGATCGTCGTCCCGTGCTGTTGGTGCTTACCGCGCTGCTGGTTGTATCAGGCGCGCTGGTGGCATTCGCGCCGAGCTACGCAGTGCTCATGTCCGGCCGGGCACTTCTGGGGATCGCCATCGGCGGCTTCTGGTCAATGTCGGCGGCCATCGCGATGCGGTTGGTTCCAACCCATTTGGTGCCGCGCGCCATCGCCGTCATGAACGGAGGCAACGCCCTTGCCTCGACCGTAGCGGCGCCCCTGGGCGCCTTTGCCGGCGGACTGATCGGGTGGCGAGGTGCCTTCTTCTGCGTTGTTCCCCTGGCCCTCCTCGCCATGTTCTGGCAAGCTCGTGCGCTGCCAAGCCTGCCTGTCGCCGTGCAAAGGGGAGGTGAAGGTCATGTCGGCATATGGAGACTGCTACGCCGTCCACCGATCATGCTGGGTCTGGCGGGCGTGACTTTGTTCTTCATGGGGCAGTTCGCGCTCTTCACTTATCTTCGTCCTTTTGTTGAACAGGTGACGCAGGTTGGCCTGGCGTCCCTGTCCGTCATGTTGTTGATCCTTGGCGTTTCGGGTTTTATCGGCACCGTGATGATCGGTCGCTTCATTGGACCGCGACTGCACCTGACGCTCGCAGCACTGCCTGCAATCATGGCCGTGACGGCGATCGGCCTTGCCCTATTCGGAGCTTCTCCTGCAATCACCGCCATGTTGCTGGCGATCTGGGGCTTTGCGGGAACGGCGGCACCCGTAGTCTGGTGGACCTGGATCACCCGGGTCGCGCCGGATGATGCCGAAGCTGGCGGCGGGCTCATGGTTGCCGTTGTGCAACTGGCCATCACGCTTGGGGCGACGGTCGGCGGCATCATTTTCGATGCTTTCGGTCCGGTGCCCGAATTTCTCGGTAGCGCCGCAATACTGACCCTGGCGGCCCTGATGGGCCTCGTTGGCGGTTGGTATCGCACGGCTTGAGCGATAGTAATATTGCAGTGTACCAACGGTTCGCGCAGGATGTCCTTATGGTCATGAGCCGCACCGACATTGCCGATTTCACCTATTTTCTGGCAATTGCCCGGCATCGCAATTTTCGGCTCGCGGGGGTTCAGCTGGGCGTCAGCGCTTCGGCGGTCAGCCATGCGCTCAAGGGGCTGGAAGGGCGCCTGGGCGTACGGCTGCTCAATCGTACCAATCGGAGCGTCACCCTTACCGCCGCCGGTGAAGAGCTGCACGACGCCATATCGCAGCCATTCGCCGCAATTGGTCAGGCGTATGAACGCATCAACGCCTATCGCGATGCGCCCGCGGGCAAGATTCGGCTCAACGTGATCGCCGATGCGGCGCAACTGGTGCTGGCGCCGGTACTTCCGGTTTTCGCGGATCGTTATCCGGACGTCGCGGTCGAGATCACGGCGAATGACCGGATGATCGACGTGATCGGCAGCGGTTTCGACGCAGGCATTCGCCATGGGGGCACTGTGCCCGAAGACATGATCGCACGGCGCATTTCCGCCGATCTGCGATGGGTCGTTGCGGCATCTCCAGCCTATCTTGCAAGATTTGGACGCCTTCGAACACCGGCCGATCTGGAGGCGCATCGCTGCCTTGGCGTCCGTCTGGGCAATGAGCGGATGTATCGATGGGAATTCATGGGACCGGACGGAGAATTTGCCATAGCAGTGCCAAGCCAGGTGGTCGCGGAGGATGGTCGCGCGATGCTCGCGCTCGCGCTGAACGATTTTGGCTTGATGTACGGTACTGAAGCGATCTTCGCACCATATCTGGCGCGGGGTGAACTCGAACTTGTCCTTGAAGACTGGTCGACGACGGGACCTGGCTATCATATTTATTATTCAAGCCGGCGCCAGGTCCCGATGGGACTGAGATTACTGATCGATCTTATCCAGGAATTTCGTCCTCTGGGTCTTTAATATCTGGTCTCATCGCTGTTTTTTCTGACTGCCGCCATTAATCGCCAGCAACGATTTCCATGTCGTAGACAAGGACTTTTTGCCAGAGATGTTCGCAGGATTTCACGAAGGCAAGATGTATCGGATGGTCCTGATAGGCTTTCTGATCCGCCAAATTGTCAAAATACATGAGTTCCGTCACGTCATAGCTCGCGTCTATGACATCGCGCTTCTCCGTGCTGGCAGGCACCCCGATCTGCAATGAACGGATGACGGGAATGTCCTTGAGCGTAGCAAGACCGGCAATCAATTGATCGCGATCGACCTTGGAACCCGGGTTCTTCAACCAGAAGAATACATGGTGCACCAGCTTTGCCTCGGTGGCCGGCGTTGCGGCCTTGGCCGATGAAAGGGCTGCGCCAGTACCACCCAGCATGATCATTGCGGCAATTTCCCTCCTGCTCGTTTCCATGATGCGGCTCTCCTTGCAAATTGCGGCGAAAACCAAACTTCACCACATAGGGGTCAGGGTTACGGCAATGCGGATAGCGTGACCGACGTGGATTGGCGTTCCACTATGCCGTGATCGAAAATCTCGTCTCTTATGTCCGCCACGCCTTTCACATTGCCGAGTTCGGCGATCAGGCGCTGGGTAGCACGGAAGGCCATGTCTTCGACAGGCTGGCGAACCACGGTCAATGGCGGCCAGATGCGCGACGCCAGAATTGTATCGTCGAATCCCGTGACAGCCAGGTCCTCCGGGAGTCTGAAGCCCATGTCATTGGCCCGCGCGATCACACCGGCAGCCAGATCATCACTGCTGCAGATGATCGCGGTTGGCCGGTCGGACAGTTTCAGAAGCGTTTGCCCAGCCACCATTCCGGAAGCATAGTCGAACTCGCTGTGAAGGATCATCAGCGGCGGCTCCTGGGGTATCGCATGTTTGTGCAGGGCATCGCGAAAGCCGTCCAGCCGGGCCGCCACAACGCTGTAATGTTCTGGGCCTGCAATATAGCCGATACGGCGGTGTCCCTTGGCGATTACCCTTTCGGTAATGGAACACATCGCCGCGCGGTTATCGATCCGCACGGTCGTAATGCCGGACATCGCGGCGCCGGTCGCGATTGCGGCAACCGGAACGCCCAATGTCGTCAGAATCTCCGATCTGCTAAGCTGTTCCGCGAAGGGAGGAACGAGCAGGAGCGCATCGGCCCCGCTGCGCACCAGATCTTTTGCGATGCCTTCCGCCTCGTCCTTGGTTCCGCTCCCCCCCTCGCGCAGGATAAGCTGAAGGCCATGTGCGTTGGTCGCTCGCAGCGTCCCGACCAGCACAGCATCCAGAAATGGCGTGCGCCGGTCGCTGTAAATAAGCCCCAGGGTGGTCGCGCGCGCCTTTGCCAGGCGGCGTGCGGCCAGGTTGGGGACATATCCCAGCTCCGCGATGGCGGCCTGCACCGCCGCGACGGTCGCCGCACTGGCGCGACCGGCGCCATTTATCACGTTCGACACCGTCATTGCGGAAACGCCCGCCCGTTCCGCGACCCCACGGATCGTTATGCCATTCTGTTTTCGTCTCGCCATCAGGCTCATGTCCCCCGTTCCTCTGATAGCGCCTCTCCAACGATTTTACAGTGTAGGATCGGACAGAGTGAACGCATCACGGACGATTAGATCGAGCCTCCCTGCAAACCCTTCACGGCATGGTCCACGGCCCGTGCGGTCAGGGCCATGAAAGTCAGCGAAGGATTGACGCAAGATATGGAGGCCATCTGTGCGCCATCGGTGACGAAAAGGTTCGATGCATCATGGGCCTGGCTCCATTTGTTCAACACCGAAGCGCGGGGGTCTGCGCCCATGCGTGCGCCGCCCATTTCGTGAATGGCGTCGCCCGGTACATGTTCCTGCACGCTGCTCTGAACATTCTGCAACCCAGCGGCGCGCAGCATCTTTTCGCCTTCCTTGCGGGCATCGGCCATCATACGCAGCTCATTGTCGCGGAATGTGACGTTGAACCGCATCAGGGGGATACCAAAGCGATCAACCTTGTCCGGGTGAAGGGATACCTTATTGTCTTCATAGGGAAGACACTCACCGAAGGCTCCCATATGGAACTGCCATCCGCTATAGCGCCGCATGCCTTCCTTCATCGATGCACCAAAGCCCACGGGCCTGGATGGTTGGCGAGAGGCTCCGCCCTGATAGCCATAGCCGCGTTTGAATCCCACACCATCATCCTTGCCGATGTTGCGGAACCGGGGAACATAGATGCCGCCGGGCCGACGGCCATATTCGATATATTCCTCCATACCAGGAATATTGCCCCAAATGCCCACGCGGAAGATATGATCCATGACGTAGCGGCCGAGCGTGCCACTCGTGTCGAAATGGCTGCGTCCACTGCCCTGCGCGCGGGAATTCATCAGAATCTGGGTCGATGCCATGGCCGATGCGCAGACGAAGACGAGTCGGGCGTTCACCGTTTCAGCCGCGCCGGTCTTGGTATCAACGAAACGTACACCAGTGACGCGTTTCGCGGCCGCATCATATTCGAGATTGGTGACGACCGCATCGGATCGCAGTGTCAGTCGCCCCGTCGCCCGTGCCGCCGGCAATGTCACCGCCTGGGTCGAGAAATAGGCGCCAAAGGAACAACCGTTCGAACATTGATTGCGGAACTGGCATTTTGTCCGGTTCTGGTCCGGCTTGTCCTCCGTCATGTTGGACAGGCGGGCGTGGATCATCTTGCGGCCGGGGAATTGTGTTTCCAGCCGCCCCTTCATCCATTGCTCCGCCACGTTCATGGGCATCGGCGGCTGGAACTCGCTGTCTGGCAAATAGGGCAGATTTTCGCGCGAACCCGACACCCCGATATATTTTTCGACATAGCTGTACCAGGGCACCAGGTCATCATAGCGGATCGGCCAGTCTCCGCCCACGCCGTCCTTTTTGTTCGCCTCGAAATCCTCCGGACTCCAGCGAAAGCTCCAGCGCCCCCAGATGAGGGATTTGCCCCCGACCGCGCCGGGGCGAATCCAGTAGAATTTGTTGCCCTCCTCATAGTCATAGGGGTTCAGGCGATCATTATTGTAGAAGGCCTGGTTGCTGGGCGAGACATACCCATGTTTGGCGATGAAATAGTCGCTCTCCATCAGCCGGTCGGGCATCATGTTCCGTGCCGGCACTTCATAAGCCGGCTTGCCGTCATAGGTATAACCTTCGCCATGTTCCACCATGGGACCGCGGTCCAGCATGAGGACACGTAGCCCCTTTTCGGTCAGTTCCTTTGCGGCCCAGCCGCCGCTGATGCCGGAACCGATGACGATTGCGTCAAACCTGTCGGTCGATGCCATGATAATCCTCTCCTGGGTGCGGCTCAGAAGCGCAGAGTGCGCAGGGTTTGGAAGCTCTTGGTGATGTCGGGAATATAGGGCGCCGGCGCCTGGTCGTTCTCGACGTAGAAATGGCGGGCACCGGAAACCGCATTCAGTTTGAAGATGTCCCCAAAGTCGATCGTCCCTGTCCCTACCGATGTCATGCTGCGGTCAGCGCGCATGTCCTTTACATGATAGGAATAGATGCGACCGGGCAGGCTGCGGATCAGCGCCTGTGGGTCCTGCCCAGCATAGATGGCCCAGTAGAGATCGAGTTCGATCTTGATGAGAGCAGGATCGGTTTCCTTCACCAATCGGTCGAACAGGCTGACGCCGTCCGGTTTGACGGTGAATTCGAAGTCGTGATTATGATAGGCGAAACCAAGCCCTTCCTTCTTCAACTGCTCGGCAAAGCGGTTGAAATTGGCGATCGCGACCTGCCAGGCGTCGGCATTGCGATGCTTGTCGACCATATAGGGCAGGACGATCGTATCCGCGCCGAGGGTCTTCGCCATCGTGACGCTGGCGTCGAAACGGTCTAGCAGCGCATCATAGCCCACATGGATGGACGGACTCTTGAGCCCCAGCCGATCCATGGTGCTTCGCAATAGTTTATGGTCCATGGCGTCATAGCCACCACCGCCATATTCCACTTCGCGATATCCGATCTTCGCGATCTTCTCCAGCGTACCCACAGGATCGGTCGCGAAGATTTCCCGCACCGTAAAAAGCTGTAGCCCGATCGTCCGGATCTGCGCGGCGGTGGCGGCCCCGGTAAGGAAAGGCTGACCGGCGAGCGCCGCGAGGCCGCCTGCGCCCATCATCATGGTACGACGGTTCATCTTCATCATCATGCGGAATAGACCTTATTGACCTGAGAATAGGGGAAGGCGCCATTATATTCGCCGGGAACGGGCAAATATTCGCGCTCCTGCGTGATGCCGATTTCCGACGTGTAATAGCCGACAATGACGAGCTGTCGGAACGCCTCGAAAAACTCCGCGCCCTTCTGGAAGCCGTTATTCATGGCCAGCGTCAGCAATGCGTCCTGCTGCGCAGCCGTGGCGCGGTGCGCGGGGACATTATAGTCATGCTGGCTGCGTGCATCGATTTCCGCCAGGCCGGAGATGATCGGACCCTGATCATCGGGATCCGCCCAATCCGCCAGCAGCTTCTCGATATAGGCCGGAACACCGGCCGAGATCGCGCCGGGCGTATCGGTCGCGGGGATGATGCGGTCGCACAGCGCTGTCATCAAAGCGCGCTGATCGGGCGTGAACACTTGGATGCTCGGCGTGCCCTCGCTGATGACGGCCTGAGCGGGGATGATGCCCGCCGCCCGAGCGATCGGGGCGAAAAGTTGCGCGCCGAACATGGCGACCATGCCGGCAAGCGCTTTTCTGCGATCGATCATTGTCCTACCCCCTTGAGATCCTGTGCGATGGCCGCCTCGGGAAGCGGGCGGACCCAGATGTTGCGGAACGAAACCGGGCTGTCATGGTCCTGCAACTGGATGGGCGCCTTGTCGCCATGTGCCGTATATTTTGCGATCTGCCGCCATGCAGTTGTGCCGAGCATCGCCTGATGGTTCTGCACCAGCACGCCGTTCAGCAACACCGTGACATAGGCCGGACGCGCAAGGCTGCCATCCGTCGCGAAATGGGGGCGTTCGAAGACGATGTCGTAGCTCTGCCATTCGCCCGGTTGGCGGGACGGGTTCACCAAAGGCGGCTTCCAGGCATAGACCGCCCCGGCCGCACCGTCGGCATAGGTTGGGTTCTGATAGCTGTCGAGGATCTGCACCTCATAACGCTGCATGAACCAGATGCCGCTATTGCCACGGTCCTGCGAGCTTTTCTGTGGCGGATTGGGCGACCGAAATTCCAGATGGAGCTGAATATCGCCAAATTCCTGTCGGGAAATCAGATTATTCTCGCCGCCGCTCTTGGCGCGGGGCGGGATCGTCATGATCCCCTTTTCGACCGTCCACGGACCACGCTCGCCGCGCCAGGCGTCGAGTGTTGAGCCGTCAAACAGAATGATCGCATCGGATGGAGCACCACCAAGCTTCGCCGCGGGCGTGACGACCGGTGCGGGTGGCCGATCCGGATCATGGACATGCCATGTTCCGCCGGGCAGGATCGGTGTATCCTTGAAGCCCGGTTTTTCCTGTGCGTTCGCCAATGTGCCGAGCATGATGCCGGCCACCACCGCAGTCCCGATGCGAATGCCTTTCATCCCGTCGTTCCCCTTCAAGTCTTGTCGATCGCGCGATATGCGGCGATCAGGCGTTCTTCGCCTTCGCGCCCGTCCAGCGAATTGCCATGTTCCATGCCGATCACGCCGGCATAGTGGTGTTCGCGCAGCCAGCGGACGATGTTGCCAAAATTGATTTCGCCCGTTCCCGGCTCCTTACGGCCGGGATTGTCGCCGAACTGGATATAGCCGACCTCTGCCCAGCAGGCGTCGAGCGTCGGGATCAGGTTCCCCGACTGAATCTGTTCATGATAAAGGTCCGCCAATATCTTGACGCCGGGGCTGTTTACGCCGCGCGCAACCGCATAGCCTTGCGCGATCGACTGCATGAACACGCCGGGATGGTTGGTGCGGGTGTTGAGCGGTTCCATCACCAGCACCAATCCATGCGGCGCGACGATGTCACCGGCGCGTCGCATGAGGTCGATGATACGCCCCGTCTGGATGTCCTGCGGCACCCGGCGGTCCATGAAGCCGGTGACGACAGTCATGTGCTTGGCGTTCAGACGCTTGGCGACATCGATCGACGTGCGGATGTCCGCCAGGAAGGCTTCCCTGTCCGCGTCGTCGTTCGCGCCCAGAACGGGACGAAAATCCGCCCATTTCGGCATACTCGCGACGAACACACCCATGGACATGTTCCGTTGGGCGAATGCGCGTGCCATCGCCTCCTGCTGCTCGACCGGGCGTTGGCGCGCTTCATTATCCTCCCAGGCGCGAAAGCCCTGATCGGCAGCGAAGGCGATCTGCTCCAGTAAGCCGCCCCGGCTGGCGAAGCTGCCTTCATGCGGGGCGTAGCCGAGGGAGAAATGCGCGGCGTTCGATCCGCCCTTTCCGGCAAGGGCCGACATGGCCGGTGTAGCGGCTGCGGCAAGGCTGGTGGCGATCATCGCTCTCCGCGACACGCTCATGCTACGCCCTCTGCAACCCGGGCGGCGCGTCGACTGGCGCGGCGCTCCGTCACCCAGATCAGGCCGAAGACCGCCAGCAATATGATCGGCACCAGCGTCAGCCGCGCGAAGGACTGGGACGCTGCCGCATCCTCTACCTGACGCAGGGCCGCGCCAGTCAGCCGCGTAAACGCCTCAGGCCCGCCGGCAATTTCCACCTTCGCTTGATCGAACATCTCCCCCAGTCGTGGCAGGACGAAGAAGCTGGCGAGCGCACCCGCCGATCCGACCAGGCCGAGTGCCCAGGCGTCGCCGCGCGGATAGCGCTCTGCTACCGATGCCAGCATTGTCGGCCACATCGCGCAGACGCCCAGGCCCCAGATGGTCGACGCCAGGATGGCGGTGGCGGGCGATTGCGCCTGCGACAGAAGGAACAGGCCGATCGCGGCCAACAGGCTGGAAATCCAGAGCAGTCCCGGATTGGAAAGCCGACCGGCGATGCGTCCGGCGAAATGGCGGAAGACGAACATCAAAGCGCTCACATACACGAGCAGCAGGATGCCGCGCATACCGACCCGGTTGCTGAGCGCGACATCGATCCACTGGCCGGGCGCCAGTTCGGACGAGGCCGTCAGGAACATCGCGCCGAACCAGACGAAGAAGCTGGGGCGGCGGAATACTTCCAGCATCATGTCCTTCGTGTTGGCACTGCTGACGGTTTTCGGCGGCTCGGGGAAGCTGGTCGTCGCGGCAATGACGATGACGCCGATGGCTGGAAGGAAGACGAGCGCCATGATCGCCTGCCAGGGGAGCAGCGGGGCGAGGAAGACGCCGGCAAGGCCACCGACGATCAGTCCGCCCGGAAACCAGGCGTGCAGCACATTCAGCCGATGGGTCGTGTCTTCAGGATAGAGTCTGGCGGTCAGGGGATTGATCGACGCTTCGGCAAGGCCCCAGCCGATACCGCTCAGCAGCATCCCCAGCCATACGAGATGGTAGATGCCCATGCCGCTGGCCAACCCGCCTGCGCCAATTATCAAGGTGGTGCCGACAAGGAAAGCGACGCCGCATCCTATGAGCATTCGCCGCATACCGATCCGGTCAAGCAGCGCGCTCCCGATGAAGAGGGTGATGGCGAAGCCCAGGAAGGCCGAACCGAGTGCCGAGCCGATAAGCTCCCCCGCCGCAATGGGTGCGACCGGATCGATCCATTGCACCTTAAGGCTGCTTGCGATCGCCGCGCGCAACGACGCGCTGGTCGATGCGGTGAAGAGCGCAAGAACGCTCAACCAAAATAGCCTGTGCCGGTTTACGCCCACCATACCCGCTCCTGTCGCTTTGTTCCGTCCCGTCTTTTTCAGGATCGGACTCGATATTTCTTTATCAGCTCAGCCCCAGCCATTTCCGGTTGTTGCCGGCGTCGCCGCCACCTGCGAAATCGT
This sequence comes from Sphingobium sp. BYY-5, assembly GCF_022758885.1. Taxonomy (NCBI): domain Bacteria; kingdom Pseudomonadati; phylum Pseudomonadota; class Alphaproteobacteria; order Sphingomonadales; family Sphingobiaceae; genus Sphingobium; species Sphingobium sp. BYY-5. The sequence goes on from NZ_JALEBH010000002.1 coordinate 21,918, forward strand.
CGAAGGCGCGTTCGGGCTGGCGGATCATGTGCGCCGCGATGAAGGGCGCACCCTCCCGCGCACCGTCCTCGGGATGTTTCAGGCAGCATTCCCATTCCAGCACGGCCCACCCGCTATAACCATATTGGGTGAGGCGCGAGAATATGCCGGTGAAATCGACCTGTCCGTCGCCCAGCGACCGGAACCGGCCGGGCCGATCGACCCAGTCGGCATAGCCCCCATAGACGCCAGCCCGGCCAGTCGGGTTGAATTCCGCATCCTTGACATGGAACATTTTGATGCGGTCGTGATAGATGTCGATGAACTGGAGATAATCCATCGCCTGCAACACGAAATGGCTGGGATCGTATAGGATGTTGGCGCGCGGATGGCCGCCCACGACATCCAGGAACCGCTCGAAAGTCAGGCCGTCGTGCAGGTCTTCGCCAGGGTGGAGTTCGAAGCAGACATCAACCCCCTCTTCATCGAACGCATCCAGGATCGGTTTCCATCGCCGACCCAGTTCCGCGAATGCCTCATCGACAAGGCCGGCGGGGCGCTGTGGCCAGGGATAGATGAACGGCCATGCCAGCGCGCCGGAGAAGGTCGCATGAGCGGCAAGGCCCAGTCGACGGCTCGCCTTCGCCGCCAGCTTCAATTGATCGACGGCCCATGCCTGCCGCTCGGCTGGCTTGCCGCGCAGGGCGGGCGGGGCGAAAGCGTCGAATGCTGGATCATAGGCTGGGTGGACCGCGACGAGCTGTCCCTGGAGATGAGTCGAAAGTTCCGTAATCTCCACGCCCGCCTCGCGACAGCGGCCTGTCAGCTCGTCGCAATAATCCTGGCTCTCCGCCGCCAGCGCAAGGTCCATGCAACGCGGATCGTTGCTGGGCACCTGTATGCCTTTATAACCGGCCTGCGCCATCCAGCGGGCGGCATTGTCCAGCGTGTCGAACGGCGCGGCGTCACCCATGAACTGCGCCAGGAAAACAGCCGGACCCCGCATTACCGAGCGGGTCGCCATTATTTCAGGCCCTTGAGAAAGGTGATGATGGCGGCCCGCTTGGCGGGATCGGGCGTCGCGATCGGCATACGGGTTCCCGGCACCTTCTTCGTGGGTGCGGCCAGATAGGCGTCCAGCGTCTGATCGTCCCATTTCAGCTTCGACGCCTTGAGCGCGGCGGAATAATTGAAACCGGGAAGCGATGCGGCCGGACGGCTGGCAACGCCATTGAGATTTGGACCAATCCCGCTCTTGCCGTCTTTCTGCACGTTATGACATGCGCGGCACGCGGCAAAGGCCGGAGGCGGCGAAGGCGCCGTCTGGGCACTGGCCATATTGGAAACAATTACGGTCGCGCTCAGCGCAGCCGCCATCAGGCCGAAGCCCGCTACCCTTGTCACCCTCGACTCTCCGTCGTTATGTATCGTTGCCTATCATTTACCGGTAAACTGTGTCAGATCAAGAACAAGAATCAACATTGTGTCGATTGACGGCGAATGGAGGAGAGATGGGAAGAAGGGTGCTGCGTTTGGGCATGGCGGGCGGCGGAGAGGGGGCTTTCATTGGCGCCATTCATCGCGCTGCGGCCGCGCTGGACGGCGAATGGCGGTTGGTGGCAGGCGCATTCAGCAGTGATTCTGAGCGCAATCGCCGGTCGGGCGAGGGCCTGGGGGTTGATGCTGCCCGGACCTATGCATCATTTGATGCCATGCTGGCGGGTGAGAATGCGCTTCCTCCGGAAGAACGCATCGATGCAGTGACTATCGTCACGCCGAATCATCTCCACACGCCCATGTCGATCGCCGCGCTGGAAGCTGGGTTCCACGTCTTCTGCGAGAAGCCGATGGCGCTCAACCTTGCGGAAGGGCGTGCCATCGCCGCAGCCGTGCGCGGCACAGGCCGTCATTATGGGCTTGCCTTCACCTATAGTGGTTATCCCTTGGTGGAAGAAGCCCGCGCCAGAGTGGCTCGTGGCGACCTGGGCGCTATCCGCCTTGTCCAGGTGGAATATTCCCAGGGCTGGCTTAGCCGGGCGATCGACCGCGACGGGAACAAGCAGGCCGAATGGCGCACCGATCCCGCGCGCGCCGGGCTGGGTGGCTGCCTGGGTGACATCGGCACGCATGCCTTCCAGCTTGCGGAACATGTGTCGGGATTGCGGGTGGATCATTTATGCGCGGACCTTACGACCCATGTCGAAGGGCGGCGACTGGACGATGACGTCAGCGTACTTCTGCGCTTTGGCGGCGGCGCGCGCGGCGTTTTGAGAGCGTCGCAGGTGGCTGCGGGCGACGAGAACGGGCTGAAGCTGCGCGTGCATGGCGAGCATGGCGGGCTGGAATGGGCGCAAATGGAACCGAACACATTGACGCTGCGCTGGTTGGATCGCCCCGCTGAGATAGTCCGCGCGGGCGGCCCGGGCCTTGCAGACACGGTGGCCGTACGAATGCGTACTCCCGCCGGCCATCCTGAAGGTTATATCGAGGCGTTTGCCAATTTGTACCGGGCTTTCGCATCGCGATTGCGGGACAGCGCGGCGACGGGGGCTTCGGCGCCGGGAAGCGCCGATTGGTTCCCTTCCATAGAGGAGGGAGTAAGAAACATGGCCTTCGTCGAAACCGTCATCTCAAACGCGGGAAGCGATAATAAATGGTCCCAGCTACTGGTGGATTGAACGACGTAGGGAGCTAGGCTTCCCTTTCATAAAATGCAAACCGGTGGGGATGGCTTTGCTGTCCCCACCAGAGATTTGATCGAGCGCCACAATATGGGTTGGGTGATGAAACGCTGCACGGTTTCTTCATCCTGTCCGTCGGTCAGGTGCGGACGAACATGTCCAGCCCCAAGCGCTCGGCTGCGTGCTTCATTGCGGTTAGATCCGAGCCGACAGAATAACCTATTCCGCCGGCTCGTTACTCAAGTCGATAATTATTCGCGTCCACTCTTTGCAGCATCCGGTGCATTGAGCGGGCCGCCCTTCACAGCCGGAGCGTCCTTGAGATAATGGGCCAGCCAGCCCTGCACTTCCCGATAGAATTGGCGGCTGTCCTCCGGCTTGGTGATCCAGTGCCAGGCATCGGGGAAGATCAGCAACCGGCTGGGCACCTGCATCCGCTGCAACGTAGACCAGGTTTCCAGTGTGTTGGACATCGGTACGCGGAAATCGCGCTCGCCCGCCGTCAGCAGCATTGGCGTCTTCCAGTCCTTGGCATAGGTGATCGGACTCTGGTCGCGCCACACCTTGCTGTCACCCCAGGGAGGACCGCCGCTCGCAATCTCGCGGCCATAATTGAAGTCGCTGGTGCCCCATTGGGTCAGCAAGTCGACTTCGCCCGCATGGCTGACGATGCATTTGTAGCGGGTCGTGGTTGCTTCCATCCAGTTGGCAAGATGACCGCCATAGCTCGCGCCGCCGGCGCAGGCATTGCCAATGTCGATAAAGCCGTAGCGCTTGCCCGCCTCGTCAACAGCCTGGTTGATCTCTTCGGCAGGGCCGCGCAACGGATCAAGCTTGATCGCGCGGGAGAAGGCCTCGCCATAGCCGGTCGACCCCATATAGTCGGTCATCAGCACCACATAACCCGCGCTGGCGAGCAGGTGATAATTCCATCGCAGGCCGATCTGGTCGGTGTTGGAGGATGCCGGCCCGCCGTGCATCAGCACCATCAGCGGATATTTCTTCGCGGGATCGAAGGCAGGCGGCGTCACGATCATATTGTGGATGCGGCGGCCCTTGCTGGTGGTGAACCAGAAATGCTGGGGACTTGTCCAGTCGATCGTCGCTGCCAGGGCCGTGTTGACGTTGGTGAGGTTGGTGTGCTGCCTGGCGCCGGGATTGATCCGGACAATCTCCGCCGGGTTCACCGCGCTGCCGTAGCTGGCGATCAAGGTGGCGGACTTGGCCTTGGACGGGATGGTGATCGCGGTATAGCCGCCGGTCTTGGGCGCGATGACCAATTCGGGTTCGCCGCCTGCGGCCGATAGTCGATAGAGATTTTCCATGCCTGCATCTGGCACGGTCAGATAGAGGGTGCGACTGTCGGGGGTCACGGCAAAGCCGTCCACCTCGCGGTCGAATTTGCCCGTCAGCGGCGTTGCGGGGCCGCCCGCAGGCCAGGCGACGCGATGCAGGCGCGCCAGATCGTAAACTTCCTCGCCCTGAGCATTGAACTTGAAGATCAGGTTCTCGCCGTCGGGTGTGAATGTCGGGTCGTCATATTCACCAGCCGCAGGAGTGAGGAGGGCTGGCTCGCCGCCGCCGGTAGGCATATGATATAGTCCGGAATTGACCCGCGCATGGGCCGCATTCCAGCGTTCCGTGGTGGCGATGAAGACGATTTCCTTGCCATCGGGACTCCAGGCGGGGGCAAGGGTCGTACCGCCGTCGCCCTGAGCATTGCCACCGAACCCGTCGGTCTGCGCCAGTTTCGTGGGCGAGAGAATGTCGCGCGCCACCGCGCCATCGGTGAGTGGCTGAACCCACAAGCTGGGGCGTCGGTCGTCGATCCAGTCGTTCCAATAGCGGATCGGAAAATGCTCGTAGACGCGCATGTTGAACTTGCGCCCCTTGCGCTCGTCCACCGCCTTCTTGTTGGCGGCGGCGTCCAACGCACCCGGATAAACCTGGCTTTCGAACAGAATCGCCTGTCCGTCCGGCCGCCATTGCGGATTGGCGGCGCCTGTCGGCACATCGGTGACACGCCTGGCGTCGCCGCCCGCAAGGTCGAGGACATAGATTTGCGCGACCTCATCCCCCTCGCGTTTGGTCGAGAAGGCAAGCCGGCGGCTGTCGGGCGCCCAGGCCGGATCGCTTTCGGCCGCTTTGGTCGCGGTCAGGCGGCGTGGCGCGGTTGATCCATCAGCCGGTACGATCCACAGATCGCTGACCGCAGCGTCTTTCTCATAGGATGGCTCGTTCAACGAATAGACGACCCATTTGCCATCGGGACTGATCAGCGGCGCGCCAACACGCTTCATCATCCACAGCGTTTCATGCGTCAGAACCTGTTTGGGTTGGGCAATAGCGGGCGTACCGCAAAATCCCCCAACCATCGCCGCAGAAAGCAGGAAGCGCGCTATCATTCTCATCATCGACCCCGTTTCGATTCCCAGGCAGACATATCTGCCAATTCATTCCTTCTCTCACAACGATACCCTGCCGCTGCAAGCATGACGATGAGGTTCATGCACTTCACTTTTCGGGATGAGTTATTTTTCAAAGACTTGTCGGAAGGGGAGGGGTCACATAAATATTAGTTCATATTCTAGAATTAATCGTATATATGAATGAATGTCATCGAGTCCACGAGCCCAATGTTCGGGATGCGCTGGCTTGCAGGGTGGCGCGCCTGATTCGAAAGAACCGCTGCCTGATATGGGGAGAGGGTGGTTACAACAGTGGTTGTAGGCGTTCACACATATAATTTAAGGGCATATCGCCAAGTAACGTCCAGCGTGCGTCTGCATCGCGCTGAGTACCAGCTATATTGTTTTAATAATCCGAAATTTATAGCGGCATCTGGCCTGCTCTTCTGAATAATTTTGTCTGTCGAAAATGGGAAAGGCAGAATTTTAACTATATTGTATCATAAGCATACAAATGGGGAGGGTGTACAACATGACGTTCAAGCAGAATATTCTTGGCTCCAGCCTACTCGTGCTGGCATATCTTGCTGCTGCGCCGGCAGCTTTGGCGCAGGAAACATCAACAACGCCACCGCCGGACCAGAAGCGCATTAGCGCGTCCGACGCCGTGCCCGAGATCATTGTGACGGCGCAATTCCGCTCACAGAAGCTTCAGGATACGCCGCTTTCTATCACCGCGCTCAATGGCGAGGCGCTCGAAGCCAGGGGACAGACCAACATTTCCGAAGTTGCGGCGCAGACGCCTAACGTCACGCTGGCGCCGCAGAACGGCTATCTAGGCCCCGGCATCATCGCCTTCATTCGTGGCGTGGGCCAGTCCGACCCGAACTTTGCGCTGGAACCGGGCGTGGGCATGTATATCGACGATGTCTATCTGCCAACACTGACCGGCTCGCTGCTGGACCTCATGGACCTGGACCGGGTCGAAATCCTGCGCGGCCCGCAGGGGACGCTGGCAGGGCGCAATTCGCTGGGCGGCTCGATCAAGCTTTATTCCGTCAAGCCTCAAGGCGATGGCAGCGGTATGTTGGAAGCCACCTATGGCAGCTATAACCGTATCGACATGCGCGGCTATATCGACCTGAAGCTAGCCGATACGCTGTTCCTGCGCGTGTCGGGCGCGACCAAGAATCGTGACGGCTATGTGAAACGTCTCGATTATGCGCAGACGCATCCTGGGTCGAACGTGCCCACCCAGGCCACCGATGCCGACCCGGTGCTCGGCACCTTGGGGGGGCAGAGCTTTGTCGCGACGAAAGCGGCGCTGCGGTGGCTGCCCAGTGAGGATATCGAGGTCAATGTGTCCGCCGACTATACACGGCAGCGGGACGAAGCGGGGGCAAGCGTATTGCTCTTCGCGAACAAGGCGGGTGTGTTTCCCGGACCCAATGCCACCGGCGGTCCCCGTCCCTGGCTGGCGGGCGTCAATGGCAATCCGGTGCCGCTCAATTGTGCCTTTGTCGCCTTTGGCGTGAATAGCTGCGACACACCTCCGGGCGGCTATAATCGGCGTTTCATCAATTATGGAACGTTCGTCGACAACGCGACGAAGGATGGTCAAATGGCCTATAAGCCGCTGTCGCTCGACCCGCATTCGGATCTCGACAATTATGGCTTCGCCGGCACGATCGACTGGACGATCAGCGATGGTCTCGCGCTCAAGTCCGTCACTGCCTATCGTCACTATGAAGCCGACTGGTCCTTTGCCGAAGGCGCCCCGGTCCAGTCGTCGATGTTCGAACAGCAGCAGACCAATACGCAGTGGAGCCAGGAACTGCGCCTAAGCGGCAACGCGCTCGATCGACGGCTCGACTATACGGTGGGTGGCTTCTATTTTGATACCAAGGGCAAGTTCACCGGTCGCATCGACCTCAACTATGCCGGCATCGATTTCCTCCACGGCCCCGACCCCACGCCCGCGACCAACAAGGCGTTGTTCGCCAATGTCAGCTTCAAGCCGGTCGATGCGCTCACGCTGACGGGAGGTATCCGTTCCTCCTGGGATACGAAGGATTATCGCTATGTTCGGCATAATCCGGATGGCACGGAAATCCAGGGTCCATGCCAGTTTTTCCTGGGAGCGCCGACTGCGGGACCGACCGGCGTGGGCAACTCGCCCAACTGCCTGCTCTTCGGTCTCAATGGTTTGGAAGCGCATTTCAAATCGCAGCGGACTGACTGGCGCGTTGCGGCCGATTATCGCTTCTCGCCCGAATTCATGGTCTATGCGCAGGTATCGACTGGCTATCGGGCTGGCGGCGTCAATCCCCGGCCTTTCTATCCCAGCCAGGTGCGCCCCTTCTCACCGGAAACGATCACCGCCTATGAAGCAGGCTTCAAGTCCGACCTGTTCAATCGCCTGTTGCGCCTCAACGTCTCTGCTTTCTTCAACGATTACAAGAATATCATCCTGACCGTATTCAACTGCCCGACCGATGCGGGGGCAGAGGGGACGCCCTGTCTTCAGCCAACCAATGTCGGGTCGGCGGATGTCAAGGGCTTCGAGATCGAGACCACGTTGCGGCCAATGCGAAATCTCAGCTTCGACGGGTCGCTCAGCTATCTCGACTTCAAATATACTTCGCTCGGCTCCGCCAATACCGGCGTCACGCTGGACATGGTGCCGCCCTACACGCCCAAGTGGAAATGGAATGTCGGCGCGCAATATGACATTCCCGATGTTCTGGGCGGCGGGCTTAGCTTCCGCCTCGACGGCAGTTACCAGTCTCACATCTATGTGGATGCGATCAATACCGACGCGGCGATTGTTTCCACAACCGATGCCGGTGCGGGCGGCGGTGCCTTGCCCACCCTGGTCGCGACCAGCCGGATCGATGGCTATTTCCTGGCCAATGCCCGTGTGACCTGGCGCAGTGACGCAGACGGTTGGAGCGCATCGCTTGAGGTGCGAAACTTGACCGACAAATATTATTTTACATCGATGAACACCAATTTCAGTTCGGTGGGCGTTTTGTCGGGCGCGCCGGGCTTGCCGCGCACCTGGGCGGTGACGGTCAAGAAGCAATTCTGACCAATTGATCGGGCGGTGCGACTTACCGTGCCGCCCCTTCTTCCTCCCTTATGCCATTCTCCTGAAGGAGGTTCCCATGACCAGAGGCTATCCCGTGCGCTTTCTTGCCGCGCTCTTCCTCACCACGACCGCCGCATCCGGCCCCACCGCTGACCGGGCCGACATTCCGCCCGATCCGGTCGTCCAGATGCGGGAGCATTGGCTGGACGCGGATATCAGCGCCTTCAATTTCCGCCACTCTGCGGACATGTTCGAAACCCGATCCGTGCCGCATGGCGATGCGGTACGGGCTCTGCCCGAAGGCGTTGGACTACTCCCTCCCGCCTATCGGCAAGGCGGCGTCACCCGCAGCTATGACGATTGGGCGCGCCGGACTTATACCAACGCGCTCATCGTCCTGCGGGACGGCAAGGTCATTTTCGAGGATTATCGCAACCGGTCCCAACCGTCCGATCGGTTCATTTCCTTCTCCATGGCGAAGTCGATCACGTCGCTGCTGATCGGGATCGCGCTTGATAGGGGCTTGATCGCCTCGCTGGACGACCCCGCAGGCAAATATGTCCCCGAACTACGCAAGGGGGCGTATGGCGATGTGACGATCCGGCAATTGCTCCAGATGCGGTCCGGAGTCGACTATGAGGAGCGTTATGATTTCGGCGAGAAGCCGAGCGTCGCCGCGCTCATTCATCGGCATGCCATTGTGCTCAACCAGGAACGTTTCGCCGATCGCGCCGTGGGCATTACGCGCGCGGCCAGGCCGGGCAGCCGGTTCAACTATGCGACGCTCGACACCGCGGTGCTTGGCTGGATATTGGAACGGGCGACGGGCCAGTCGCTCGCAGCGTTTACCGCCGCCAATCTATGGCAACCGGCCGGCATGGAAACAGATGCATTCTGGATCGCCGATGGGCCGGAGGGGGTGGGCCGCGAATTGTCCGGTATGGGTTTCAACGCTACTTTGCGGGACTATGCCCGATTAGGACAGTTGATGCTGGACGATGGTATGCGCGAGAGTAAGCCTGTCCTACCGCGCGGCTGGATCAAGCAGGCGACCAGCATGATCCGCTTCGATCAGCCAACGCCTGGAGGAGGCCTGGGCTATGGCTTTCAGTTCTGGCAACTGGATGACCAACCCGGCGCCTATACGGCGCTAGGCCTTGCCGGGCAGTTCATTTATGTCCACCCGAAAAGCCGCACGGTCATCGTGAAGCTCAGCCATTACCCCCTTCCCGAACCGTCGCATGTCATGGCCGAGACGCTGGCCTATTTCCACCAGCTAACCGCTCCCTAAGGGGGAATATGGAGTGCAATCCGCAGCCTGTTGAAGAGGATGCCGGTTCCGGCTTTCCCCCATTCCACCTCATGGACAGGGATCGGGAATGTCGCGATGAACGCTTTCGATCGCGGCGATCGCTTCGTCAGGGAGGATGATGTCGACGCTGGCGATGTCGGTCTTCAACTGTGCCAGGCTTGTGGCGCCGATAATGTTGGAGGTCACGAACGACCGGCTGTTGACGAAGGCCAGCGCCAATTGCGCAGCATCGAGTCCGAAGGCCTGCGCGATTGCGACATAGCGTGCGCTGGCCAGCGGTTGGTTGGGCAGGTCATAGCGGACGAACTGTCGCGCGACATCGCGTCGTGACCCGGCCGGAATGACGCCGCCCAAATATTTGCCCGTCAGGTTGCCGCCGGCAAGCGGCGAATAGGCCAGCAGGCCGACCTGCTCGCGCAGCGCGAACTCGGATAGCCCCTGTTCGAATGTGCGATTGAGGAGATTATAGGCGTTCTGGATCGATGCGACGCGCGGCCAGCCTCTTTCCCGCGACAGGCGCAGATATTCGGACACGCCCCAGGGGGTTTCATTGGACAGGCCGAACTGACGGATCTTGCCCGCTTGCACCAGGTCGACAAGGGCGTTCAGCGTTTCTTCGATCGGCACCGTGTCCGGATCATCCTCAATCGTCCTCAGCCCGCGCCGCCCGAACGACGGAACGGTACGATCCGGCCAATGGACCTGGTAAAGATCGATATAATCGGTCTGGAGCCGGCGCAGGCTGTCCTCGACCGCCAGCTCGATATTGCGCCGGTCCAACCGGTTGTTCCCGCCGCGGAACTTGCGGATCGGATCGCGCGAGGGGCCGGCGACCTTGGTGGCGAGGATGATGTCGTCGCGCCGGCCACGCTTGCCGATCCAGTTTCCAATGTAGGTTTCGGTGAGGAATTGCGTGTCGGCGCTGACCGGTGTGACGGGATAGCCTTCGGCCGTGTCGATGAAAGTCACGCCCTGTGCGAACGCATAGTCAAGTTGTTCATGCGCCTCCGCCTCGCTGTTCTGCGAGCCCCAGGTCATGGTGCCGAGACAGATCAGGCTGACGTTGATGTCCGTGCGGCCCAGCGTGCGATATTTCATGCGCCTCTTTCCCAGATGGATGTGTGTTGAGAGGGCTCTAGCTGCCGGGACGGGGAAGGGAAGGGGCGAAGGCAGCCTTGAACATTATTCATGGATCGATAAGCCGCGCTGATCGAAGTGTCTGGCGAGCGATGGGCTTTTGCCGGTCCTTGTCCGCACGGGGAGGACGATATGCCTTCCCGATCGTCAGCGATTCAGCCTCTGCATCACTATGGCGCGCAGGCGGCGTGCGCCGGCCGGATCCAGGGGCGCGAGCGGGCCTTGCGCATGTTCGGGCAGATGATCGCGGGCCTGTTCCGGCGGGCCGAACAGATAATGATCGAAAAGCGCGCGCCATGCCGCCCGTTCCGCTTTGGGTCGGCTGCGCAGGCTGAGCAGGCCGTGGAACAGCGTCGCCATCGGCGTGTCTACGAAGTCGGGCACGCTGTCCCACCAATAGTTCATCATGATGTTGAAGCCGTCCAATGCTTCGACCTGATGCCACCACAGGGCAGGGTAGAAGAGAATATCGCCCGGCTCCAGATCGGCCACCTCACATGCTTCCATTGCGGTGGCGAAGCGGGGATAGCGGTCAAGATCGGGGGCGGCCGGGTTCACCATGCTCACCACTTGCCCGCCGGGCGTAGGGTCGAGCGGGCCGGGATAGAGATTGCCGACCTGATCGGGCGGGAAAAGCGTGAAACGCCGACGCCCTACCAGACAACATGCCAGGTTGCGCGAACTGTCATAATGGGTCGCTGCGACGGTCCGGTTGCCGATCCACAGGCTGATCGTGGGAACAGCATCTCCAAAAAGGGACGGCAGATCGTTATGCGCGCGCAGACCGGGGAAATATTGATCGACATCGGTCGAGCCGACATACACCGCCGGCCCCGTGCCCGTCCTGTCGGCCCGGATCATGTCGAGATAATGGGGCAGGGGCGCACGGCTCCGTTCGAAGTTGAAGCCGGTCAGCGCGTCGTCGTAGAAAAAACGTCCGCCCGCTTCCTGAGCGCCGACATATCCGGTCACGGGCGCGCCGCCATAATGGGACAGGAGTTGTTCCATTGCCGCCTGTGCGGATTGACGACCCGCAAGGACCAGGGGCCAATTTTCGACAAAGCCGGTAATGATGGCCGGCCGCTGATCCGCCAGAAGGTCGGCCAGCCATCCGTCCGCCAATTGGGTTGCGGCGATCCGGCGTGTTTGGCGCGGCATTACCCCATCATCCTCGCCCGCTTGCGCAGGATCAGATATTCGACATTGGCGAGCGAAGACCGGATAGCGAAGGCAAGGCCGAGAAATCCCGTCTGGTTGAGCGCGAGCAGATCGTCACCGCTGAGTTGGGCGAGCCTGTCGGCATCGATCGTGAAGCGATTATGGATGGCATAGCGCTGCGCATCGTCCAACTCGATGTCTAACGCGACCGGCGCGAGCAAACCGGTCATCTCAAAGGCGGCGAACATCGGCTGCATCATCATATGGCCTTCATGGATCGTGCGCAGCGTATCCGCCACGCGATCAAGATGAGGGCCGTTGCCGCCATGAGGAAGAAATAGCGGTTCCCCTTCGTCACCCACGCGCGGATCGTCCAGATCGATGTGGACCACCGGGTGATCCATGCCGTCGCGCGACTGTATGCCAATCAGAAAGGGGCCGCGCCGGTGGACGGCTGGAACATAGCGGGATGTCCAGCCATCCGCGCCCAGGAACAGATTCTCGTCTCGATCCAGACCTAGAAGAGCGGTGAGTTGCCATGCGCTTTCCGCATCCTTTTGAATCAGGATGGGGAATTCCCGTTGTACGGCCTCAACCTCCGTAGGAAAGATCAGCGTTTGATTAACCGCGTCGCCAAAGGCCGCGCCGGTGCGCTGCGCGATCCGAAGGTCGGCATGAGCGATATTGTCGAGTAACATGGTCTTGGTCATGAATCATCCGGCGAGCCGCACCATCAGCGTGGGCATTAAAACATCGTGCGGAAGAAGAAGAAACCGTTTTCGCCAAATGTTCCAGGCCGGGATCGCCATGCATGGCGATCCCGGCCTGCCCCCCTTAGAAGCGGAAACGTCCCCCCAGCAGGAAGCGACGGTCCAGTTCCTGCGCGTACCAGAGGTTGCTCTTGTCACGACCATAGGTCCGGATGTCGCTCTCGGTCAGGTTGAGGGCTTCGAACGACACGGCGAACTGTTCCGAAACATCCCAGCTTATGTTGAGGTCAAGTTGGCCGAAGGGGCGCACGAACACCGGGTTGCGATCGCCACCACCCCGGTTTGCGGACTGGAGGAACTTGTCGCGCCAATTGTATGCGAGGCGAGCGGAAATGCCGTTCTTGTCATAGATCAGCGTAGCGTTGGCGGTGTCGGACAGACCGACCAGCGCAAACTGATCTTCGCTCGGATCAGCGCCGACATCGATGCCGACATCGCCGCGGACGAGCGTATAGGCGGCCGACACACCGAAGCCGGTATTGCCGAAGAAATGCTGCGCGGCGAGTTCAAAGCCCCAGATCTTGCCCTGCCGATTGTTGATCGGCTGGGTCACTTCGAAATTATATAAGGGATCGTTGGCATCGGCGACCAAGTCTACCCGGCGTAGAACCTGATCTGCAAAATCCTGATCCAGCGCGCCATTGATGACATTCGCCTGGTACTGTTGCGACGCCGCCTGGATATCGCCGCCTGCCTCTTGCAACAATGCAGTCATGGTGAACAGATTGACGTCGGTCGGATCGTAGCGGAGCCGCTGCAACTCCGCCAAGGCTGTGCCGGAACGCGATCCCGGCGCACCCGAACTGGCGTCGCGGAGGCCGAACAGGTTACGGGTCGTCTGACCGGTGCCAACGAAATTCTGCACCCGCTTTTCGAACACGCCCGCCGAAATATAGCTGGACGGTTTGTAATACCATTCGAACGACAGGTCGAGATTGTCGGAAATCAGTGGTGCCAGGCGGGCATTGCCGGTCGACCCGCTGGCAAAACCGCCCAGCGCGATCGGACGCGGCGGCGTGCCAACCGAAGTGGCAACGAACAGATTGCTATAATCGGGGCGGGCAATGGTCTTGCTGAAGGAGAAGCGCCCGATGAAATTCTTGGCGATCTCAATCTGGAAATCCATTGCCGGCAGGAAATTATTGTAACTGCCGCTGTCGGAGATAGGTTCGATCTGGTCGGAGACGGACACGACGAAGTCATTGTCCGCCGTCCAGGTGATGCCGTTGGGTATGGCGATCAGAGACGTCGACTTGACCTTCGTGCGTTCATAGCGCGCGCCGACGACCAGGGTGGCGCGACGGCCGGCCAATTCGCCCTTCCAGGTCAACTGGCCATAAGCGGACCAGATGTTTTCGTTGACGCGATTGTCTTCCCGATTGGTGATGCCCACCGCGTTCCCGCGCGCTGTGTAATAGGGCGACAGCGCATTATAGAGATCGACGGCATTGCCCTGGAACGCGACCAGCGTCGGCCCCTGCCCCTTGGCATCGAAATTGTCGAATTTACAGACGAGGCAATAGGTTTGGAGAACGCCGGGCGCCTGGCTTTCAATGTCGCCGACATTGCCGATGCCCCAGTCGCCCAGAGTCTGCTGAGTCTGGGTGCGGGTCTGTCGCATCTTGGACGTGCGATAATTGCCGCCGACATCGAGCCGGCTACCCAGATCATCCAGTTCCCAGCCGAGATCGGCTCGGATTTCGTTGATCCGCTGGCGTTGCGAAGAAGACACCGTGCGGCCCATCTGTGAGCCGATGTCGCCAAGGTCGAGTTGGCCGTTACCATTGGGACCACGGCCCGGCACCGCGTCATTGATGACAATCGTCTGGACGGGGATGACGCCGCTGAAATCCGCCGACTGCGATGCAACGACGGGCGCACCCAGGCCAACCAGCGTTGAACTGACGCCAGCGGGGTTGTTGGGCGAACTTTGGGCAAGGCCGGTGTGGCCATCGATCGACAGGGTGAAGCGATCGTTGATTTCCCATTTCGCGTTCAGGCCATAATCCTGGAGCCGGTTGCGCACCCCGCGATAGGCCTGTTCGAACGCGGCGTCCTTAACGCCCGCTATATTTTCCTGCAGGAACGTGGTGGTCGCAATGACCGGATTGTCGTCGAACTCCACTTGCGCGAAGGGACGATTGAACCAGTTGCCTTGGCTCGCGCGCTGTTCGCTCTGCTTGTTCTGCGCAAACAGGGCATCGGCGGTGAAGGTCAATGTCTCGATCGGACGGAACTGTACGCTAGCCGATCCGTTGATCCGTTCACGCGACCCTTGCGAATAAAAATAGCTGCTGTCGTTCGGAACGGAGACGAGCGTATTGGGGTCGCTCGGCGCGTTGCGGATTTCCGTCGCCGCATTGACGAAGCCGTTCGCCGGATCCGCGAACTGGCTGTAGCGGCGGATGTTCCAGCCATTAACGGTTGCGCCACGGGTCGAAAAATTGCGCTTCTGGTAGCTGCCGAAAATGGAGACGCCGAACACCTCATTCTCGTCGCGCCAGCTCAGCAGGCCGGATGCTTCCGGCGTGATCTTCGCCGGGTCATCCAGACGCTTTTCCACGCTGGTGTCATAGAGCGCCTTGACACCGATCGTGCCGCTGAATCCAGCGTCCCGTGCATCCAGGGGCTTGCGCGTCACCACGTTGATCGCCGCGCCGATGCCGCCCGATGGCACGGCTGCGCGACCCGTCTTGTAGACTTCGAGCGTGCTCACGCCTTCGGATGCCAGGTTGCCGAAGTCGAACGAACGGCTAGTGCCGGTCGACGTGTCCGCGTTTGAGTCGCCGCCCACGGTGGTGACATTGGCCGAAGGCAGGACGCGCCCGTTCAGTGTCACCATGTTGAAGCCGCCGCCAAAGCCGCGCACCGTCACCTGCGACCCTTCGCCGTTCACGCGGTCGATGGACACGCCGGTGATGCGCTGAAGGGACTCGGCCAGGTTGGTGTCGGGGAATTTGCCGATATCTTCTGCGGAAATCGCATCGACAACGCCGTTGGAATTACGCTTGATGTCGATCGCACGATCAAGGCTGGCGCGCACACCGGTAACGACGATGTCGGCTTCGGCATTTTGCACCGCATTGTCCTGCGCCTGCGCAATCCCTGGCATCATGCTGTATGTTAACGCTATCAGTGACGCGCGACGCATCAATCCTGAATATGGTAAGCCCATTTCAACATCCTCCCTGTTAAAACCGCTCGTTCGGTTTGCGAACGTTATTGTTTTGTTATGCTACTCATAAAGTCAACGTTGTCAATTATGTTGAAGTCGTAGGATGGCTCCCTCCATAAGAGATTGGGAGGGACATGCATCATTCTGATTTAAAATGGATTTCTATTGAAAAATCACTTCCGGGCAATTGAATGAGGCGAATATTCAAAATGTCTTCTTAGCATACAAATGATGCCGCCATCCTTTCCGCAATATGCTGGCAACATCTCTCCTATACTGGACTTGCCGGACAATAGGATTTCAGGAATTCGCGATGGGTGGGCATCTCTGCAGCGATCTGCGCGACCTCAGTACGCATCCTGGCCAGCTCATCGCGCAGCTTTTGCTCGGGCATGAGTTCCGCTACATGATGATAACCCTGCGGATGCACCCGCTGGCCCAGCAGAACCGTTGCCCAGCTATCGATCCGAAACAGTTCATGGGGAAGCTGATGAGCGCGCCCATTTTCCTGCCATAGCGCCAGCCTCTCCTTCAGGCTGTCTGGAATGTCCATCGTCCGGCAGTGCCGCCAGAAGGGGGAATCGTCGCGCTCGGTCACATGATAGTGCAGGATGATGAAGTCGCGGATATTCTCGAATTCCTGCCGGGATTTGTGATTGAAATTGCGGATCAGCGCATCATCGAAGCCATGGAAGGGGAAGTCCTCGATCAATCGTGTGACGGCAGCCATCATCAGGTGAATGCTGGTGGATTCCAGCGGTTCGATGAAGCCTCCCGCCAGGCCCAGGGCAACGCAGTTTTTATGCCAAGCCTTGGCTCTCGTCCCAGTCTTGAAACGCAGCAGCCATGGCTCGACGGTCGGCTCGCCCTCGATCTCAGCCAGCAACCGGGCGTGCGCCTCATCATCCGACATGAAATCACTGCAAAAGACAAAGCCGTTCCCTTCCCGATGCTGCAACGGAATGCGCCAACGCCAGCCGGCCTCATGGGCGATTGCCGACGTATAAGGCTGGCTCGGGCCATCGGAAGAGGATTGCACGGCAACCGCGCTGTTGGTGCGGATCCAATGGCCCCAATCCTCAAATTCCACACCCAATGTTTGGCCAAGCAGCAGAGAGCGAAAACCGGTGCAATCGATGAACAGGTCCGCCTCGATCCGAACGTCTGATTCCAGCACCAATGCCTTGATGAAACCGCTTTCCGGCTCTAGTTCGACATTGCGGATCTTGCCCTCCACACGCTTGACCCCCGCGGGTTCGGCCAGCTCTTGGAGAAAGCGCGCATAGCGGGCCGCATCGATATGATAGGCATAGCTGGGTACGACTGAGGAGCCTAGCGACATGCGGTTTGCTTCGCCCGCGACCCATTCCAGGCAATATTCTCCAATGTCGCCGCCGAACCCCTGGGCGCGGGCATGGAGCCAGAAATGATGAAAATCCGCCATCCAGCTCCAGCGAAGGCCAACTGCACCAAAGGGGTGGATATAGCGATCGCCGATCCGCCCCCAGTTCTTGAACTCGATGCCCAGCTTTATCGTTGCCTGCGCTTCGGCCATGAACCGGTCTTCCTTGATTTTCATCAGTTGATGAAAACCGCGAAAGGTCGGCACGGTCGACTCGCCGACGCCGATGGTGCCGATGGCGTCGGACTCGACAAGCGTGATGTCGATGAGAGGCCCCAGGTGGCGCACCAGCGCGGTCGCAGTCACCCAGCCTGCGGTTCCGCCTCCCGCAACGACCACGCGCTTCACCACCCGCTCCGAAGACGGCATATTCTTACGATCCATATCAATCTTTCCAGATAAACGGAGGGACGTTGGATTTCGGCAACATTTGATCGCTCAAGGAAATCAGACGATGCTGGTGCTCTGGATATTATTATTCCTGGAATCGTCGCTGCGTGTATCGCCGCTCTCTCCGCCAGATCCGATCTTCTTCCTGTAGACGATATCGACCAGAGGAGATGTCATTAGCGTGGTTACTATAGTCATCAGAACCAGGATGGAAAACAGGGTCGGCCCGATAATCCCCCTTTGCAGGCCAATGTTGATGACAAGTAACTCCATCAGGCCGCGCGTGTTCATCAGGGCGCCCACTGCCATCGCCGTGGGATTATCCTGTCCCGTCAGCCGCGCGGCGGCCCAGCAGGCTCCGCCCTTGGCCAGGATCGATCCCAACAGGATCACGGTTGCAACAAGAAGCAGAGCCAGGCTGTCCACCATTGCCAAGCGTGTGTTGAGGCCTGAAAATGCGAAGAATAACGGCACCAGAAGGGCGGTAGTCATCGGTTCGAGCTGCTTTTTGACCTCACGCGAAACGATATCGCGCGGCATGGCGACGCCCAGCAGGAAGCCACCGAAGACCGAATGAAGCCCGGCCACATCCATCGCCCATGCACTCAACGCAAACAGCATGAGAACCGTCGCGAGCAGGGGTGGCGTGATCCGCCCTTCGCGCTTCGCCCATCGCGCGATGGGTGCGAACAGCCTGGGCCCCAGGCAGAGCATGAAGACTGCAAACAGCCCACCGCCAATGATCGCGTTGGCTGCGACCGTCGGTCCGGCGCCGAGGCTGGCGAGCAGGATCGCCAGTATCGACCATGCTATGGCGTCGTCCATCGCACCCGCTGAAAGCGCGAGCGAGGCAAGAGGGGTCTCCGCAAGGCCTCGTTCCTGGATGATGCGGGCGAGCACAGGGAAGGCGGTGATTGAGATTGCGACCCCCATAAACAGGGTTGCCTGATAATCTCGAACCTCTTTTCCAAAAAGGCCGAGGTGGAGCAGCCATGGCGTGAGCGCGATCGCCACGAGGAAAGGCGCAATGATGCCGGAAAGGGAGACGGCAACGGCGCTTCGTGCATTGAGCCGAAAATGATCCGCGCGAAAGCCTAACCCGACCAGAAACATATAGAGGCCGATGCCAAGTTGCGCCCCGGCGTACAGGATGGGCTTTGTATCCGCTGGAAAGATGGCACGTTGAATGTCGGGACTGAAGAGGCCGAAAAGCGATGGTCCCAACACTATGCCGGCAATCATGTCACCGATCACCTGGGGCTGGTCAAAGAGGCGTTTGATCAGCCAGCCGGTAAGGCGGCACGCTCCAAGTATCACGCATATCTGGAGAAAAAACGCCGCGCTCAAATGGCCGAAATCCATGCCCCCCTCCCGCTTTTATGTCCCCGCGTACCCAGAATTGTTGATCTTGGTGGTTGCGGCGATCCCTATCCCAAGAATGGCAGGTTGGCGTATATGGGCAAGTGCTTTTCGTAGTCGGACACTATGCAGCAGCCGGAAAAGCAACAAGATACTACCAAAATCCTCTATAAGCGGGGCCTCATTTCCCGCAGGCCAACATTTCTACGCTTTTGCGGAGAGGGCGCTAAGCTCCTCCAGGTCCAGGTCGCGTTCCAGTTCCTGTAGCACATGCTCATCGATATCCCCCGCCCGGTGGAGACGGAGCAGTTCCGCGCGACCGGCTGCAATGGCTTCCAGCACCACATCGAAATGGGCGTGAAGTCGATCGGCATAATGGACTTCACGACCCGCATAATCGATCGTGAGTTCGGCCCGGCGCTGATAACGGGTCAGCAATTGCGGGTGGATCAGCGCGCCGTCCGCATCATAGGCAAGGGTTTCGACCCGCTTGGCCTGCGCCTGCGCCATAGCGGCTTCCGCCTCACTCATGCTGAGGCGCGGGCGCTCATGTTCGGCCTCGCTGGGATCGGCCCAGCGAATGAGCAGGTTCAGCGTGGTGCCCTGGATCAGGACCGTGCCCAATATGACGCCGAAAGCGGCCACCAGCATGAAATCGCGGCCTGGAAAATCCTCCGGCACGCTGAGCGCCACCGCCAGCGTCACCACGCCGCGCATTCCCGCCCAGCTCAGGACCGTGGCGCGGGCCGCGCCCAGCGGAGCGCGATGGGGCAGGCCGATGGCGCGGAGCAGGCGGAGAAGGGCGTCCGATCCGAACACCCAGGCGAAGCGCGCGAGTGTCAGCGTCAACAGGATCAACAGCACCGGCACGGCCATATCGTCCAGCACCACGCCGAAGCCGCCGACACGCTCCACCACGCCACGCAGGGATGATCCGATCAACATGAAGACGGTCGCCTCCATCAGGAAGATCATCACTGCCCAGAAAGAGGTGCCGCGCATCCGCACGGCGGCGGAAAAGACGACATGCTGATACCAGCCGGAAATGAGGCCGGCGGTGACGGTGGCGATCACGCCGGAGACATGTATGGTTTCGCCGAGCAGATAGGCTGACCAGGGTACGAGTATCGACGAAGTGATCATCAGATATTTGTCGCCGAGGTGGCGGACGAGCAGCACCCAGGCCGCGCCGATGGCTGTGCCGACCAGCAGTCCGCCGATCAGAAGGCCGAGGAAGCTGCCCAGGGCGTCGACCGCGCTGAACGTGCCGGTCAGTCCGGCCGCTATGGCGAAGCGGAACAGCACAAGGCCGGCCGCGTCGTTGAGCAGGCTTTCGCCCTCCAGCAGAATCGACAGACGGCGTGGCAATTTCACCCGTTGTAATACGGCCCGCGCCGATATGGCGTCGGGCGGCGAGACGATGGCGCCTAGCGCAGCGCAGGCCGCCCAGGGGAGCGAGGGCATCAACATATGCACGACGACCGCCACGACCAGGGTGGTGAACAGCACCGCGCCCACCGCGAGCGACAGGATGCCGAGCAGATGCCGCTTCAGATGGCCGAGTGCGATGAACCATGCGCCGTCCATCAGCAGCGGTGGCAGGAAGATGACCAGCACCAGTTCCGGGTCCAGCGAAATGACCGGCAGGCCAGGCAGGAAGGCGAGCAATGCGCCGCCGGCCAACAGCGCGACCGCGGGCGGTAGCCGCAGCCGGTCTGCGGCATAATGGAGCGCGATGATGGCCAGCAGCATCGCCACGAGAAGTTCGAAATATTGCGCTGGATGCATTGGACCGCTCTGGATAACGCCTGTGCAACGAAGTCTAGCGCCGGGCATTCGCCTGTCCAGCGCGATAAAGGGGGGAGGCGTATCGACACGGAGAGCAAGATGAGCCAGAGAATGGCGTGTGCCGACCCATCGGAGATCCAATATGTCCCCCCATTTCAATATGCTGCGCTCACTGGCCTGTGCCGGGTTGCTATCCACATCCGCCATGGCGCTCGCCGCGCCGAGCGCTGCCCCGATATTCGATGTCTCCCGCATCGTGAACGACATCAAGACATTGGCGAGTGACGAATTTGAAGGGCGCGGCCCGGCGACCCGGGCTGAAGGCAAGACGATCGACTATATTGCCGCACAGATGAAGGCCGCCGGTCTGCGTCCCGCCGGCGATAAGGGCGGCTGGTTCCAGGACGTGCCGCTGCGCATGTCGGACATCATCGGCACGCCGACCCTGTCGATGAATATCGCTGGCGTCAGCCAGGCGTTGACTCAGGGCAGCGACATCGCCGTGCGTGCCGCCGAGACGGGCCAACCAGCTGTACGCTTCGCTGATCTGCCGTTGGTCTTCGTCGGTTATGGCGTCACGGCGCCCGAGCGTGGCTGGGACGATTTCAAAGGGGTCGACCTGAAGGGCAAGATCATGGTCGTGCTGGTCAACGACCCGGATTTCGAGGGCGGCGAGGGGGATTTCGGCGGCAAGCTGATGACCTATTATGGCCGCTGGACCTATAAATATGAGGAAGCCGCGCGGCAGGGGGCGGCCGGCGTGCTGGTGGTGCATGAAAGCGAACCCGCATCCTATGGCTGGGCGACGGTCAAGAACAGCAACACCAACACGATGTTCGACATCGTTCGCGCCGATCCCAAGGCGGCGCATACGCAGATGGAAGGGTGGATTCAGAAAGACCTGGCCACCAAGCTGCTGGCCGCGTCGGGCGTGGATTTCGCGGCGGCCAAGGCCGCCGCGCGAAGGAAGGATTTCAAGCCCATCCCCTTGAAGGCGACGATGAGCGCCGACTATGCGGTGAAGTCGGAAATCATCACCTCGCACAATGTCGCGGGACTGGCGCCGGGCAGCAAATATCCGACCGAGACGGTGATCTATTCGGCGCATTGGGACCATCTGGGTATTGGCGCGCCGGACGCGAAGGGCGACACCATCTATAATGGCGCGCGCGACAATGCGTCGGGTACTGCCGCTCTGCTGGAACTGGCGCGCGCCTATGCCAAGGGGCCGAAGCCTGAACGCAGCGTGCTGTTCCTGGCTGTCACGGCGGAGGAGAAGGGCCTGCTGGGGTCCGAATATTATGCCGACAATCCGCTGCGTCCGCTGGCGACAACGGCGGGCGTGGTCAACATGGACGGGCCGTTCGGGGTCGAGAAGACCACCAATTTCAGCATTTCAGGCGCGGCTAAACTGGACCTTCTGACGACCCTGACGGAGGAAGGGGAGAAGCTGGGTCGGCATTATACGCCCGACGCGCGGCCCGAGGCGGGGAGCTTCTATCGTTCCGATCATTTCCCCATGGCCAAGCGCGGCGTGCCGGCCATTTCCTTCAATCCGGGGCGGGAACTGGTGAATGGTGGCGAGGCGCGCGGCAAGGAACTGGGTGATATCTATACACGCGATCGCTATCACCAACCCGCCGATCAATTTGACGATAGCTGGAACACGGACAGTTGGGAGGGCGACATGACCCTGCTCTACAATGTCGGGCGTCGGGTTGCCGACAGCCATGGCTGGCCGAACTGGTCCGCCGACAGCGAGTTCCGTGCCGTGCGTGACGCCAGCGCGGCCCAGCGCAAGTAAGAGATGGCAGACGGTGCTCGCCAGCTGGCGCGAGCACTGCTATTAGCGCGACCGGCGTATCGGGCGGATGGCGAAGGCGCCCAGCAGCGCGAAGATGGCGCCAATGAAATAGATGGCGGCATAATTTTTGCCGCTAGTGCTGCCGATGACCAGGATAATAGGTGCGATTGCGGGCGCCAGCGATTGGGGCAGGGAATTGGCGATCTGGAACACGCCCATATCCTTGGCGCGGTCCTTCTCGCTGGGCAGGATGGCTGCGAGCAGCGCGAGGTCGACGGCGAAATACAGGCCCTTGCCGATCCCGGCGATCGCCACGCCGACCAGGAATTGCGGGACTGAGGGCGCCAGTGCAATGGTCAGGAATCCGGCCCCTTCCATCACCGCAGCCAGGAAGACGAGCGGCTTGCGTCGGCCGGTCCAGTCGGTAATGAAACCGCCGATCAGCGATATTGCGATGGTGGCGGTGGCGATGATCGCCATGGACTTCACCATCACCTGGGTCGCGTCGGATTTGGCGAGCGACAATTGGTCGGTCAGGAAGAAAAGCTGATAGGTCAGCAGAAACGACCAGGCCATCATGATGAGGAAGCGGCTGCCAAAGGCCCAGCTAAAGTCCCAGTCGCGAAACGGCGCCATAATGGCGCGCAGCATGTCGCCTGGCTTCATCGGCTTGTCATCCCGACCGGCGGGACGATCGGGCAGGATCAGGCAGAGCGTACCGATGCTGAGAACCGTGATCGCGAAGGGGGCCAGGAACATCAACAGGTTGGACGACTGGGTATATTGGGTGATCCAGCTACCTGCGAAGGTGCCTGCGGTCGATGTCATGCCCAACAACCCGGCGACCCGCCCCTGCAACCGTACCGGGATGATATCGGGCAGGATGGGCAGGCTGGCGGCCTGCATCGCGTTGAAGCCCGCCTGACAGATGATCCAGCCGATGCCCAGTATAAGCAGGTTGGGCGCGGCGCCCAGGATGGCCAGTCCCGTGCCGCTGACCAGCATCCCGCCCAGCAGCCAGGGTCGCCGCCTGCCGAAACGACTGCGCGTCCGGTCGGAGAGGGCGCCACAAATCGGCGTCACCACCAGCGCGACAAAGCCGCCGATGGCGAGGATGATCCCCAGCCAGCGTCCTTTTTCCGCCTCCGTCGCGATCTCGCCGACGCGCAACGCGATGGTCATCACCACCGGCGTCAGCAACGCGATCCAGATACCGAACTGCGCCAGCACATAGATGGCGATGAACGTGATTGAGACGTGCGGGCGGGCCGTTTCGTCGGCAGGCTGCCAGGCTTTCATGGAAGGATCTCCGAACCCTGACCGGCTGCTGGCCGGTCAGGGGTGATAGGGTTTGTTGGCGGCGTCTGCCTTGGCCTTGGCGGGGCTGTCGGCAAACAGATCGTTCATCTTGGACGGCAGGTTCGGCTGCACATACCATTCGGCCGGGAAATCGGCGGCGTGCGGACCGTTTATGTTGCGATGGACCAGACCGGAACTGGTCTTGCGCGTATAGGGCACGACATGCTCGCCCTTGTCGTTGGCCATCTGGTCGAACAGAGCCTTGCGCAGCACGATCTTGGTATCCAGCCATTTGGGATCGTCGATCAGATTGTGCATCTCGTCCGGGTCGCTCTTGAGGTCATAGAGTTCCTCCAGATCCCAGACGCCATGATATTGGATATATTTCACCCGGTCGCGTTCGATGGCGAAGGTCGTCGGCGTCTGGGGGAAGCTCCATTCCCAATAATATTCATAGATGAAATCACCGGGCTTCCACGTCTTTTCGTCCATCTTGCCTTCGGCGACGGGCAGGAAACTCTTACCCTCCATCTGCCTGGGTTCGGCGATATGGGCGACGTCCAGGAAGGTAGGGGCCAAATCCAGATTACGCACGACCGTCGGATTGGTGACGCCCTTGGGCAACATGCCCGGCGCCCAGACGATCATCGGCACCCGGACCGAGGGTTCATAGGCGTTGCGCTTGTCGATCAGCCCATGGTCGCCGATCAGGAAGCCATTGTCGGAATAGAAGACGACCATCGTATTCCGGTCGAGATGGTTCGTCTTGAGATACGCCATGATGCGACCCAGGCTCTCATCGACGGGGCTCAGCGTGCGATAATAATCGCGCACCTGTTCCTTCATCGGATTGTCGGTGTGATAGGGAAAATCCGCCCCGTGCCAGCTATTGCGCTGGTTACGCACCCACATTGGCTTGCCTGCGTTGTTTTCCGGCGTGTTCGCCATGCTGGCGGGCAATTTGATGTCCAGGTCGCTATATTGCGTCTTATAGCGGTCGGGTGGCAGCGGGTCGCTATGGACTGCCTTGTGGCTCAGATAGAGGAAGAAGGGCTTGGACTTGTCGCGCCCCTTTTCCAGCCAGTCCATCGCATAGTCGGTTAGTTCGTCGGTGATATAGCCGGTGCGTTTCACTTCACGGCCATCGACGTTCAGCATCTGCCGCTCGCCCGCCGCGATCTTGTCCGGGGAAAGCTGCTCGGTCGGGAAATAGGTACCCTGTCCCTTGAAGCTCACCCATTTGTCGAAGCCCGCGCGCGGCGCATCGGTGTCGAAGCCCATATGCCATTTGCCGAAGAAGCCGGTCTGATAGCCTGCCTGCTGGAGATAGGAGGGGAAGAAGACCAGGCCTTCTTCGGAACTGTTGTTGTTATCGACCACGCCATGGTTGCGCGTGCTTTGCCCGGTCAGGATGGTGGCGCGGCTGGGCGAGCAGAGCGACGAGGTGACGACCGCGTTGGGGAAATAGACGCCATTCTTCGCCAACGCGTTGATATTGGGTGTCTTGAGGCCCGGCGTCAGAAAGCCCATCGCATCATAGCGAAGATCGTCCACCAGCACGAAAATCATGTTGGGCCGCTGTGGCGCGGCCGGCTGCGCCGGTTTCGCGAAGGCGCCTGGACCGAGCAGGACACAGGCGGTCATGGCTGCGGCGCGCATCAGCCGGCGAGCGGTGGTCATGGGCGAAGATTCCTTTCCGTCTCGGGCGGGCGATGAAGTCGGCCGGGGCGCACTTACCATTGTAACTGCTCCATTCCGCAAAAGGCGTCTACCGGGCTGACCCCGGTAAACGGTTGATCCCCCAGCAACCGTTCCACCAGGGCAAGCTGGATGCCAGGCAGCGAGGCATAGGCATTGATGTAGCTTGCGACATTGGGTGCGTCGTACAGATAATAGGGCTGGCCGAAGGAGATGAGCAGGGTCGGAATCTCGCAATTGAACTGAATCATGGCGTTGCGTGGGCTGGCGTGCAGCTTGGCGAAATCCAGGAATATATGGCTGAGACCCGGCGTCGCTTCCTGCCCGATGAGATAGAGGATCAGGTCGGTGTCCGCGGGGGTTGGCATCGCCGTGGGAGCGAAGGCGCGCACTTCGAAGCCGCGCGCCTCCAGGGCAGCGCGCATCGGCGCAAAGCTGCGCTCCGGCGCGCCGGAGAAGAAGCTCTCGCCTTCATCCGCGAGAATGACGATCCGGCGGTGCCGTGCGGGATCAATCGGCAATAGCGCCTGACGGTCCTTGACCAGGGTGATGCTCTGGCCCAGCGCTCGCGCGGCTGTGTCGAGATGTTCGGGCCGGCGCAACTGGGCGCGCAACGTGTCGATCGGGGGAAGCCGTTCCTCCGATGTCTTTCGATGCAGGCCCAGCGCCGCCTTGAAAGAGAGGCATCGCGTGACCGCGTCATGCAGCCTGCGTTCCGATAGCCGGCCCGATCGCAGGCCATCCAGCATCAGCGCCATGTCGCTCGCAGGATCACGGCTGAACAGGAAGATGTCGCAGCCATTCTCTATCACGGCCGGAACTGCCTCGGCCCGGTCCATCCAACTGGTCAGCCCGCCCATCACCGTGGCGTCCGACACGATCAACCCCTGAAAGCCGAGTTGCCCGCGCAGCAGTTCCTCGTTGAGCAGGCGCGACACCGATGCCGGCTCGAACGCTTGCCGGCCCGCGTCAGGGAAGCGTGACCGGATATAGGCCGGCAGGGCGATATGTGCGGACATGATGGTCATGATGCCATCGTCGATCAGCGTGCCGAAGATATGGCCGAAAGTCTCTTCCCATTCAGCCATCTCCATATCGTTGACGCTGGTCGCGAGATGCTGATCGCGATCGTCCAGCCCGTCGCCCGGCCAATGTTTGGCGGAGGCGGCGATGCCTTCGGCCTGGAGGGCGCGAACATAGGCGCGCGCCTGTTCGAGGATATGCTTGGGATCTGATCCATAGGATCGCGTGCCGACGACCGCATTGCGGAAAGCGCGGTTGATATCGACGACGGGCGTGAAGGACCAGTTGTAGCCGAGGGCACGGCTTTCCCGCGCCACGATCCGCGCCAGCTCCGCGCTCAGGGCGATGTCGTCGCAGGCAGCGGTGCCCATCTGGTTGGGAATGGCGGTGGTGAAGGGGGGAGTGACCGTCCCGCCCTCAATATCGCCGGACAGGATTAGCGGCACCTCCGCCCGATCCAATGCGTATCGGGTCGCGGCCCAGGCGGCATCCAGATCATGCGTTGGAAAACGATGAATGCCACCAGGCGCATGGACGGAAAGTTCGTCCACTTCCGCCAGCGTATCATGCCGCGCGGACAGGACGAACAATTGCGCGATTTGGGCTTCGATGGACAGGCTGTCGCGGGTGCGCTCGACCCAGGCCCGGTCATGGGGCGACAGGTCGAGGGGGCTTTTGCGTGTCTGCGCGTGGGGTGAGGAATTTACGATGACGGAGGTCATTTCGGCGTATCAGCGAAGGCGTCATCGTAGCGTGCGCGCTTGGCGAAAATTTCGGGCGGTTCGGCGAGCGGCGGCGTGCTGTACTTGCGCGCCTCCCGCCACCAGAGCGTCTTCATTTCCTCCAGCTTCGCAGGATAGCGGGAGGCGAGATCGGTGCTTTCGGAATAGTCTTTGGACAGGTCGAACAATTCCCATTTGTCCTTCGCGAAATCAGTTCCGTATTTATGCATCGCAACAGCGCGCCAGTGGCCGGACGTAATGGCGCGCTGGCCGCGCAGCTCGAAATATTGCACCGAACGAGTCCTGGCCGCAGGATCGCGGAAGGTGGCGCGGATCGATTGGCCGGCCACCCGGATCTGGGCGACGCCATCGACCGTCCTGGCGAAGCTGGTTCCGGCCGCATCCAGCAATGTGGGCGCCAGATCGATCGGATCGACAAATTGCGTCCGCACCGCGCCGCCGTCGCGGATCATAGATGGCCAGGACACGATCAGCGGCGTCCGCACGCCACCGGCATAGGGCCAGACCTTGTAACGGCGCAGCGGTGTGTCACCGGCCCAGGCCCAAGGGCGGGGATATTCGGGCTGCACCTTGTCGGTGCCGATATCATCAATCCGCGCCCGTTGCTGGGCGAAGCTCAGCTTGTTGGGGCGGTACATTTTCTCGAAACTACCCTCCTGCCCAGCCTCGGACGCCGCGCCATTGTCGGAGATCAGCATGATGATCGTATTGTCGTACAGGCCGGTGTTCTTCAGTCGCTGGACAACCCGGCCAATCTGTTCGTCGGCATGTTCCAGGAAGCCGGCATAGGTCGCCATGTAGCGGGCGAAGACGATCTTTTCGTCCTCGCTCAGCGCTTCCCAGGGGCGGTCGGCGGCGGCGCGGTCGGTCAGGAAGGTGCCGGGCGGAATGATGCCGCTCTTCTGCATCCGCGCGAAGCGCTCGGCGCGGATGGCGTCCCAGCCCTTTTCATAGACGCCACGATAGCGATCGATATAGGCGCGCGGCACCTGCAACGGCGCATGGCCCGCGCCCATCGCGAAATAGAGGAAAAAGGGCTTGCCCGCTGCATCGTCGATATCGGCGATGGCGTGATCCGCCATGTCGGCGGAGAAATGATAGCCTGGCTTGTCCGGCTTGGGCAGCACTTGGTTCCCGTCGATCAGGTCGGGATGATATTGGTCTGTCCAGCCCAGATAGAAGCCGTAGAAGCGGTCGAATCCGCGCTGGAGCGGCCAGGAAGCGTTGTTGCCGGGCGACCCGTCCTCGAATTCGGGGCCGAGATGCCATTTGCCCACGCCATAGGTGCGATATCCCGCCGCTTTCAGCGCTTGCGGCAGCAATTGGGCATTGGCAGGCAGTTCACCCCGATCGCGGCTGAGGTCGTTGGTACGGCTGTTGGTCGGCAGATCCGCCATCCGCACCGTCTGGTTATTGCGCCCCGTCAACAGCGCTGCGCGCGTCGCGGTGCAGATCGCCTTGCTGTCGAAGCGATTGTAGCGCAGCCCGCCTGCCGCCAGAGCGTCGATATTGGGCGTACGGATTTCGGAGCCGAAGGCGCCCAGGTCGGAAAAGCCCACATCGTCGAGGACAATCAGAACGATGTTTGGCTTGGGTGGAGGAGAGGGCTTTGGCGCGGCGCTGGCGCTCGATAGGCCCATCGCCGCCGTCAGCATCGAGGCCGCCATCAAGAAACGCTTCTTCATTCCTTCTGCTCCTCCGGCAACAAGATAGAGGCGCGACGGTCGAGACCGCCGCGCCCTGCGATTAGAACTTCACGCCGAGGGTGGCGCCGAAATAGCGATCCGCGTCCTTGTTGAAGGTGCCGACCAGATCATAATTGCCGCCCAGGAAGGAGCTGTGGCCGATGCTGGTCAGATAGTTTTCGTTGAACAGGTTCTTGACGAACAGGGTCAGGCTGTAGCGGCCATCAATCTGCTTCAGGCCGATGCTGGCGTCGACCAGCGTGTAAGCGGGCTGTTCCAGCAGCGGATCCTGCTCGACCGAGAAGTTCATCCTGCTCTGGAAGTTGACGCCCACTTGCGCGAAACCGGCCAGGTTGGTGCCCGGAATGTCCGCTTCATAGCGCGGCGCGATGCTGATGCGCCATTTCGGGCTGACGGGCAGGGTTGCGCCGCGCAAATTCTGGGTCGGCGTGGCCCCGGCGGCCGATCGATAACAGATATTGGTCGGTGTGCCCGACATCACCGGCGCTGCGGCGTTGAACTGCTGCGGGCAGTTGAGGCCGTCGATATCGATGCGGGCGTCCGAATAGGTGACTGCGCCGGTCAGGCTGAAATGATCGTCGGGGCGTACCGTCGCCTCGACTTCGAAACCCTTGGTACGCGACTTGCCGGCGTTGGTGGACACGAACTGGACCACGCCCGTATTGACGTCGGAACGGTTGGCCTGCACTTGCAGATTGGTGTAGTCCGCCAGGAACAGCGCGGTGTTGATGCTGAGGACGCCGTCCGCCGTGCGGCCCTTGAAGCCGATTTCATAGGCATTCACATGTTCCGGCTCCAGCACCCGCTGGTTGGCGAGGTCGGCCGAGATTTCCATCTCGTAACCCAGCCCCTTATAGCCACGGGTGTAGCTGCCATAAACCTGCGCGTTGCGGCTGAACTCATATTGCAGGCCCGCTTTGCCGGTGACGGCGGTGTCGTCGGCGGTGATCGATCCGCTGGTGGGCGCGTTGCCGGGGAAGATCACGTCGCCCGCGACGATCGGTGCGGTGCGGGTGCCGCTATTGGTGCCCTTTTCATATTGTACGCGCAAACCGCCGATCGCCTTCAGGCCGCCGATGATGCGATAGTCGAACTGACCGAAGGCAGAGATGCTGTCCTGCTTCAGGCGGATGTTGCTGGCGGCCGACTGCCAGACGATGTTGGTGGTGGCGCAGGGTTCGCCGAATGTGCCGGCGGTGCAGCGGGCGCGACGGCGGTCGAAGGGACGCTTGATGTCCGAATGCATGTAGAAGGCGCCAGCGACATAGTTGAAATCGCTATTGCCGTTATTGGCGATGCGCAGTTCCTGGCTGAAGGCGCTTAGATCCACGATGCCGTGATTCTGGCTGAAATAGGAATAGGTGGCGGTGCTGCCCACGAACAGCGGCACGGCGCTGTTGATGCGTTCAATCGGCTGGTTCACGTCCAGATGATAGGCCTGGTAGGCGGAGATGGAGGTGATGGACGCGCCGCCCAGATCCCAGTCGGCCTGCAACGAATAGGTTTGCTGATCGCTGTTGGAGTAGGTGACGCTTTCGTCGTTGATGGTGCGGTTCCGGCGGGTGGCGTTGATGGGGCCGACTAGCGACTGGAGATTCGGATTCTGTATCCCGATCCAGGTCGATGCACAGCAATCCGCATCGGTCTTGCGATATTCGGCCGCCAGCAGCAGGTTGAGATTGTCGGTGGCGTCCCATTCCAGCTTGCCGCGCACGCCCCAGGACTTGGAGCCATTGTCCCAGCCGCCGGTGGCGATGTTGCGGGCGACGCCGCGAACGTCATTGTAGAAGCCGGTGACGCGCGCACGCAGCGTGTCGCTGATCGGGCCGGACACGGTGCCGCGCACGCGATATTCGCCATGTTCGGCGATGGTCGCTTCGGCGCGGCCTTCAAAATCGCGAGAGGGGCGGGCGGTGGTGACGTTGACGACGCCGGCGGTCGCATTCTTGCCGAACAGCGTGCCCTGCGGGCCGCGCAGCACTTCGACCCGTTCGATATCGGCGAGGTCGATGAAGCCCTGGGTCTGGCGGACGGCGACCACGCCGTCGACGACGGTCGAGACGGAGGATTCGACGCCCTGGCCGAACAGGGCGGTGCCGATGCCGCGGATGCGGAAACTGCTGTTCGTCGGCGTTGCGCCCTGCTGGAAGGTCAGCGACGGCACGGCCTGCACCAGCGAGCTGCTGTCGTTGATCTGGCGATTGGCCAAGGTGTCGGCGGTCACGGCGGTCACGGCCAGCGGCACATCCTGCAGGCGTTCGGCACGCTTCTGCGCGGTGACGACGATGTCGGTGCTGCCCTGCGCGGCGCTGCTGTCGGTCAGTTGGTCCTGCGGCAGCGCGGTGTCGGCCTGGGCAAAGGCGATAGCTGGCGCCAAAGCGATGCCCATCGTGATCGCGGACATGCTGGCATGGCACAAAATGGCTTTGGAAATACGCATTCAATCCTCCCCTTTGGCGATCCCGTCCGCCTGTCGGGTCGGGTGGCCTTGCGATATTTTGCTGCGGCAATGGCAGCGGCCTCGCACTTTGGCAGTGCAATTGTAGCGCTAAATTCCCGACTCCCGCGCCAGAGTCAAGATCAAATTTGTAGCGCTAATATTTCTTGTGCCCGAATGTCGGGAAAGCCTCTTACCATTTGCCAGATACATGATTTGTAGCGATAAACATAATTTGGGGGTCCCGGCTATGGGAAAAGCGACGGGTGCTTGACCGGGACGACAGGAGGAAGAAGATGGCCCGTCCGGGTCGCCGCGCCAGCCAGGCGATAACCATTCAGACAGTGGCGGATCGCGCCGGCGTGTCCGCCATGACCGTGTCCAACGTGCTCAACAACAGCCTTAAAGTGCGAGAGACCACGCGCGAACGGGTGATGGTGGCCATCCGCGAACTCAACTATACGCCCAATCTGGCGGCGCGATCGCTGGCAAGCGCCGCGACGACCCGGATCGGCCTGCTTCATCGCAATATCGAAAATGCCTTTTTGAGTTCCATTCTGGTGGGTGCGCTGGATGCGACCAGCCAATTGGGCGCGCAATTGCTGCTGCGGCGGCTCGACGGTCCGGACCCCGTGGAAATAGAAAGGCAGATGCATGCGCTGGTGGACAATGGCGCCAACGCCATATTGATCGTCCCGCCTTATTGCGAAGTGGCAAGCCTGCATGGCCTGACCCGTGACTTCCCGGTTCCCGTGATCGCAATGTCTCCTGGCGATGATTTGCCGAACGAGCATTGTGTACGGATCGACGATCGCGGCGCGGCGCGGGACATGACGGCCCATCTGATCGGCCTTGGGCATCGCGACATCGGTTTCATTCGCGGCGGTCGTGGGCACCTGATCCATCGTAGCCGGTGTGACGGTTACAAGATCGCTTTGGAAGAGGCGGGCATTCCGGTCTGCCCCGACCTGATCGCGGATGGCGATATGAGCTTTGAATCCGGTCTTGCCGCTGGTGAGCAGTTGCTGGCCCTGGAGCGGCGGCCCACCGCCATCTTCGCCAGCAATGACGACATGGCTGCGGCCGTTGTTTCGCTTGCCCATCGCAAGGGATTGGATGTCCCCGGCGATGTTTCGGTGGTGGGTTTCGACGATACGCCGATCGCGGTGAAGATCTGGCCGACCTTGACGACGGTGCGGCATCCGGGCGCGAAGATTTCGGCAGAAGCGGCTGCGCGCGCTGTTGCCCTGGCGCGCGCGGGGTCTGGACCGGTCGACCGGATCAACATCTATCTCGAACATGAAATCATCATCCGCGAATCCGTTGCTCGGATAAGCGACTGAAGTGTGCGTCTGGAGCGGTACCGGCGCGGTCGCGAAACAGATTATGCAAACGATTGCCTAACCTGTTTCCAGCCTCTATGCTGCGCGAGTCCGGAAAAGCGAAGAAACCGGTCATGGTGGAGGAGAGGTTCACGATATGCGGGATGTAGCCGGCAAGCCCAAGATGCGCCTTCGGCATATCGTCGAGATGAATCTCGGCTTTTTCGGCATCCAGTTTTCCTTCGGCCTGCAACAGGCAAATATGGGACCGATCTATCGATATCTGGGCGCTGACGAGGCGCATTTGCCTCTGCTCTGGCTGGCCGGGCCAGTCACCGGCTTGCTGGTCCAGCCGATTGTCGGGGCGCTGAGCGATCGCACGGTCAGCCGCTGGGGGCGGCGCACGCCCTATTTTCTGATCGGCGCGGTACTATGCAGCCTCGGCCTGCTGCTCATGCCCTACAGCCCGACGCTTTGGTTCGCCGCCAGCCTGCTCTGGATGTTGGATGCGGCCAACAATATCACCATGGAGCCTTATCGCGCCTATGTCAGCGACCGATTGAATGAGGGTCAGCGATCGCTGGGTTTCCTGACGCAAAGCGCCTTTACGGGCCTCGCCCAGACCCTGTCCTATCTTGCTCCATCGCTGCTCGTCTGGTGGGGCTTCAGTGCCGATCTGGTCGATGCGAACGGCATTCCGGACATCACCCGTATTGCCTTCCTCGTCGGCGCGGTGATTTCCATTTCCACGATCCTTTGGTCGGTGTTGCGCGTGCCCGAATTGCCGCTTTCACCCGAAGAAATTACGCGGATGCAGACTGATCGGCTTTCGGCCCGCACCGCATTGCGCGATTTTGTGGCGGCGGTGCGCGAAATGCCGGTCGTCATGCGCCAGCTTACCCTGTCGATGCTGCTGCAATGGTTCGCGATGTTCGCTTATTGGCAGTTTATCAGTTTCGCGCTGGCACGGACCTTGTTCGGCACTGCCGATCCCACCAGCAGCGGCTTTCGCCAGGCGGTGCTGCTCACGGGTCAGGCGGGTGCGCTCTATAATGCCATAGCCTGCCTGTCCGCTTTCGCGATGGTGCCGCTCAGCCGGCGCATCGGCTCCCGTTCTATCCATGCCTGCGCGGTCGCATTGTCCGGTGCGGCGATGCTGGCCATCCCCGGTACGACCAGCCACGGGCAGCTTTTCCTGCTCATGATCGGCATTGGTGTCGGCTGGGCCAGCATGATGGGCAATCCCTATGTCATGCTGGCCAATGCCATCCCGCCGGAACGTACGGGTGTCTATATGGGCATCTTCAACATGTTCATCGTCATCCCGATGCTGTTGGAAACGTTGATCATACCCGTCATCTATCGTCCGCTGCTGGGTGGCGACCCGCGCAACATTCTGACCATGGCGGGCGTGATGATGATCGCGGCCGGTGCGGCCACACTGATTGTTCGCGGCCGTGGTCGTCCGGCTTGAAGGCTGGTGGATTGTCCGTAGAAGGGAGGCATGACGGATCATCAAGACGGCCCAGTGAAAAGCATTACCGACCTCGCGCGGATTGCGGGTGTTTCGGTGTCGACCGTATCGCGCGCACTGACGTCGAAGGGCGCGCTCAATAAGGATACACGTCGGCGTATCCAGGAACTGGCCGCCCATCATGGTTTTCAGCTCAATGTCGCGGCGCAGAATCTGCGGCTGGGGCGTACGGGCGCGATCGCGGTTCTTTTGCCGCTAGGGCATGAGCGCGGTCAGCATCTGTCCGATCCTTTCTTCATGGCGATGCTCGGTTTCCTTGCGGATGAACTGACCGAGCGCGGTTATGACCTGCTCCTGTCGCGCGTGCTGCCGGCCGGGGACGATTGGCTCGACAATTTCATTCGCGCGGGGCGCGTCGACGGGGTCATCATTATCGGCCAGTCGGACCAGGGTGCCGTGCTGGATCGCACGGCGGAGCATTATAACCCGCTGGTTATCTGGGGCGCCCATGCGCCGCGCAACCGCTATCTGACCGTCGGCACCGACAATGAGGAAGGCGGCCGGCTGGCGGCCCGGCATCTGCTGGAACGAGGGCGGGGACGCTTGGCCTTTTTCGGCAATGTCGCCGTGCCGGAATTTGCGGCTCGCTACGAAGGATTTCTCGACGCGCTGCCAATAGGCGCGCGGGATCGGGTTGAATTGGTTCATGCCCATGTCACGCCAGAGGCGAGCCACCGCGTCGCGGCAGATTATTTCGCTGCCGGCCATCGTCCAGACGGGATTTTCGCCGCGTCCGACGTGACGGCCATGAGCGTGATCGCCGCCGCGGCCGAGCAGGATATCCGCGTTCCTGACCAGCTTTCGGTCGTGGGTTTCGACGATGTGCCGCTGGCGCAGCTATCCAATCCACCGCTGACGACCGTGCGTCAGGATATCCAACGCGGCGCGGCGCTATTGGTCGATCTGCTGTGCAAGCGGCTGTCGGGGGAGCGGCCGGAATCGATTCAGATCGCGCCGGAAATCGTCCGGCGGGAATCGAGCTGATCGTCCGATATCGATCTTGGCGATACGATATACCAGGTTGCGTAGAGAATGATCCATCGAGATCAATTGGTTACTGTTCCCCGGCGAAGGCCGGGGTCCAGTTCCACGGTTCGAACTGGACCCCGGCCTTCGCCGGGGAACAGGTCTGAATGTATCTTGGTATAAGAGGCCAGGTTCCTCGACAACCGGGCCTCTATTTATCCGGACGGGCCGTTCCTAAAGTGAGGAAGAAGAAACGGCTCCCGACTGGGATCAGAAATTATAGCGCAGCGATGCCGTCACCGTTCGACCATAGACCGCGCTATTCTGGAAGATGCCGCTTGTCGCGTTGATCGGCAGGAGCAAGCCACCACCACGATAGCCCAGCGTGTCGAAGATATTATTGGCGTTGAGGCCCAGTTCCAGATTCTCCACCGGGCGCAGTTTGACGAAACCGTTGAAGAAGGTGGTGCCGCGCACGCTATAGAGGTTGAAGTCGTCGATCGGCGCATTCGTTTGGCCGCTCGCTGACACGCCGACCGCAAACAGACCGGCGTCATAGGAAGGAGAGATCAGGTAGGTAAGCTTGGGAATGCCGCCCGGACGATTGCCCGCCAGCTCGGCTGTCGAGCTGTCCCTGATCTTGGGGTTCACCCAGGTCGCATCGACGGCCAGGTGGAAATTGTCGATGTTGAAACGGCCGGTAAATTCGATGCCCCAGGACCGGTAATCGTTCGAAATATTGGGATCGTTGTTCGGCGGCGGATTGTTGATCCGCGTAAAGTCATAGTTGTTTTCGGTGAGGGTCGACCGGAATCCGGTGATCTCCACCGAATAATTGCCCGACCCGCCGACATGACCGCGATGCTTCACCCCAATCTCCTGCTGGTTCAGGAAGTTGATGGCGGTGCTGGCGCCCTGGCTGTTGAGCGAGCCGTCGGCATTGAAGTTTCCGCCCAGCACGCGCCGGTCCGCGTTGAAACGACCGCCACGGCTCGCGCGGGCGAAGACGCTATTGTTGTTGTCGATCGCATAGAGCGCGCCGAACGACCAACTGGTATAGCTGCGCCTATAGTTGATCCGCTCGATCGGCCCGCCCGGCAGCATGGAGGGCAGGGTGGCGCTCCCCATTTCATCGCTGACGATATAGTCGGGGCCGGCCACGCCCGCCTGCGCCGTGCCTTCGCCCCGCACCCGATCGAAGCGAACGCTGGCGTCGATGTCGAACCCGCCGCCCGAATAATTGGCCGACAGGAAGGGCGCCTCGTCGGTATATTTAAGATCCACGCTGCGCGCGCAGCACGCCCCCCAATTATCGTTGAACCCTGCCTGTCCCGCCGCAGTCAGCTGGACGCCGGTGGTGGAGAAGAGGTTGAGCGGCGCAGCATTCTCCCCTTCCAGGGCGCTATACTGGCGATTGACGTGCCAGTCCTGGACGATGTTCTGGCTCATGTGGAACCAGCCCGCCTGCACTGTGACCTTGCCCGCGCCGATATCGAACTTGCCGGTCAGCGCCAGGTTGTTGGCGATGCTGCCCATGTCCTTCATCAGCGTGTTGATGTTCGGATTATTGTTCAGATAGGCACCACTATAGACCTGTCCCAGTTGCGGCCCGGCGGCGTATCGGATCGATCCGACGGTCTGGCCGTTCACCGTCGATCCCAGCACGCCGGCGGTGGACGCGACATTCAGGAATTGCGTCGCGAAACTGCCGCTCATGTCGGTGTAGCGAAAAACATTGTCGATGGTCAGCAGGTCGCTCAGTTCATAATGGAATTGGGCGCCGACCGACGTGACCTTGGGATGGATGCCGTTCATGTCGGCCGAGTTGAGCTGACCGTCGCGCGTCACATATTGGAACTGGCGGTTGTAGATCGAATAGGTTGATCCGTCGCGCGCGTCGAAGCCTGGCAACGGCTTGAAGTTGGTGATCTTGTTGCCGTCGATCGTCACCAGCGACGGCATGGTGGTGTTGGTCGGGGCGTGTTCGTCCAGACGCTTGAAGTTGAAGCGGATAAAGCCCTTGCCGTCGTCGAACTCCTTGGTCAGGTTCGCCTTCACCTGATAGCCGCGCAGGACATTGAAATCCTCATTTGTCGGCCCGCCGCCTTCGCGCGCATAGCCGCCGACATGAAAGCGCAGCGTGTCGCTGATCCGTCCGCCATAGTCGAAATCGATCCGCCTCTCGCGGAAGTTGACGCCCTTCGACAGGGCGATCGATCCGCCCTCCCTGTCGCCGGTCTTGCCGATATAGTTGACGACCGCACCGGGCGCCTGGCTGGCGAAGGTGGAAGCGGAACCGCCGCGCACTGCCTCCACCCGATCGACATTCTGGTCGAAGCGGAGCCAATAGTCATTATTGCCGAAATTGATGTCGCCGAACAGTGTGACGGGCAGGCCGTCCTCCTGCAACGCCACATATTCCGAACCGCCGGTCGAAACCGGGATGCCGCGCACGCCGATATTGGCGTTGCCGCCGGGGCCGGCGGTGTCCGACGGTGTCCGACGGCTGGAGGCCGGGGATGGAGCGCAGCACTTCCGCTTCGGAACGTGGCGTGAAATTCTGGATCGCGTCCTGGCTGACCTGGGACACGGAGATGGAGGACCGGAAGCGGGATTTGTCGCCAGCGGCGGCAGTGACGACGATATCCTCGCCACTGATGGGGGACTGATTTCCTGCTGCCTGCTGGACTTCGGCCGGGGCGGCGTCCTGCGCCTGGCCGGCCGTGGAAAGGCAAGCCATGGCCAAGGCGGCCGTAGAAATGCAGCTATGTGGAATGCGACTCTTCATCAACCCCTCCTGAAAAGGCCGCCGCGCGTCATCCGCGGTCGGTGAGGATGATGCATTAGGCGCTAAGGCAAACCTTTGCAAAAATTTTCAGCAAACGTTTGCAGATTTAATCCGGCCATGGGAAGGC
This sequence comes from Sphingobium sp. BYY-5, assembly GCF_022758885.1. Taxonomy (NCBI): domain Bacteria; kingdom Pseudomonadati; phylum Pseudomonadota; class Alphaproteobacteria; order Sphingomonadales; family Sphingobiaceae; genus Sphingobium; species Sphingobium sp. BYY-5. The sequence goes on from NZ_JALEBH010000002.1 coordinate 60,015, forward strand.
GGGCGGCTGAACGACCCGCATTTCTTTCTTCATAGCTGTCCGTTTCGCTGTCTGTTTGATCCGCCAGTCCCGCAGGTCCAGCACTGGGATGACCGCGCCCGGAGGCGTGACGATCATGCTGCAATGCCGCCCCTGTCGCCGTCCAGCCAGAGCTGCGTGAAGGGCGCGAAGCTGCCGCCGAAGCGGCGTTCGGTCCCGACACCCCAGTCATCGACAAAGCTGGTGACGGAAAGGTCGGGCAAGATCATCCAGCTATAGGCCTGAGCAGGCGCCTCGCGCGGATTGGCGAAAACCAGCCCACTGCCATTGATTGGCCGCCAGGGGCCGGACACCCCCTCGCTGACCATGCCGTACAAGCCGGTAGGCCCGATCGCCGCTTCGGGATTGAAGACATGGCGTTGCGTCGACCAGAACAGATAATATAGGCCTTTGTGCTGGATGACATGCGGCCGTTCGAGTTCATTGTTGACACCGTCAGCCGACAGCAGCGGGCGCGCGATGGTCCAGTGATCGGGCTGATCAGCCGGGGCCGTAGCGACGCCGACAACTCCGTTGAAGGCGGATGCCGACCCTGCGAGCGATCCGGCGAAGAACAGATAATGGCGGCCATCGGTCGGGTCGCGGAAATAGGCCGGATCGCGAAAGGCCTTGATCGTGCCGATCTGCCCGCCGTCGGTCGTCGGCATGTAGAGCGCGGGTTGGGCGGGGATGACCTCTATGAGTTGGCCCCACTCCACCAGGCGGCCCTCTTTCGTCAACCGGGCACGGGCGCTGAACATGCGTTGTTCGAAGGTCAGTTCCGCTTCGTCCCGGCGGCCGGCAGCCGTGAAGTAGAGGATCACTTCGCCCACGGCTTCATCGAAAATAGCCGATCCCGACCATTCCCGGCTACCGGGAGAGAAACCGTCCGGCATGGCCGGACCCAGATGGTCCCAGCGATCGTCCGTCCGAAGGAAGAGGTGAATGCGCGCATGTTCGTGGCGTTCATCGGGATTGTCGAACCGAGGCGCCGCCAGCGCCATCCACAATTGAGCGCCACCATCGAGAAGAAGAGGCGCGCCATCGCGTTTCTGCACGGGCCAAGCATCCCATATATCGATGGAAGGGGATATGCGCACAAAGTCATCTGCGGCGATTAATGCCGAGGTGGACGGGTTCGTGGAAATTGCGCCGACATGCTCGGCAGTCCAGGATGTGAGCATATTCGGCGTCCTCTCTGCATGAGGAGGACGCCATCAAGCGTGCAGTCTTGACGACATCCTCCCCTGAAATGGGAACCGATTCGAACTGCGTGCGCCCCAGAGGGCAATGCTCCGAACCAGTGTTCCGAGAACGGAATATGCAATTAAGCAAACGTTTGCAATATGTCTTTTGCCAAGGACGCAGGATTGAGTGGATAGGGAAGCGATGCCATCATCGAAGTCCAGTATCGACGATGGCATCGACGATCAGGCGGGTTTGACGGCTGCCGTCTCCCTATCTCCCGTCCGGACCCGGTCTTTCCCCGCATTATAGCTACCGAAGCGGGCGTAGAGCGTCGGTAGAATGAACAATGTCAGCAACGTCGCGGAGACGAGGCCTCCGATCACCACGGTCGCCAGTGGTTTCTGGACTTCGGCGCCTGACCCGGTAGCGAGCGCCATCGGCACGAAGCCGAGCGAAGCGACGAGCGCGGTCATGACGACGGGCCGCAACCGCTGTCTCGCACCTTCCCTGGCGGCGTCGGCCGCCGCCATGCCCTGCGCTACGAGATGCTGGATGGAGGTCAACATCACCAGACCATTGAGCACAGCGATGCCCGATAGCGCGATGAAGCCCACCGCAGCGGACACGGAAAAAGGCATGCCGCGCAGGAACAGCGCCAATATCCCCCCGACCAGCGCCAGTGGTACGCCGGTGAAGACGATCACTGCATCCCGCGCCCGACCCAGGGCGCCGTAGAGCAGCAGGAGAATGAACGCGAAACATGCAGGCACCACCAGCATCAGCCGTTCGCGGGCGGAGGCGAGATTCTCGAATTGCCCGCTCCATTCCAGATAGGCGCCGGCGGGCAGGCGCAATTCCGTGGCGACGGCGGCTTGTGCGTCGGCGACCACGCTGGCGACGTCCCGGTCGCGCACATTGGCTTGCACCACGATCCGCCGCTTGCCATTTTCCCGGCTGATCTGGTTCGGTCCGGTCGTGACCGCAATGTCTGCCACGCTCGACAGCGGCACATGGACGCCCGCCGGTGTCGGCACCGGTATCTGTTCCAGTTGCGCGAGGTCAGCACGTTGGCGATCGTCGAGGCGGATGGTGACGGCAAAGCGCCGGTCGCCTTCGAAGATCATGCCGGCATCGCGTCCGCCAACTGCGGCGGCGATGACATCCTGCACGGCTCTGGCGGACAGGCCATATTGGGCGAGCGCTTCCCGGCGGGGACGGATGTCCAGCATGGGAAGTCCTTCCGTCTGCTCGACCCGCACGTCGGTGGCACCTTCGCTCTTGCGCAGGATCGCGGCGATGCGATTGGCGGTGCGGGCCATGGAGTCCGGATCGTCGCCATAGACCTTGACCGCTATGTCGCCGCGCACCCCGGCGATCAGTTCGTTGAAGCGCATCTGGATCGGCTGGCTGATTTCGAAGGCGCTGCCGGGCAGAGCCTCCAGCTTCTGCTCGATCTGCGCGATCAACGCCGCCTTGGACAAGCTGGGGTCGGGCCATTGGTCGCGCGGCTTCATGATAATGAAGGTGTCGGAAATATTGGGCGGCATCGGATCGGCGGCCAGTTCCGCCGTTCCCGTCTTGGAAAAAACGAACAGCACCTGGGGTAGGCTGGCGATCGCCTTTTCGACCTTGAACTGCATCGCCTGGCTCTGTTCGACCGATGTGCCGGGGATGCGCAACATCTGGGCGGTCGCGTCTCCTTCGTCCAGTTGCGGCAGAAATTCCTGGCCGAGGGTCAGGAAGGCGCCGATCGCCAGAAGGAAGGCTGCGACGGCAATGCCGATCGTACGGGTAGGGCGACGCATCGCACCATCCAGACCAGGTTCATAGCGCGTCTTGATCCACGCGATGATCCGGCCTTCCTTCTCTTCCACCGGTTTGGACAGCAGGATGGCGAGCATCGCCGGCACAAAGGTCAGCGACAGGATGAACGCGCAGGCAAGCGCGAAGATGACCGTCATCGCCATCGGCGTGAAGGTCTTGCCCTCGATGCCCGTCAGTGTGAGCAGCGGTATGTAGACGAGGATGATGATCGCCTGGCCGTAAACGGACGGACGGATCATCTCTCGCGCCGCGGCCACCACGGTGGCGAGCCGTTCATCGAGGGTGAGCAGCCGCCTTTGATGATGCTGTCCCTCGGCAATGCGGCGCAAGGCATTTTCGACGATGATGACCGCCCCATCGACGATCAGCCCGAAATCGAGCGCGCCGAGGCTCATCAGATTGGCCGAGATACTCCCCTGCAACATGCCGAAACTGGTCATCAACATGGTGATCGGAATGACCAGGGCAGCGATCAGCGCTGCGCGGAAATTACCCAGCAGGGCAAACAGCACGACGATGACGAGCAACGCACCTTCGGTCAGGTTCTTTGCCACGGTGGAGATGGTCGAATGGACCAGCGCGGTGCGATCCAGAACCGGCTGGATGATAACGTCGGTCGGCAGTGAGGCGTTGATGGCCTCCAACCGGTTCGCCACCGCTGCCGCCACGGTGCGGCTATTTTCGCCCACACGCATGACGGCGGTGCCGACCACGACTTCCCGCCCGTTTTCGGAGGCAGACCCCATGCGGATCGCCTGCCCGGTCTTCACCGTCGCCACCTGGCTCAGCAAGATCGGTACGCCTTCCCGCGTGGCGATGACGGTGCGGGCCAGGTCGGCGGCACCGGACAGGCGCGCGTCGGATCGCACCGCCAGTCCTTCCCCATTGCGGTCGATGACACCGGCGCCCACCGCGCCATTATTCTCCTCCAGCGCGCGGGCCAGGTCGTCGAGGCTGATGCGCAGCGCCGCCAGACGCTGAACGTCAGGCACGACCTGATATTGTTTCACATAGCCGCCGATCGAATCGATGCCGGCAAGGCCGGGCGTATTCTTGAGCAGGGGCGTCACGATCCAATCCTGCGCGGTGCGCAGATAGGTCGCCTGATCCGCCTGACTGACCAGCCTTTCGCCTTCGGGTGTGATATAGCTTCCGTCCGGCTGCAGACCCGGCTCGCCCGGTTCATGTCTGTCGTCCTTGCGATGAGCGAGGTGGACGGTCCACATATAGACCTCCCCCAGTCCCGTCGCGATCGGCCCCATTTCGGGCGTCACGCCAGTGGGCAGGCTTTCGGCAAGTCCCGCGAGCCGTTCATTCACCTGCTGGCGCGCGAAATAAATATCGGTCGCATCGGTGAAGACCGCCGTGACCTGCGCAAAGCCGTTACGGCTGAGCGATCGTGTATATTCCAGCCCCTGGATACCCGAAAGCGCGGTTTCGATGGGGAAGGCAACCTGCTTTTCGATCAGTTCGGGCGACAGGGCAGGCGCCCGCACATTCACTTGCACCTGGTTGTTGGTGATGTCGGGAACCGCGTCGATCGGCAGGCGCTGAAGCGCCCATCCACCGATCAGACAGGCGACGAGGGTCAGCAGCAGCACCAGCCAGCGCCGTGCGACCGAAAATGTGACGATGGCGTCGATCATCGATCAATGTCCATGTTCGGCCTCGCCCTTTCCGAGCTCGGCCTTGAGAATGAAACTACCGGTGGCGGCGATGCGTTCGCCGCCTTTCAGGCCGCGCGTGATGAGGATGCGTTCGCCGCTGACGGCACCGGTCTCGACCGACATCGCCCGAAATCCGGTGCGTGTGCGGACGAAGACGCTGGGCTTGCCCTCGATCGTCTGGACCGCGACCTGCGGCACGCTGATAGACTGGTCCCCTTCCTTGACAGGCAGGTCGATAGCAGCGGTTACGGCTTCGCCGATGCGCCAAGAGGCGTCGCTATTATCCAGTGCTACGATGGCCGGGACCAGCCGGGTCTGCGCATCCAATATGGGCGAGAGGAAGCGCAGCGTTGCGCGCGCGCTGCGGCCCTGACCCGTTATGGTTACTGCCACGCCGGGTCGAATCAACGCGGCATCGGCGGCCGAAAGCGACACCGAAACGGACAGCTTCGAAAGATTGGCGATGCGGTAGACTTCCGTATCGGCAGCAACGACCTGACCCAATAATGCGGTCCTGCCGATGATCTGACCGGAAATGGGGGCGGGAAGGGCGACGCGGTTCAAGCCGCCGCTCGCACGACCGGTGGCGGCGAGTTGCTGGCGCGCGAGGCGCAGGGCGATAGCGGCTTCGGTTGCGGCGGTACGGGCGGCGATCAGATCCTGCTCGGGCGACACTTTCTCAGCGAAGAGTCGCTGTTCTCTGGCGAGATTGCTGCGCGCCAGCGTGAGCCGCGCTGATGCGGCCTCGATATCGCCCTGTATCTGTGCGGCCTCGCGGCTCTCCACTACCACCAGCGTTTCGCCACCACGAACCGTCTCGCCCAGATTGCGGTTCAGGGCAACGATGCGGCCACCAATCGCAGCCGTGACTATCTGAATCCCTTGCGGGTCCGCCTCGATCGTCGCGGGCAGGGACAGCATCCCCTTCGTGCCCGCTGCATCGACCGGCACCAGTTCGATCTGGGCCGATCGGATCTGGGCGTCGGTCAAAGTGACGACGCCTTCTTCTTCCTCATGATCTTCTTCGTGAGCCTGAGGTGTGGCATTGTCTGCCGTGCCGCCACTACAGGCGGCGAGCGACAGAGCGAGCGCCAGTGGCACTGCATATGTGAATGACTTCATCGGATCAGTCCTTGGATGAAAGCGGCGCCGGCGCGGTCAGGCGGTCGCGGCGGGCCGAAGCGTCATGATAGGCGGTGAGCGCGTCGATCGCGGCCAGCCGGGTTTCGGCGAGCGAGCGTTCTGCATCGAGCAGATCGATCTGTCCGAACTTGCCTTCGCGATAGCCGATGCGGGCGATACGTGCCGCCTCGGTCGCGATGGCCAGCGCGGTGCTGCTGGCGATGCGTGCGGCAGTCTCGGCATTGGCGACTTCCACATCGGCCGAAGCAATCGCCTGCGCCAACTGGATTTCGGTCATGCGCCGCGTGGAGTCGGCCTGCTGCCGTGCTGCGCGCGCCTGCGCCATGGCCGCCGATCCATTGTTGAAGATCCGCAACGGAAAGGAGACGCCGAACAGCATGGCCGTGTCGTTGGTTGCCGCCAGCCTGCGTGGGCCGGCGAACAGTTGAAGGTCGGGTACGCGCTGCGCTCCAGCGAGACGTACCTGCGCCTCCGCCGTAGCAACATCCAACGCGGCGGCGCGGGCGGCCAGCATCATCTCCGGCGGCGGGCGATCGATGGGGCCAGTGGACGACAGGCGATCAAACCAGGGCTGGTCGAGCGGGCCGTCAACCGCTGCGTCGATCAGCCGCGCCAGATTCGCCCGCGCGACGATGGCGGCGCGCTGGTTCTGTTCCGACAGCGCTTGCGCGTTGATCCGCATCAGACCTGCGCGCTGTTCCTCCAGAGGAGATGCACGACCGGCGCGCACGCGAATAACGGCCGCACGGCTTGCCTCCTCCGCTATTTCGACCTGCCGCGCGGCGATGGCGGCGCGTCGTTCAGAGGCGACGGCAATGATATAGTTTTGGGTGACGGACAGGCTGAGGTCGGCCATGACCACCGCTTGCTCGATCAGTGCGCGGTCATGCTGGGCGTCTGCGATGGCCATGCGGGCCGACCGCTTGCCACCCATTTCAAGCGGCAAGGTGACTTGTGCCGTGGTTTCCGCGCTACCGAAGCCGCGATAGCTACCGCTGCCGGCGACATTTTCGGTTTGCAGATTGAGTTCGGGATTGGGGCGGAGCCGCGCGACGGCCTGGGCGGCTTCGGCCGCCTGGACGCCTGCGGTGCCTACTTGTGCAGCGGGGGACCGGACGCCTGCCAGATTCAGCGCCTTCGCCAGAGTAAAGGGCGAAGACCCTTCCTGTGCTCCGGCGAAGGGAATGCAGCAGGCCACGGCCAGCATGGCCGCAATGAAGCGATACATGATGAAAATCTCCTGAAACGACGAACCGGGCCGCGTCGCGCAAGGCGACGGGCCGATGGATCGGCTTCAGGCGATGGGTGGCCGCAGGGCAGGGTCCGGGGCCACGGCCGACAGGCGACCGGCCGGGGGCATCACTGGCTTGTGACGGCCTGAAGCAGTCTCTCCCATCGTCAGGCGATGGACCGGTGTGCCGACATGATGGCCATGGCAGCCGCCATGATGATGCGGCATGGCGCTATCGTCGTCGGGAAGCTGGTCGCCGTCCCCGTCGCTATGATCGACGGACGAACTGATGCTGGTGCTCACGCAATCAAGGCTCTCGCGCGCATGTGCCAGCGACCCCACGCCCAGCGAGAGGAGGATGACGGCCATTGCAAGAAGCGAGAGCAATCGTTGCATGGCCGCTCCCTTAGCATCGCGGCGGACTGCTGTCATGCCCTGCGCAAGCATGATCAACTTCAAAGCGGGATATATGTCTTGATCAGACGGTCGAAGGCCGGGGCACTGCATTGGTTGAAGGACAGGAAATTGCCCTTCGACCGCGCGACATTTTCGTCATATCCTCCTGGCATGAGCTGCGTCTGCGCGCCGACAGCACCCTTATCTTGTTTGGTTATTCGGACAAGGCGGCCCGGGAGAAACTGCATTTGTACAAGGAGTTGAGTACGTGACCACCCTGTTTGAGCCGCAGGCGCCCGTGATAGTCGCGACCAGCGAAGGCAATGGCTTTCCTGTCCGCCGCCTGTTCTGCATCGGCCGAAACTATGCCGCCCATGCCCGCGAAATGGGCAGGGACCCGGACCGCGAAGCGCCCTTCTTCTTCACCAAATGGGCTGAAACCGTGGTGCTGTCCGGCTCGATGATCGCCTATCCCGCCGAAACCGCCAATTTCCACTATGAGGCCGAACTGGTGGTCGCCATCGGCAAGGGCGGACGCAACATCATGGCGGTCGATGCGCTAGACCATGTCTATGGCTATGCCACCGGCCTCGATATGACGCGCCGCGACCTGCAGTTCGAAGCGCGCGACAAGGGCCGCCCCTGGGACACCGGCAAGAATGTCGAGCAATCCTCGCCGCTGGGTATCATTCATGCGGCCAATGCAGTCGGTCATCTGTCGACCGGGCGCATCGCGCTGACCGTCAATGGTGTGGTGAAGCAGGATGCCGACCTGGCCGACCTGATCTGGAATGTGCCCGACGTCATTGCCTATGTCTCGCGCTTCTACCGGCTGGAGCAGGGCGACCTGATCTACACCGGCACGCCGGCAGGTGTCGGCGCGGTGGTCGAGGGGGACGAGATCGTCGTGACCATCGACGGCCTGTCCGATTGCATCATCAAGGTTGGACCCAAGGCCCATGACTGAACCCGTCCTCCACGGCTATTTTCGCTCGACCGCATCCTATCGGGTACGGATAGCGCTGAACCTGAAAGGTGTCGCCTATGCCGATGCCTTCCACCATCTGCGCAAGGGCGAGCAGCGCGCGCCGGATTATCTCGCGCTCAATCCGCAAGGGCTGCTGCCTGCATTGGAGATCGACGGCGCAGTGCTGACCCAGAGCCTCGCCATCTGCGAATATCTGGACGAGACGGCGGCGGGACCAAGGCTGCTTCCCGCCGATCCGATCCGCCGGGCCAGGGTGCGCGCGGCGGCGCAGGTCATCGCCTGCGACACCCATCCGGTCCAGAACCTCAAGATACTCGATCGGCTGCGCGGCCTGGGTCTGGACAAGGAACAGGTGACGGGCTGGGCCGTGCAGGCGATCGACGAAGGGCTGGACGCCTTCGACCGGCTGATCGCGGATGAGGACGGGCCATATTGCTTCGGCAATCAGGTGACGCTGGCTGACATTTTCCTGGTGGCGCAACTGGTGAATGCCCGGCGTTTCTGCGTCGACCTGCGATGGCCTAGATTGCTGGCGGTGGAGCAGGCCTGTCTGGCGCTCGATGCATTCAACAAGGCCGCACCGCAGAACCAGCCGGACGCGGAATAGGGAGCAAAGATGGGGGCCGCCGGATGGGCGTGACGTGCGGGCGCGCGTCTCAGCCCTTTGGTGTGAAATATTGTCGCAGCCGGTCCAGTTCCTCATTGCTGATCGGGATCACCGCGCCATGTTTCGGCTGGACGAAATTGGTCGCCTTCATGGGCGAGCCGGGATCGTTGAAATGCCCCAGATTCCGGAAATGAACAAAGTCTTCCGTTTCGGAGAAGCCCATGGTGTTGACCGGCTTTGCGCCGAAGACGTCGTACATCAGGACATAGGTGTTCGTGCCATGCCGCCGCCACAGATTCGGCGCTTCAGTGCCGACGGTTTCCGGATCGATCTTGGCGGGGTTGAAGACATAGCCGCCGTTGATCCGGGCAGAAGTGGCCTGGCGCAGATATCCGGGGCGGTCATGTGCAACGTAGAAGAGATGATAGGTGTCGCCGATCTTCGTAATGTCCCCGTCGATCGTGCTGATCCTCACCTTGGGGTAGGTGAATAGATTTTTGGGTTCGGTGACGAGCGTCGTGAAGGCATCGTCGGCATAGGAATAGACCATATGGTCGGTTTCCTTGCCGTTGCGGGTCGTGAAATAGACCATCATCTTTCGCTTCTGCGGATCATAGATGGTTTCGGGCGCCCAGGCCGCACCGATATTGGCGGTCGATTTGAACAGGCGGTCGACGGGTACGATCGCATGGGACCAATGGATCAGGTCGTAGGACTTCATGAAGATCATCGCGTGGTTATTGCCCCAGCCATAGGTTTCGTCGGGCCGTTCCCATTCCGTATCGCGCAATCCTTCGCGTTTCGCGAAGATATGGAGATCTGTCATGGCGAGATAGAAGGCATTGTCGGGGCCACGGACGATATGGGGATCGCGTATCCCCTTCTGCTCGGCGATGTCGCGCCCGTTCAGAACCGGCTGGCCATTGTTGACGTCGGTGAAATGATAGCCGTCGGTGGAAACGGCAAAGTGCAGCGAATGGGTCTCATCCTTGAAATAGACGAGGAGATAGGAGGATAGGGTTGCTTCGCCTTCGGCCTTGCCGTCTTTCGGCTTGGCAAGGGTCTGGACGATATCCAGTTGGCGCACCTGGTCGGCGGCGACGGGCTGCGCCGCACCGGTAAGGCTGGTCCAACCCAGGGCCAGACAGATGCCCAATATTCCGATCCTCGCCTTTGGCTGCATGGTACGAAGTTCCTCCCTCATTGTTCGATTTCCACCAGCGTCACCGATTTGGACGCGATCTTCACGCTCACCTGCCCCTGACTGATTCGGGTTGGCAGCGGCTGCGGTATGAAGGGGTCGGGCGCATCGAACCCTATCCGCGTGTCGATCCGGTCGGCGGTGAGCGTTTGAGCGCTCGCCTTGCGCCATGTTCCGCTCTTGAGCGTGATATGGAGATTGCTGGCACGCGCCGGATCGAGATTGACGATGGTCAGGTGCAGCTTTCCTGCTTTATCCTTCGAGGCGGAGACGCTGAGGCCCGGCAGGCGCGTATCGCCTTCGATATAGTCGGGGGCCTGTACCTCGACCGGTATCAGCGCCGCGCCCTGATGCGCCTTGTACAGGTCGAACACATGATAGGTTGGCGTCACCACCATCTTCGCGCCGTCGGTCAGGATCAGCGACTGGATTACATTCACCATCTGGGCGAGATTGGCCATCCGCACCCGGTCAGCATGGCGATTGAAGATGTTGAGGCTAAGTCCCGCGATCACCGCGTCGCGCAACGTGCTTTCCAGATAGAGTTGGGACGGGGCGTCCTTCTCGCTCTGGAACCAGGCGCCCCATTCGTCCACGGCCAGGGCGACGCGCTTTTCCGGATCATATTTGTCCATGATCGCCGAATGACGGCGGATGAGTTCGTCGGTCAGATTGGCGCGCGCCAGTGCGGAGGCCCATTCGGCCGCGCCGAAGCCGACATTGCGTCCCTTGTTGCGCCAGTCATTGCCGGCGAAGGTATAGAAATGGAGCGACAGGCCCCACATTAGCGGGCGATCCGTCGTATAGGCGAGCGGTGTCGGATGGGGCCGCCACATCATCGCCTGGGCCATGACGCGATCGGTCCAGTCATAATCGTCCGTATCGGCGCCCACGGCGATCAGCTTCGCCCCTTCGCCTGAATAGTTGCGCAGGAAGGCGGCATAATGGCGGAAGGCGACCGCGTAACTGTCTGCGGTCATATTGCCGCCGCAGCCCCAGTTTTCATTGCCGACACCGATGAAGGGCACCGCCCAAGGTTCGGTCCGTCCGTTGGCTGCGCGGGCTTTGCCGGGCTGGCTGTCGGCCGGCGCGGTCATGTAACGCATCCAGTCGTCGGCTTCCTTGACGCTTCCCGATCCGACATTCACCGATACGAAGGCCTTGGCGCCGATCTGATCGAGAAAATCCATATATTCATGCGTACCGAACGCATTGGTTTCGGGCGATTTGTCCCAGGCCGCATTGATGCCCTGTGGCCGCTGGCTGGCGGGACCGATTCCATCCGCCCAATGATAGCCATCGGCAAAACATCCGCCCGGCCAGCGGATGACGGGGATCTGTACCTTGCGAAGCGCGGTGACGACATCGCTGCGGATACCGCGCACATTGGGGATAGGAGAATCGGGACCGACCCAGATGCCTTCATAGACGCCACGGCCCAGATGCTCGACAAACTGGCCGTAGATATTGGGATCGATGGTGGGGCCGGGTTTGTCCGTATCGACAATCAGTTGGGCGTCCCCAACGGACGCGGACGGCTGCCGCGCTTTTGCCTGGGGCGTGGATAGGCTGAGAAACAGGGCGCCGATCGCGGCGATCCCGCAACAAAGTTTCCGTCCGGCCTGGCCCACGCGCAATCACTCCCCTTTTGTCGGAGTAATTATGCGGGCAAGTATCGCGGTCGTCAAGCGGCCAGCTCGTCGCTGGTTCCTGACGGGGAGGCCTATCGCCCGGTAGCGAAACGGACGGATATCAGTGTTCCCGGCCCACCGTCCGCTATCGCGACGCTAGCGCCTATGCGCAAGGCAGCGGACTGCACGATGGCAAGGCCAAGGCCCGTCCCCTCCGGACCGGTCTGGCCGCTCACCCGGAAAAATCGTTCGAATATCTTGTCATGATAAGCCGGAGGGATGCCTGGCCCATCGTCGCCGACGGTCAGCGTCACATGATCCGGGTCGCGTGACAGGGTGATGGTCACGGAGCCGCCGTGCCGGTTGTAGCGAATACCGTTGTCGATCAGATTGGCGATGATTTCGAACACCAATGTCCGGTGCGCCTGAACCAGATAGGTTTCATCCTCCCGCGCGTCCAGATTGAGTTCGACCTTTGCCTGGATCGCCTGGTTGATAAGGCGGCCGATCACGGCGGCGCTCACTTCCTTGAGATCGACCGTTTCCAGGGGAGGGGATACGCCGCCCTCCTCGGCGCGGGCAAGCGCCAGCAATTGCGTCACCAGCCGCTCCAGCCGTTGCACCGCGTCGGCAATTTCGTCCAGCGCGGCGGATGATCCTCGCCGGGCCAGTTCGATCTGCACTTTCAGCACCGACAGCGGCGTGCGCATCTGGTGGGAGGCGTCCGCTGTGAAGCGGCGTACGCCACCGGTTGCCTTGTCGAGTTGCGCCAGCAGATGGTCGAAGGCGGTGGCGAGCGGCCGCAGTTCGTTGGGCAATGGACCGGCATCGAGCGGGGAGAAATCGGGTCGCACGCTGGCGTCGCGCGCCTCCACCGATCGGCGCAGGCGGGCAAGCGGGCGCAGGCTCCACCCCAACGCCGGGCGCAGCAGCAGGATGGCGACGCCCACCAACGCCACCTCGCCTAACAGCAGTGCGATCGTCAGCCGCCTCGCCAGCGTCTTGCGATTGTCGAGCGTCTCGGCGACCTGGACGATAACCGGGCGGTCGATCCGGGGAAGCATCCGTTTCACTTCAGCGATGCGGACACCTTGATCGCGATAGCGCGCGAAGCGGAAACGGGGCTGGTCCACCGCCATTGTCGCCGGATCGGGCGCGGGCAGGTCGGCATAGCCGGTCAGCAACTCGCTGCCCACTGCGATCCGGTAATAGACATTGTCGCGCTCGCTATTCTCCAACATGCCGAAGGCGGCGGGTGGCAGGTCCAGCGTTACTTCCCCGCGCTCCACCTGTACGGTTTCGGCGATCGCGCCCAGCGCGCCGCCCAGTACCCGGTCGTTGGTCCGGCGCACCACGTCGGCGATCAGTGTCGCCCCGCCGATGCCGATGATCGCTGCTGCGCCGAGCAAAGGCCCCAGCATGGCCGCCAGCAGCCGGGTCCGCAGCGCGACAGCGCGCGCTTTCCCAATCCCTTTAGCTGGCATCGAGCATATAGCCGACGCCGCGCACGGTACGGATACCGGGACCATCGGGCGCCAGCTTACCCCGGAGCCGCGTCACATGCACTTCGATGGCGTTGCTGCCGACCGGTTCGTCAAATCCGAACACTTCCCCGATCAGCAATTCGCGCGGCACCACCTGCCCCGCGCGGGTCGCCAGTGCTTCCAGCACCGCCAGTTCGCGTCGGCGCAGGTCGAGCGGCCGTCCCGCCACCTCCGCCGTTCCGGTGGAGCGGTTGATGGTCAGCGTACCGAAGCTGATCTCCGGCGTAGGATCGCCGCCGCGCCGCCGTCCCAGCGCTCGCACCCGCGCCTCCAACTCCTCCGGGTCGAAGGGCTTGCGCAGATAATCGTCGGCGCCCAGATCCAGCCCGCGCACCCGGTCGTCCAGCGCGTCGCGCGCGGTCAGCATCAGCACCGGCACTTTCTCGCCCCGCCGCCGCAGCTCCGCCAGCACGGCAAAGCCGTCCATGTCGGGCAGGCCGACGTCCAGGATGACCAGCGCATAGGGTTCGCTGCCGATCACCGCCAGCGCGTCTTCCCCGGTCGCGACATGGTCCACGGCATGGCCGCCCGCGCGGAGCAGGGCGGAAATGCTGCGCGCCAGTGCGGCGTCATCCTCGATCATCAAAATCCGAATAGGGCACCTGGTGCTGAAAGGTTGATGACAGCTTGGCTTCGTAACGGGGCTTCACATCTTATCCGACCAAAGAAGCGGAAAAGCGAGGAGCAGGGTTGATGCGAAGGGTTATTCAGATAGTGGCGGCGCTGGCAAGCCTGTCCGTCACGACTGCGGCGGCGGTTGCCGAACGACCTGCCGGCTATCCGCGTTCCTATGACCAGTTGATCGCCGATGCCAGGACGGAACGGCAGGTGATCGTCTACGCCAATGCCGATACCTCGGAAATGGCGCCGGTCATCCTCGCCTTTCAACGCCGCTATCCCGGCGTCACCGTCCGCTATGCGGATCTCGGCTCCAACGAAATATCTCGTCGCTTCCTGGCGGAAGCGCAGGGACGTAAACCTTCGGCCGACCTTGTCTGGTCGTCGGCCATGGACCAGCAGGTGAAGCTTATCAACGACGGCTTCGCCCAGGCCTATGCCAGCCCTGAAAAGCCTGCCTTGCCGCCATCTGCGGTCTGGAAGAATATGGGTTTCGGCGTGACCGCCGAGCCGATCGCCTATGTCTACAACAAGAAAGCGATCCCGCAGCCGCCGCGCAGCCGCGTCGCGCTGGAGGCTATGCTGCGCAAGGATCGCAGGGCGCTGACGGGCAAAGTCGCGACCTTCGATCCGGCGCGTTCCAACACCGGCTATCTTTATCTGACGCAGGATTATGCGATCACCGGCGACACGCGATCGCTGGTGGAGGCGATGGCGGCGACGCGCCCGGTGCTGTCGATCACCACTGAACCGATGTTGCGCGGCGTGGCCGAAGGCAAGCTCTCGATCGCCTATAATGTCATCGGTTCCTATGCCGTGGAGCGCGCGCGTCGAGACCCGCGTATCGGTGTCGTTTTCCCGCAGGACTATACCATTGTGATGTCGCGCATCGCCTTCATCGCGCGAGAAGCGCGGCACCCTGCTGCCGCCAAGCTCTTCCTCGATTTCCTGCTGTCGCGTCAGGGCCAGTCCCTGCTCGCCCAGCACAGCCTCTGGCCGGTCCGCACCGACATAAACGGCCGCCGCCTTCCCGCTGCCCAGGCCCGGCCGATTCGTGTCGGCCCGCAGCTTCTCGCCAATCTCGATCGCCTCAAGCAGCAGCGCTTCCTGCGTGACTGGAATGCGATCCTTGCCTCCGGAGCCAAGTAGAATGACCCCCTCCATCCTGCGCGGCGGTTGTGCCGCGCTGGCGCTGATCGTCGCCACGCCCGCATTGGCGCAGGCGCCCACCCCCGAAGAACTGGCTGCGCTCGTCAAGGCGCAAGCGGCCGAAATCGCCGCACTCAAGGCGCGCCTCGACCGGCTGGAAGGGCAGGGCGTGGCGCAAATTGCCACATCCGCGCCATCGCAACAGCCCGCGCCGCAGGTTGTCCAGCAGCAAACCGCCCCGCCGCTGGTCATTACGCCTTTCGCCCCACAGATTGTGCCGCCCGGCCCCGCCGACATCGACGTGGCGCAGGCCCGCGCCGTCGCCGCCAATCCATCGGGCGTGACCACCGAATGGGGCGCGGGCCTGCCCGTCTTCCGTTCGGCCGATGGCGTCTTCACCTACAAGCCGCGTGGCCGCATCCTGGTCGACGTCAGCTCGACCTTTGGTTCCGACTATGCCGGGCGTAACACCACCACGACCGGAATGCGCGCGCTGCGCCTGGGTCTGGAAGGTGGTGTGGGTCCGCACTTCTTCTATCAGTTTGAAACCGACTTTTCCGAAAATGAAGTCGACATCGTCACTGCTTTCCTCGGCTGGCGCAACCGGCTCAGCAGCAAGGTCGATTATGATATTCGCGCTGGCCACCTGTTCAACGACCGCGCGTTCGAGGGCAGCACCGGGTCGGATTCGACTCCCTTCCTTGAACGCAGCGTCGTGTCCACCGCGATCATCCCGCAGCGCGGTTTTTATGGCATCGGCATCATGGGCCGCATGTTCGGCCCCAACTGGCATGCATCGGTCAGTGTGACCGGCGACCGGGTCGACGGTGAGCAGACGACGAACGACAGTCGCACGGCCTCCGCCCGTTTCCACTGGAACCCGGTCAAGACCGATCGCTCGCTGTTGCATGTCGGCGCATGGGGCTTTGACGAAGCGCTGTCTTCATCGGCGACCACGCTCACGCGCAGCACCGTGATTGGCGGGCGCTTCAACGGCGCGGTGCGGGTATCTACAGGCGAACTGCTCGGCGGTCGGTCGACGACCGGCTATGGCGTCGAACTGGGCGGCTATACCGGCGGCCTCTGGGTCATGGGCGAAGCGGGCCAGCGGATCGCCCGGCTCGATGGCGGGCGCCCCGACTTCAAGAGCAAGGCCTGGAGCCTGTCCACCGGCTTCTTCCTAACCGGCGAACTGCCGCCCTATAACCCGCGCCTCGGCAGTTTCGGCCAGCCCAATGTGCTCGATCCGGTGCTGAATGGCGGGTCGGGCGCGATCGAACTGACCGCGCGCTATGAAAATCTGGACTATACCGATCTTGTTCTTGGCGGCGACGGCTGGGCCGCGACCCTGGGCGTGAACTGGTATCTCAACAGCTTCACCCGCATCCAGGTGAACGGCATCCACTGGCGCACCAACAACCGCACCGGCGTCTTTACCGGCAGCGACGATGGCCAGACCGTCAGCGCGCGTGTCGGCGTGACCTTTTGATCTTCCCCCTTATTGCCCAATCAAGGACGCAGCGATGAACCTTGCCCTGCTCGGCTTCCTGATGGTCGCCACCTTCATGACGCTGATCATGACCAAGCGGATGACGCCGCTGGTCGCGTTGATCGTCATCCCCTCTCTCTTCGGCGTGATTGCTGGCCAGGCCGCCGGCCTTGGTGACATGATGATCGACGGTATCAAGAATCTCGCGCCGACGGGCGTGATGCTGCTCTTCGCCATCCTGTTCTTCTCGACCATGACAGATACCGGCCTGTTCGATCCGCTGGTCGGGCGGCTGGTGAAGCTCGTCCATGGCGATCCGTTGCTGATCCTGCTGGGATCGGTGGTCCTGTGCGCGATCGTCAGCCTCGACGGAGACGGGTCCACGACCTACATCATCACCATCGCCGCGCTATTGCCGCTCTACAAACGGTTCGACATGAAGCGCATCTATCTCGTCTGCCTGTTGATGGTGACGAGCGGGATCATGAACCTTACCCCCTGGGGCGGCCCCACCGCCCGCGCGGCGAGCGCGCTGAAGCTGGATGCCGCCACCCTGTTCCTGCCACTTATTCCCGGCATGATCGCAGGCCTTGCCTTTCTGCTCGGCCTGGCTTTCTGGTTCGGTATCAAGGAACGCCGTCGCCTGGGCCATGTTCATGTGCCGCAGCGCGAGCCGGTCGACATTGCCGACCTTGGCGTCTCGCAATATCCCGAAGCGCGTCGCCCGCATCTGCGTTGGTTCAACGCGCTGCTGGTCGTCGCGCTGCTCGGCCTGCTGGTCTGGGGCGTGCTGCCGCTTTCCGTGCTGATGATGATCGCCTTCGCCATCGCCATGATCGTCAACTATCCGGGCGTCGCCCAGCAGAAGGAAAGGATTGCCGCTCATGCGGGCAATGTCCTGTCGGTCGTCTCACTGATCTTCGCGGCTGGTATCTTCACCGGCATCCTTGGCGGCACCGGCATGGTCGAGGCGATGAGCAAGGAAGTGGTAGGTGTCATCCCGCCCGTGCTTGGCCCCTATATGGCGCCGATCACGGCGTTGCTCTCCATGCCCTTCACCTTCTTCATCTCCAACGACGCTTTCTATTTCGGGATGCTGCCGATCCTGGCTGAGGCTGGGTCGCATTATGGCGTCGATCCGATGGCGATCGCCCGCGCCTCCCTGATGGGCCAGCCGGTGCATCTGCTGAGTCCACTGGTGCCGTCCACATATCTGCTGGTCAGCCTGGCGGGGATCGACCTGGCCGATCACCAGCGCTTCACCCTGCTGCCTGCCGCAGCGGTCTG
This sequence comes from Sphingobium sp. BYY-5, assembly GCF_022758885.1. Classification (NCBI taxonomy): domain Bacteria; kingdom Pseudomonadati; phylum Pseudomonadota; class Alphaproteobacteria; order Sphingomonadales; family Sphingobiaceae; genus Sphingobium; species Sphingobium sp. BYY-5. Next base: position 77,996 of record NZ_JALEBH010000002.1, read on the forward strand.
CATCGTCATGACCCTGGTCGGGATGATCGCGCTGGCCTTCCCCTTCGTCGCTTGACGGTCATGCATCCAGAATAGGAGCGGCGCTGGCCCGCTCCTATTCTGACGCTGGGGAATCAGAAGAGGGTGATGAGGCCCGTCGCCGGATCGATCGCGCCCTCATAGATCATCTTGCCAGCGACATAGAGGATCACCAGCAGTCCGAAATAGGCGATGGCGCGATACCGTTCGATCACGCGCGCGAGCAGGTTCGCCGCCACGCCCATCAACGCGACCGACAGGATCAGGCCGATGACCAGGATGCCCGGATGCTCGCGCGCCGCGCCTGCAACGGCGAGGACATTATCCAGGCTCATCGATACGTCGGCGATAGCGACGGCCCAGGCGGCCTGGGCAAAGCTCCTGGGCGCAGCCTTGCCGGCGATATCCTCTGCATCTTCGGCCTCGCCGTTCGACCGCAGCTCGCGCCACATCTTCCAAGCGACCCAGACCAGCAGCAACCCGCCGGCGAAGACCAGACCGACAAGTTGCATCAACTGCGTCACCAGCAGGGCGAAGGCAATGCGCAGCAGCAGCGCGGCGATCACGCCGATCGCGATCACCTTGCGGCGGGAGGCCGGCGGCAACCCGGCGGCGAGCGCGCCGACGACGATTGCGTTGTCGGCCGCCAGCATGATGTCGATCAACACCACCTGGCCGAAAGCGGCCAGTGCGGAAGGGGAGCCAAGATTGGAGAAGTCGGCGACGATATGATGCCAGATGTCGTTCATAAATCCTCTCGCCATCCGGCAGGAGAGGGCGTCGGGACGCCAGCGCCTGAACGAACGGCCTTTGTCATGCGGATTGGGGCCGCCGCCGAATAGGAAGCGAAGCTGTCATCAGCCTTTCAGGGCGGCATGACTATCGCACGCAGCTTCACTTCCCCTGGCGGGCTGTTACTGGCGTTGCAGCAACCGCTCCGCCGACAGGCCGAACGCCACGCCGATCGTCGCCCACAGCACCAACTGGGTTGCCATGGCGGCAACGCGGAAATTCCACAGCAGGCTCGCGGGGAAATGTTCGGGCACCTCATCGATCGTGGGCAGCAGATATTGGCCCAGCATGACCAGCAGCAGATAGGCGCCGATCGCGAGCAGGACGGCATCGATCCTGCGCCAGGAGCGGGACAGCGCCATGCGCAGCCTGCCAGCAATCACCGCAGCGCCCAAGGACAGGACAATCATCGCGAAATAGGCGGCGGTGCGGACGCCCACCGTTTCATGTCGCCCGACGGCAGGCGGTGTCTGCGGATATTTGATCGCCGGCACGATCACGACCAGCAGGAAGGCCAGGCCCGCCAGTAGCAGCGCGAAGCTGCGCGGTCCCATCCGCCCGATCCGCCCGTAGCCATAAGCGAAAACCAGCGAAAAAATGCCGCCCACCGCAGCGCCATAAAGCGTCAACGCCGTGAGCAGCCCCGCGCCCTTCTGGGTAGCGCGGCTGACCAGTTCTTCCTCTCCGCCACCCATATCATGGGCGGCATGGGACGCTTCATAGGCGATGGCCAGGTCGACCTGCGGCTCGGCGATGACGCGCGCGCACAAGGTCGACAGCAGGGCCGCCAGAATGCCCGCCAGCATTCCGCGCCACAAGAGATCCTTGGTCATGTGATTGGGCTGTCAGTGGCAGGGGAAGCCGAGCAGATGACGGCCGTCATGCACATATTCATGCACATACATGCCGTCGAACAGGGCATAGGCACCTTGTTCGGTGCTGACGAAATAGAGAAAGATCATCGCGATCAGCAACCCGAACACGGCCCAGGGGGCGATATCCTCGATCGGAATTGCGGCCTGCCCGCGTACGGGAATGAAAACGTCGTCGAACAGGGCGGCATTGCTGGCCATGGTCATGCTCCTTTGCGGGATGTCGCGTCCCGATGGGGGTATCAAAAGCCCAGGAAGAAAATCTGGCTCTCGACGCGCGGCAAGGGCATCGATTACAGTGGCGCGACCGCGCCGGATTTGCACCGGCTTCCTCTTCCTGGACGCTGTCTGTCCTTTGAACCGGCAGGCGATCGGCGTCAACTGTCTGTCGGAGCTTTGCCTGACCCTTACGCTTACCCTTACCCTTACCCTTACCCTTACCCTGGTCTGTGCCGGTGCGACACGCTTCAGTCGATCGGGTGGCTTTGCCGGGCCGGAAGAGCCGCTGGACGATGCCGGTCGTCGCGCGGCCGTGGCGGCGATGGCGGGCGTGCGGTTTGATCGGCTCTTTTGCAGTCCCGCGCGGTCCGCGATGGAAACGGCAGCGGCCATGGCGCTGCCGGTGGAACCGGAAATCGCATTGCGTGACGTCGATCATGGCGCGTGGAGCGGGCGCACCATTATGGAGGTCGGTGCATCGCATCCCGATGGATTGGCAGCCTGGCTTGCCGATCCCGCCGCCGGCGCTCCGGATGGGGAGGATATGGCGAATGCCGCCGCGCGCATCGGCTCCTGGATCGATAGCCTGGCGGGGCAGACGTCAGGCCGGCCGGGGGCGATTACGCATCCGATGATGATCCGCGCCGCGCTGGCTCATATGCTCGACATGCCGTTGCGCGCGACCCTCGCCATCGACATCGCCCCGCTTTCATTCTGCCGCCTTTCCTTCAATCGGGCATGGCGCCTGCAGGCGCTTGGCGCGCTCCCTATTGATAGTGGTGGAAAGGCTAAAGCCGCTTACCATGCCAGCGCAGATGATCCTCCATGAAGGTGGAGATGAAATAATAGCTATGGTCATAGCTAGGCTGGACCCGCAGGTTAAGGTCGATCCCTGCGACGGAGCAGGCGGCTTCCAGCAACTCGGGCTTCAATTGTTCGGCCAGGAATGGGTCCGCCGCGCCCTGATCCACCAATAGCTCCGGCACTCGCGCGCCATCCTCGATCAGCGCGACGGCATCATGTTGACGCCACGCCGCCTTGTTGTCGCCCAGATAGCCGCCCAGCGCCTTCTGCCCCCAAGGCATTTGCGACGGCGCGACGATCGGGGCGAAGGCGGACACAGCTTTGAACCGGTCGGGGAAGGTGAGGCCGATCGTCAGCGCGCCATGGCCGCCCATGCTGTGGCCCATGATCGACTGGCGGCCCATGTCGGCGGGGAAATGCGCGGCGACCAGCGCGGGCAGTTCCTCCGTCACATAGGACCACATGCGATAATGGGTGGCAAAGGGCGGCTGCGTGGCATCGACATAGAAGCCCGCGCCCAGGCCGAAATCATAGGCGCCCGCCGCATCGTCCGGCACATCCTCTCCGCGCGGCGAGGTGTCCGGCGCAACGAAGATCAGGCCGAGTTCCGTGCAGGCGCGGCGAAACTCGCCCTTCTCGGTCACATTGGCATGGGTGCAGGTCAGGCCCGACAGATACCAGACCACCGGCAGCCTCGCGCCTTCCTCATGCGGCGGGACATAGACGGAGAAGGTCATGTCCGTGCCGGTGCTGGTGGAGGCATGGCGATAGACGCCCTGCGTCCCGCCGAAGGCTCGGTTCTGTGAGACTGTCTCCACGGTCAGAAGACCACGACGCTGCGGATGCTTTTGCCCGCGTGCATCAGGTCGAAACCCTTGTTGATCTCCTCCAGCGTCAGCACATGGGTAATCATCGGGTCGATCTCGATCTTGCCGTTCATGTACCAGTCGACGATCTTGGGCACGTCGGTCCGGCCCTTCGCGCCGCCGAAGGCCGTGCCCTTCCACACGCGGCCGGTGACGAGCTGGAACGGGCGGGTGCCGATTTCCTTGCCCGCTTCAGCCACGCCGATGATGATGCTCTCACCCCAGCCGCGATGGCAGCATTCCAGCGCGGTGCGCATCACTTCGGTGTTGCCGGTCGCGTCGAAGCTGTAGTCAGCGCCGCCATCAGTGATTTCCAGGATCTTTGCGACCGTTTCCTCCCGTGACAGCCCCTTGCTGTTAATGAAGTGGGTCATGCCGAACTTGCGGCCCCATTCTTCCCGGTCTGCATTGATATCGATGCCGATGATCTTGTCCGCGCCGACCATCTTCGCGCCCTGGATGACGTTGAGGCCGATGCCGCCAAGCCCGAAGACGACGACATTCTCGCCGGCCTGCACCTTGGCCGTGTTGACCACCGCGCCTACGCCGGTGGTCACGCCGCAACCGATATAGCAACTGGTCTTGAAGGGCGCGTCTTCGCGAATCCTGGCCACCGCGATCTCGGGCAGGACGGTGAAGTTGGAGAAGGTGGAGCAACCCATATAATGATAGATGGGCTGGCCCTTATAGCTAAAGCGTGTGGTGCCATCGGGCATCAACCCTTTGCCCTGCGTCGCGCGGATTGCGGTGCACAGGTTGGTCTTGCCGCTGAGGCAGCTTTTGCACTGGCGGCATTCGGGTGTGTAGAGCGGGATCACATGGTCGCCCGGCTTCACGCTGGTGACACCCGCGCCGACTTCCCGCACGATGCCCGCGCCCTCATGGCCCAGCACCGACGGGAAAATGCCCTCGCTATCGAAGCCGTCAAGCGTATAGGCGTCGGTATGGCAGATGCCCGTCGCCATGATCTCGACCAGCACCTCGCCCGCCTTGGGGCCTTCCAGATCCAGTTCGACAATCTCCAGCGGCTTCTTGGCTTCGAACGCGACGGCGGCGCGGGTCTTCATGATGCTTCTCCTGATGGCGTAGCGTGGGCCTAGCGCTTCTGCTGCTGAGTGATAAAGGGGGCATCTGGCAAAAGTTTATAACCATAGGGTGATAATGATGGACGGTTGGGCCGGGATCGACGAATTTGTCGCCGCTGCGCTGGCTGGTTCCTTTTCCGCGGCTGCGGTCAAGCTGGATTGCTCCGTCACCCATATCAGCCGATCGATCGCGCGGCTGGAAAAGCGGCTCGACGTGCAACTCTTCCACCGCACCACGCGACGGGTGACGCTGACCGACGCGGGCCAGACCTTCCTGCGCCATTGCGAAAGGCTGGTGGCGGAGCGGGAAGAGGCGATCGCCTCCGTAACCGCCACGGGCGAGCCGCAGGGCGCGTTGCGCATCACCTGCTCGACCGCGATGGGCGAATTGTTCGTGGCGCCGATCGTCAGCCGCTATGTCGCCGCCCACCCGCGGCTGAGCGTCGCGATGGAATTGACCAACCGGCTTGTCGATCTGGTGGCTGACGGGTTCGACCTGGCGATCCGCACCGGGCAGATGGCGGATTCCCAGTTGATCCGCACGCGTATCGCGTCGCGTTCGCTCTATAGCTGCGCGGCGCCGGCCTATCTCGACCGGTGCGGACGGCCGGGTACGCTGGAGGAACTGGAGGGGCATGATTGCCTGCTGGGGTCGGCATCGACCTGGCATTTTTCGGTCGACGGCCGCGACGTGATCCATCGGCCGCAGGGACGGTTGCGGGTCAACAGCGGACGGGCGGTGCTGGATGCGGCGGTACAGGGCATGGGCATCTGTCAGTTGCCGGAATTCTATGTCCTGCCTCATGTGCGGACCGGCGCGCTGGAACTGGTGCTGGCCGATATCCGGCCGCAGGACGAGCCGATCTGGGCGGTCTATCCGCAGCGGCGGCACCTCTCGCCGAAGGTGACGGCGCTGGTCGCCATGCTGCGGCGCGAATTGCCGCTGGCGCTTGGCGCGGGTCAGCCTTCCTCATAGAGTTCCAGCGGCAAGCCGTCGGGATCGGCGAAGAAGGTGAAGCGCTGGCCGGTATATTCGTCGACGCGGATCGGTTCGCATTCCACGCCATGGGTGGCGAGGCGGGCGACCTCTGCATCGATGTCGGTCACAATGAAGGAGAGGTGGCGCAGGCCGCAGGCTTCGGGCCGTGAAGGGCGCCGCGGCGGCGTGGGGAAGGAGAATAGCTCGATCCGCGCATTGCCGGCGTCGAGATCGCATTTCCAGCTATCCCTGGTTTCCCGATACACTTCATGGAGTATCGGGAAACCCAGGATTTCGGTGTAGAAACGGCGTGAGCGCGGATAGTCGGAGCCGATGATGGCGATATGGTGGACGCCGCGCAGCCCCATCCCTTAGCGCTCGATCTGGCTGATGTCGCGGACCGCGCCCTTGGCGGCATTGGTGGTCATCGCGGCATAGGCGCGCAGCGCCGGAGACACTTCGCGCTTGCGACCGAAGGGTTTCCAGGCCTTTGCGCCGCGCGCTTCCATCTCCGCGCGGCGTTCGGCGAGGATGGCGTCGTCCAGGTCGACCTTGATGACGCGGGCGGGGATGTCGATGACGATCGGGTCGCCGGTCTGCACCAGCGCAATCAGGCCACCTTCGGCCGCCTCGGGCGAGACATGGCCGATCGACAGGCCCGACGTGCCGCCCGAAAACCGCCCGTCAGTGATGAGCGCGCAGGCTTTGCCCAGCCCCTTCGACTTCAAATAGCTGGTCGGGTAGAGCATTTCCTGCATCCCCGGCCCGCCCTTCGGCCCTTCGTAGCGGATGACGACGACGTCGTTCGCCTTCACCTCATTGCCCAATATGCCCGCGACTGCCGCGTCCTGGCTTTCATAGACGCGCGCGGTGCCGTGGAAGACGAGGATGCTGTCGTCCACGCCCGCCGTCTTCACGATGCAGCCTTCGGGTGCGAGATTGCCGAACAGGACGGCCAGGCCGCCATCCTTGGAAAAGGGATGTTCGGCCGATCGGATCACGCCCTTTTCGCGATCAATGTCCAGTTCTTCCCAGCGCTCCGACTGGCTGAACGCGGTCTGGGTCGGCACGCCACCGGGCGCGGCCCGGTAGAAGTTGCGTACTTCCTCGCTATTGGTGCGGCCGATGTCCCAACGGGCGAGCGCGGCGGCCATGGTGGGGGCATGGACGGTCGGCAGGCTGGCGTCGATCAGGCCCGCGCGTTCCAGTTCGCCCAGGATGGCCATGATGCCGCCGGCGCGGTGGACATCCTCCATATGCACGTCCTGCTTGGCGGGCGCGACCTTGCACAGGCAGGGGACGCGGCGCGACAGGCGATCGATATCAGCCATGGTGAAGTCGACTCCGCCCTCATAGGCGGCGGCCAGCAGGTGCAGCACCGTGTTGGTGGAGCCGCCCATGGCGATGTCGAGGCTCATCGCATTTTCGAACGCGGCGAAACTGGCGATGTTGCGCGGCAGGACGCTGTCGTCATCCTGCTCATAATAGCGCTTCGTGATGTCGACGATGACATGGCCGGCTTCCCGGAACAGCCGCTCGCGATCGGCATGGGTCGCCAGCGTCGATCCGTTGCCCGGCAGCGACAGGCCCAGCGCTTCGGTCAGGCAGTTCATCGAATTGGCGGTGAACATGCCCGAACAACTGCCGCAGGTGGGGCAGGCTGACCGCTCGATGGTCTGCACTTCCTCATCCGTGTAGCTGTCGTCGGCGGCGACGACCATGGCGTCAACCAGATCGAGCGCGACCTTCTTGCCGCGCACGATGGTCTTGCCCGCTTCCATCGGTCCACCCGACACGAAGACGACGGGGATGTTGAGGCGCATCGCGGCCATCAACATGCCGGGCGTGATCTTGTCGCAATTGGAGATGCAGACGATCGCGTCGGCGCAGTGGGCGTTGACCATATATTCGACGCTGTCGGCGATCAGATCACGGCTGGGCAGCGAATAGAGCATCCCGCCATGGCCCATGGCGATGCCGTCATCGACCGCGATGGTGTTGAATTCCTTGGCGACGCCGCCTGCCGCTTCAATCTCGCGCGCGACGAGCTGGCCCAGATCCTTCAGATGGACATGGCCCGGCACGAACTGGGTGAAGCTGTTGGCGATGGCGATGATCGGCTTGCCGAAATCCTCGTCCTTCATCCCCGTCGCGCGCCACAGGCCGCGCGCGCCGGCCATGTTACGGCCGTGGGTGGTGGTACGGGAACGATAGGCAGGCATGACTCGGATCCTTCAGGAAAATATCGCGGCCCCTCTACAGGCTGCGGCCAGCCTGTGAAACATATTATTCCTTTTATGGAGTCATTGCGCCATTTTCTTGCGTCACGTGCCGCTGCCCTGGAGCAGCGCCATGCGCAGGCACTGGCATACGATCTCGTCGCGCTGGTTGAGCAGGCGGTGGGTGAAGGTAACGATGCCCGCGCCGGGGCGGGATTTGCTGGGCTTGAGGTCGGTGACGTCCGTTTCGCAACGCAGCGTGTCGCCGATGAAGACGGGCTTGGGCATCACCAGCTTGTCATATCCCAGATTGGCGATCAGCGTGCCCAGCGTGGTGTCACCGACCGACAGGCCGATCATCAGCGCGAAGGTGAAGGTGCCGTTGACGAGGATCTGGCCGAACTCGCTGTTCTTCGCGAACTCGGCGTCGAGGTGCAAAGGCTGCGGATTATGGGTCATCGTGGTAAAAAGGAGGTTGTCCGTCTCCGTTACCGTGCGGCGGATATCGTGGGCGACGGTGTCGCCGATTTTCCACTGATCGAAATGCCGTCCCGCCATGGCGCTTTCCCTTAACTTCGCACATTTCCTGCAAATTTCGACATTTCATGTCAAATGTAGGAAATTATATTATAATCTTGATCGTCTGATGACAGTATAGCCCGGAGGGTAGCCTGTAGGACAGGCGCTAGTGGAGCGAATGCACTAGCGCCGATCGACATTCAGATTGAAGCAGAATCCTAAGCCTCATTTTCAATGTCATGCCGGATCAAGTCCGGCATGACGGCTTGGGAAGTGCCTAAAACTGTGAAGGTCGATCCGCACTAGTCAGCCTTCTCGATCTTCACCAGCAGCACGCCTTCGCTGACTTGCCCGCCCTCGGTAGCGTTGATGTCCGCGACGATGCCGTCGAAGGGCGCGACGAGGCTATGTTCCATCTTCATCGCTTCGAGCGTCAGCAGTTTCTGGCCCTTGGTCACGCTATCGCCCGCCGCCACTGAGACCGCGATGATGCGGCCGGGCATGGGCGAGAGGATCGCGCCGTCGGAGGCTGCGCCGGTGGCAGCTCCGTCATGGCGGTTGACGGCTATGACGAAACTCGCACCATTTTCGAAATAGGTGGTTCCACGTCCGTTGCTGACGCTGGTACGGGCATAGTCATTCCATATAGCCTTATCGCCAACCAGAATTTCGGCCTCGGCACCGTCAACCCGCAGACGCACGGCGCGGTTGGCTGGCGCATTCAGGCGAAAGCCGAAGCAGGTCTTGTTCAGCTCAAATTTTGGACTGCCCCACCGATCGGCCATATGGGCGCTGCTGAACGCAAGATCGTCTGCGACATATTGTAGCAGGGCGTTCGAGGGAACAGGCGTGGCGCACAAGCTGTCGATATGATCGCCGATGAAGGCCGTGGTCACATTGCCTTTCTCGAAGGCTGGTTCATCGAGCAGCCGACGAAGGAACCATGCATTCGTCTTGACCGGTTCACACTCAACCGCACCGCAGGCAATTTGCAGGTCAGCCAAGGCTTCGGATCGATCTTGTCCCCAACTGACGATCTTGGCGATCATCGGGTCATAAAAGGGCGAGATGACATCCCGTTCTTCAACCGCAGTTTCGATACGTTCGTTCGATGGCAATGCGAGATGATCAAGCTGTCCCGTCGATGGTAGGAAACCGGTCGCCGGATTTTCGGCGTAAAGGCGCGCTTCCATGGCCCAACCGTTGATCGACAGTTCATGCTGCTTCTTCGGCAGCGGTTCGCCCGACGCAACGCGCAACTGCCATTCGACCAGATCCTGACCGGTGATTTCCTCCGTTACTGGATGCTCGACCTGAAGCCTGGTATTCATTTCCATGAACCAGATGCGGTCAGCGCGCAGGCCATCGGAGCCGTCGGCGATGAACTCGATCGTGCCTGCGCCGACATAATCGACCGCCTGCGCCGCGCGCACCGCCGCCGTACAGATAGCCTCTCGCGTGGCTTCGTCCATGCCAGGCGCGGGCGCTTCCTCGATCACCTTCTGGTGCCGTCGCTGAAGCGAACAGTCGCGTTCGAACAGGTGGACGACATTGCCGTGGTTGTCGCCGAAAACCTGCACTTCGATATGGCGCGGGTTGGTGATCCATTTTTCCAGCAGGACAGCGTCGTTGCCGAAGCTGGAAGCGGCTTCCCGCCGGCAGGAGGTGAGGGCGTCGGCAAAGTCGGCGGGGCCGTCCACCTTGCGCATCCCCTTGCCGCCGCCGCCCGCCACCGCCTTGATGAGGACGGGATAGCCGATCACGTCGGCTTCGGCGGCGAGGCGCCCAGGCGACTGGTCTTCGCCCAGATAGCCCGGCGTGGTGGGAACGCCCGCTTGGCTCATCAGCTTCTTGGCGGCGTCTTTCAGGCCCATGGCGGTGATGCTGGACGGGTTCGGGCCGACCCAGATCAGCCCGGCGTCGATCACCGCCTGCGCGAACGCTGCATTTTCGCTGAGGAAGCCATAGCCGGGATGGATCGCCTGCGCGCCGGTCTGGTGCGCGGCGGCGATGATTTTTTCGCCGACCAGATAGGATTCGCGCGCGGGGGAGGGGCCGATATGCACGGCTTCATCGGCATCGCGGACATGAAGGGCGTCGGCATCGGCATCCGAATAGACGGCGACGGTGCGGACGCCCATCTTTCGCGCGGTGCGGATGATCCGGCAGGCGATCTCGCCGCGATTGGCGATGAGGAGGGAGGTGATCATCGCGGACGTCTCCTACCGTTAAGTCTCAATTCTGGCGAGATTTGTTCAATCCAATGGCGTTCTCGCTCGTTCAAGCGGCTTGGCTCAACATTTTCCAGAATTTCGAGATGGACTGTTCGACCGTCCATCACAGCTCGGTAAAGAGCGAGATGTACATATCGGAATCCGTTTCGATTTTGCGGCCGATAAGGGAGACTATCTCGCAACTTTTGAACATTTTTTGTATATTCTCGAAGAACACGCGAAGCCCTAGTGAAGCGCCCTACATAAAGGCCTTCGCCTTCAATGGTGAATCGGTAGATGCCGGGTCGAGAACATGATCCATTTGTTTCATCGGGCGCTGGCCAAAACATAATCACATCCTGAAAATGCCGAACTGCGCCCGGTCGTCGACCGGGGCGTTCAGCGCGGCGGCGAAGGCGAGGCCCAGCACGTCGCGGGTCTGGGCAGGGTCGATGACGCCGTCGTCCCACAGGCGGGCAGTGGCGTAATAGGGATTGCCCTCATCCTCATATTTCTGGCGGATCGGCGCCTTGAAGGCTTCGGCCTCCTCCGCCGTCCATTTCGCCGCGTCGCGATGGACGGTGGCAAGCACGCTCGCGGCCTGCTCGCCGCCCATCACGCTGATGCGGGCATTGGGCCAGGTGAAGAGGAAGCGCGGCTGATAGGCGCGCCCGCACATGCCGTAATTGCCGGCGCCGAAGCTGCCGCCGATCAGGACCGTCACCTTGGGCACCTGCGCCGTGGCGACGGCAGTGACGAGCTTGGCGCCGTTCTTGGCGATCCCTTCCGCTTCATATTTGCCGCCGACCATGAAGCCGGAAATATTCTGGAGGAAGAGCAAGGGGATGCGCCGCTGGCAGGCCAGTTCGATGAAATGCGCGCCTTTCAGCGCGCTTTCGCTGAAGAGGACGCCGTTATTCGCCAGGATCGCCACCGGCATCCCCCAGATATGGGCGAAGCCGCAAACCAGCGTGGCGCCGTAGAGCGGCTTGAACTCGTGAAGCTCGCTGCCGTCGACGAGGCGGGCGATGACTTCGCGCACGTCATAGGGCGCGCGGACATCGTTGGGGATGATGCCGTAGAGGTCGGCTGCGTTATAGCGGGGCGGGCGGGGATCGCGCAGGTTGAGGTCCGGCTTGCGGTCGGGCTGAAGCGTCGAGACGATGTCGCGCACGATGGTCAGCGCATGGTCGTCGCTTTCGGCGACATGATCGACCACGCCCGACTTGCGGCCATGCAGGTCGCCGCCGCCCAGCTCCTCCGCGCTGATGACTTCGCCCGTGGCCGCCTGCACCAGCGGCGGGCCGGCGAGGAAGATGGTGCCCTGGTTGCGGACGATCACCGTTTCGTCGGACATGGCCGGGACATAGGCGCCGCCCGCGGTGCAACTGCCCATGACGCAGGCTATCTGCGGGATGCCGCGCGCGGACAGGTTCGCCTGATTGTAGAAGATGCGGCCGAAATGGTCGCGATCGGGAAAGACCTCCGCCTGGTTGGGCAGGTTGGCGCCGCCGCTGTCGACCAGGTAGATGCAGGGAAGCCGATTTTCGAGCGCGATTTCCTGCGCGCGCAGATGTTTCTTGACGCTCAGCGGATAATAGGTGCCGCCCTTCACCGTCGCGTCGTTGCAGGCGATCATCACCTGCCGGCCGGAAACGCGGCCGATGCCGGCGATGATGCCGGCGCCGGGCACTTCGTCATGATACATGCCGTTTGCGGCGAGCTGACCGACTTCCAGGAAGGGCGAGCCGGGGTCGAGCAGCCGTTCCACGCGATCGCGGGGGAGCAATTTGCCGCGGGCGACATGCTTGTCGCGGGCGGCGGATGATCCGCCCTGCGCGGCGGCGGCGACTTTCGCGCGCAATTCCTCGGCCAGCGCGCAATTATGTACGGCATTGGCGCGGAAGTCTTCGCCGTCGGGGGCGAGTTTTGTGTCGAGGATTGGTGCGGTCATACCCCGATCAACTCCCGGCCGATGAGCATCCGGCGGATTTCGTTGGTGCCGGCGCCGATGTCCAGCAGCTTGGCGTCGCGCATATAGCGTTCGACCGGCCAGTCCTTCGTATAGCCCGCGCCGCCCAGTGCCTGCACCGCCTCCAGCGCGACCTTCATCGCATTTTCGCTGGCGAGCAGGATCACGCCGGCCGCGTCGAAGCGGGTCGTCCGGCCAGCGTCGCAGGCGCGGGCGACGGCATAGACATAGGCGCGCGCCGAATTGAGCGCGACATACATGTCGGCGATCTTGGCCTGCATCAACTGGAAGGCGCCGATCGGCCGGCCGAACTGCTGGCGTTCGCGGACATAGGGGAGGACGGTGTCGAGACAGGCTTGCATAATGCCGAGCTGAATGCCCGCAAGGACGGTGCGTTCATAGTCGAGACCGGACATCAGCACGGCCGCGCCGCCATTGAGCGCCCCCATGATATTCTCTTCCGGCACCGCGCAATCGTCGAAGATCAGTTCGGCGGTGGGGGAGCCGCGCATCCCGACCTTGTCGATTTTCTGACCGATCGAAAAGCCCTTCATGTCCTTTTCGATCAGGAAGGTGGTGATCCCCTTCGATGAGGGGGAATCACTTGGACCGGTCCTGGCGTAGACGACGAGCGTGTCGGCGTGCGTGGCGTTGGTGATCCAGAATTTCGTGCCGTTCAGGATGTAGCGGTCGCCCTTCTTCTCCGCCTTGAGCTTCATCGAGATCACGTCGGAGCCTGCGCCCGCTTCCGACATGGCGAGGCTGCCAACATGCTCGCCGGAGATGAGCCTGGGGAGATATTTCGCTTTCTGTTCGGCATTGCCCCAGCGGCGGATCTGATTGACGCAGAGGTTGGAGTGGGCGCCATAGCTGAGCCCGATCGAGGCGGAGGCGCGGGCGACTTCCTCCTGTGCGACGACATGTTCGAGATAGCCGAGGCCGAGGCCGCCAAATTCCTCCTCCACGGTGATGCCGTGCAGGCCGAGCGCGCCCATTTCGGGCCAGAGATCGCGAGGGAACCAGTCCTTCGCGTCGATTTCCGCCGCGAGCGGGGCGATCCGGTCTGCGGCGAAGCGGGCGGTGCTTTCCCGGATCATGTCCGCCATTTCGCCCAGCGCGAAGTCGAAATTGCTCATTGGCCTCTCCTTTCCCCAAGCGCTAGCGTAACCGTCGCTCGATTCAAAATTGAAATATTTTGAGGTCCGTTATAGATAATATCTATGATCGAGCGCTATCAGCTTCGCTATTTCCTGGCCGTGGTCGATCAGGGCAATTTTTCACGCGCGGCCGCCCATTGCAATGTCGCGCAGCCCACCCTGTCGGTCGGCATCGCCAAGCTGGAACGCGCATTGGGTGGCCCCTTGTTCCTTCGATCGGGCCATCGGGTCGAACTGACCCAGGCGGGATCGCGCCTGCTGGCCCATGCGCGGCGGATCGAGGGGGAGTTCAACCTCGCGCAGCAGGCGATGGCGGGCGCGGCGCAGGGACCGTTGACGCGCATGGGCGTGCTGAAGAGCCTGCCCGGCGCGACCATCGCAAGGATCGCGCGGGAAGCGCGCCGGATCGATCCGACGGCGCGGCTGGAACTGGTCGAGGGGACGGAGCGGGAATTGCTGGGCCATGTCGCGCGCGGGCGGGTCGATTGCGCGCTGACCCTGGTGGAGCGGGGGAGCGACCGCTTCCTGGAGGAGCCACTACGGCGGGAGGGTTATGCACTGGCGGTGCCGGTCGATCACCCGGCGGCAGGGCAGGCGTCGGTTGCGGCCGAGACGCTGAATGAGGATGTGATGATCGTGCGGCGCCATTGCGAGGCGCTGTCGGAAACCAGCCGCTTCTTCACCGAACGCGGCGTGCGGCCGCATTTTGCTTACCGATCGGTCAATGACGAGCGGGTGATGGAAATGGTCGCGGCGGGAGTGGGGATCACGTTGATGCCTGAAAGCTATCTGGCGCAGCATGTCGCGCGGCCGAAGCTGGCGGGGTTCGATCTCCAGCGAACGGTTGGCCTGGCCTATGCCGCAACGGCTGAGGCGCTGGCGGCATCGCCGCCCGCGATCGTGGCGGCGGCGCGCACGGTGATGGGCGAGGGCACCTGACGGTCGGTGCCGTTGAAAATCGGATGCCATGCACAAATGGAATGCATTTCGTCCCGATCCTGAAATTAGGGCGGATCGACATTTACCCTTTTATGTGATTCCTGCGCCGTCATGCCGGACCCTTCGACAGGCTCAGGCACGCTCGATCCGGTATCCAGAGTCGCAGGTACTGCCCTTTGTGGCCCTGGATGCCGGATCAAGCCCGGCATGACGTTGAAAATAGGGGTGAAGTTTCCGCCTCAACCTGAATGTCGATTGGCGCTAGAGCATCGAGCTTTAAATAAGAACCGTTCGGGGCTTCGACACGCTCAGGAGAGCTTGTCGAAGCCCCGCCCTTCTCTTCAAGAAAGAATGGCCCCCTTCGACTGCCTGCCAAGGCAGGCACTCAGGTTCAAACGAGGCACGTGACTCGTTTGAAGCTTCGACAAGCTCAGGGCGAACGGAGGTAAGGTGATCTCGATTTAACGCAGCGTGCTCTAATGGCGGACCATTTTGCGACGAATCAAAAGTCGATGAAGCGATTCGCATGGAAAACTCTCCAATCTGCATCGCTCGGGCGATGGCGGGTGAGATTGACGCTACGGAAAGCGTTGCATTCTGTCATGGATGCAGTTTTTGCAATCGCGAGAAGGTTTTTCGCAATTGCAGCAGAATGTCGTTCAAGTCAGAAGGAACGTGCCTTTCAGGCATCCTCTCCTAAAACTTTCGCGGGCTGGTCTTCGGATCGGTCCGTTTTTTTTATGGCCGCATATCAAGGTGCAAGACAGCGCACCAAATCCTGGGCGGAATGGCAATGTATCAGCATTGCCAATGGGAGAAGGAAATCAGCGCCGGTGCGCTGCGTCATCATTCTGCTTATGGCGCGCCAGCGGGCAGATCAATTGATTGAGGCGCAATTCATCCTGCACGCCGGACGCAAAGGCCCGGCAAAGCCAATCCAGACACCGCGCCAAAAACAGCATGGTCCTCTCCATCTTCTTATGCGTCAATTATAGCATAAGCGTTATCGGAGAGAAGAGGCGGGCATGAAATGATACGGTGGAGTACGGCTTTGCGCCGGTTACTATGCCCTGTTGCCGATTATTACACCAAGATAGGTTGATGAGAATTCATGTAGACGAGGGCGGATCGACATTCACAGTTTTAGGCGCTTTCCAAGCTGTCATGCCGGATCAAGTCCGGCATGACGTTGAAAATGAGGTTGAGGCTTCTGCTTTGACCTGAATGTCGATCGGTCCTAGTTCCCTGGCCTTCGGCCTACGGCCGAAGTTTATCCTGAGCGCCTGCTGCAAGCAGCCAGTCGAAGGGCCGGGGAACAGCAACCGGTCGATCTTGATGGGTCATTCTCTACGCAGCTTGATATTGCCCTGCCAGTCTTGCCAATTTTTGCCAATCCTCTAACGTCTGGGGGATGAGCACGATGAACATCTCGCTGCCCGAAACGCTCAAGACCTTCGTTGATGAGCAGGTGGCCGGGCGCGGCTATAGCACCAGCAGTGAATATGTCCGTGCCCTGATCCGTAAGGACCGGGATCGGGAGGCGCTGCGCGCAATGCTGATCGAGGGCGCGGCCAGTGTGCCGGGCGAACCGGTGGATCGGCGCTATTTCGACGCATTGCGCGATCGTATCGCCGCTACAGGGTGAGCGGCAAGCCCGTCGTGCCGCGCGCCCGCGCGCAGGCCGACATTTCACTGATTGTCGATCATTATCTGCAGGACGCGGGGGCCGACGTTGCTCTGCGTTTCGTCGATGCGCTGGAGGCAAACTATGCCGCCCTGTCTTCGCGACCGGGCGCCGGATCGCCGCGCTACGCCCATGAACTGGACCTGCCGGGTCTGCGCAGCCGAAGCATCAGTCGCTTTCCCTATCTGATTTTCTATGTCGAGCAGCCGGATCATATCGACGTCTGGCGCATCCTCCGCGCCCGGCGCGATATTGCCGGCTGGCTCGGCGAGACGTGAATCCTACTGGTCCGCGCCGATGACGCGGTAGAGGAGGATATGATTGCTGACCAGGGCCAGGTCGGTCGCGATCGCCGACTGGCGCGCGCTGTAGAGCGTCCGCTGGCTGGTCAGGGCGGTGAGGAAGGGGTCGATGCCCGCGCGATAGCGCTGTTCGGCAAGGTCATAGGCCCGGCCGCTCGCCGTCACCAGTCGTTGCTGCGCTGCCTGTTGCGCGTCGATCGTCCCATCCCGTGCCAGCCCGTCCGCCACTTCCCGGAAAGCGGTCTGGATCGCCTTTTCATATTGGGCGAGATAGAGGTCGCGCTGCGCCTTGCTATATTCAAGGTTGCCGCGGTTCGCGCCGCCGAAGATCGGCAGGCTGGCCGAGGGGCCGACGGACCAGGCGAAGGCGTCGCCCTTGAACAGGGAGGATAGCGCCGAACTGGCGAGGCCGATGGCCGAGGTCAGGCTGATCCGGGGGAACATCGCCGCGCGGGCCGCGCCGATGTCGGCATTGGCGGCCTTGAGCTGATGTTCGGCCTGAAGGACATCCGGCCGCTGGAGCAGGATGTCGGACGAAAGGCCGGCCGGCACCCTGGCGACGCCCGCGATCAGGCTGTCCAGCGAGGCGGGGAGCAGCGCCTCTTCAACCGGGCTACCTGCAAGCAGGTCTAGCGCATTACGATCCTGCGCGACCTGAGTGATGTTGGCGGCTACGTCGGACGCGGCTTGTTCCACCGCGGTTTCGGCCTGATGCACGTCGAGTTTGCCGGCAAGTCCCGCGGCGTTGAGCGACCGGGTGAGGTCAAGCGTGCGCTGCGTGCTCGCTTGCGTCTGGCGGGAAAGGGCGAGCAGTTCCTGGTCCGCGGCCAGCGTCGCATAGGCGGTCGCGGTCTCGGCGATCAGGGTGATGCGGGTCGCGCGCGCGCCTTCTTCGGTCGCGAGATAGGATTGGAGGGCCGATTCCGTCAGGTTGCGCAAACGGCCGAACAGGTCGATCTCGAACGCGCTGAACCCCAGGTCGGCGCTGTAGCTGTTTTGGCGACTGTCGTTCTGCCGCGCGAAACTGGCCGAGGTGTCGGCGGTGAGGGTCGGCAGTTGGGTCGCCCGCTGGACGCGATACTGGGCGCGCGCCGACTGGACGTTGGCGAGCGCGACGCGCAGATCGCGATTGTTTGTCAGCGCCCGTTCGATCACCGTTTTGAGCTTCGCGTCCTGCACCAGCCGCGTCCAGGGCAAGCCGGCCTGCACGGCCGCTTGCGGTGCATAGGCCTCGCCCGTCGGCAGGATCGCGGGCACTGGCGGGGCCGGGCGCTCATAGTGGGGCGCCAGGTTGCAGCCGGCGAGCAGGAGCGCGGCGCTTAGCGAAAGAGGCGCGCGCATTATGCGGGGACTCCAGTGTCGGACGTAGTGGCGGGTGGCGCGGCTTTGGGCTTGTCGCTGCCGAAGAGGCGGGCGATGGTGAGGAAGAAGAGCGGCACGAAGAAAATGGCGAGGATCGTCGCGGTGGTCATGCCGCCGATTACCGCCGTGCCGATGGCGACGCGGCTCTGCGCGCCCGCGCCGGTCGCGATGGCGAGCGGAATGACGCCGGCGATGAAGGCAAGGCTGGTCATCAGGATCGGACGAAAGCGTAGCCGGGCCGCCTCCAGCGCGGCATCCCAGGCGTTGCGGCCCTCATGATGCGCCAGTTCGGCGAACTCGACGATCAGGATCGCATTCTTGGCGGCGAGGCCCATGGTGGTTAGCAACCCGACCTGGAAGAAGATATTATTCTCCAGCCCACGCGCCGACACTGCGATCACCGCACCGATCAGGCCGAGCGGGATCACCAGCAGCACCGCCAGCGGGATCGACCAGCTTTCATAAAGAGCCGCGAGGCAGAGGAACACCACCAGCACGGAAAGGCCGTAGAGCAGGGGCGCCTGTCCGCCCGAAAGCTGTTCCTGATAGGACAGGCCGCTCCAGGCATAGCTGGTGCCGGTGGGGAGCTGCTTTTGCAGTTCGACCATCCGGTCCATCGCTTCGCCCGAGCTGGCGCCGTCACCTGCCTGACCCTGAATTTCGAAGGAAGAGAGGCCGTTGAAACGCGACACGCTGCTTGGCCCCATGGTCCAGTGGGTGGAGGCGAAGGCGGAGAAGGGCACCATCTCGCCGGTGCTGCTCGACCGCACCATCCAGTTGTCGAGATCGCTGGGCAGGGCGCGATAGGGGGCATCGGCCTGCATGAAGACGCGCTTCACGCGGCCACGGTCGACGAAATCGTTGATATAGCTGCTGCCCCAGGCGGAACTCAGCACATCGTCGACATCGGCCTGGGTCAGGCCCAGCACGGCGAGCTTTTCGGTATCGATATCGACCTTGAGCTGAGGCGTGTCTTCGAGCGAGGCGGCCCGCACGCCGGCCAGCGTGGGATCTTTCTGCGCGGCGGCGAGCAACTGGTTCCGCAGGTCCAGGAAGCGTTCGCGACTGAGGCCGCCGCTGTTGAGCAGTTCGAAGGTGAAGCCGTTGGACTGGCCCAGACCGCGAATGGCGGGTGGGGTCATCGCCAGCACTTTCGCGTCCCGGATAGCGGTAAGCTGCTTGGTCGCGCGGCCGGCGATGGCGCCTGCGGTGTTGGCGGCACCCTTGCGATCCTTCCAGTCGGCAAGGTTGATGAAGCCCTGGCCGACATTTTCGCCCTGCCCCTGGAAACTGAACCCGGTCATGATGAAGGCGAAGGCGACATTGTCCTTCTCATCGTTCAGAAAATAACTCTGCACCCGGTCGATCGCGGCGTTGGTGCGGCTGGACTTTGCGCCGGCGGGGAGCGTTACCTGCACCATCACCTGGCCCTGATCCTCGACCGGCAGGAAGCTGGAAGGCAGGCGTACGAAGAGCAGCACCAGCAAGGCCAGCACGACGACATAGAGGCCCCAGAACAGCTTGCGCCGGCCCATCACTGCTTCGGTGCGGCGGATATAGCCGCCGGTCATCCGCTCGAACCAGCGGTTGAATTTGCCGGCCCAACCCTTGTGCCGTTTTTCCTCGTCCGTTGCCTTGAGCAGCGTGGCACAGAGCGCGGGGGAAAGGATCAGCGCGACCAGCACCGACAGCAGCATGGAGGAGACGATGGTGATCGAGAATTGCCGATAGATGACGCCGGTCGATCCGCCGAAAAAGGCCATGGGCAGCAGCACGGCGGAAAGGACGAGGGCGATGCCGACCAGTGCGCTGCCAATTTCCGCCATCGACTTGATCGTGGCGTCGCGGGGGGAAAGCCCTTCCTCTACCATGATGCGTTCGACATTCTCCACGACGACGATCGCGTCGTCGACCAGCAGGCCGATCGACAGGACCATGCCGAACAGCGTGAGTGTGTTGATCGAATAGCCGAAGAGGGCAAGAATGCCGAAAGTGCCGAGCAACACCACGGGCACGGCGATGGCGGGGACCAGAGTGGCGCGCCAGCTCTGGAGGAAGACGAACATCACTACGACGACCAGGCAGACGGCTTCGATCAGCGTCTGGATGACTTCTTCGACCGACAGTTTGATGAAGGGCGTGGTGTCGCGCGGATAGGCGATCTTGTAGCCGTGCGGCAGGTTGCTCGACAGTTCAGCGACCCTGGCCTTTACCAGTTCGGCGGTCTTGAGCGCATCGGCGCCCGGCGATAGCTGTAGCGCCATGCCCGATGCGGGATGGCCGTTGAGCCGTGCCGAAGTGGTGTAGCTTTCGTTGCCCAGTTCGACCCGCGCGACGTCGGACAGGTGGACGATCGATCCGTCGCTCTGCGTCTTGACGACGATCTTGCGGAACTGGTCGGGGGTCTGGAGGCGCGCGCGCGCCGTCACCGTGGCGTTGATCTGCTGCCCGACAGGCGCGGGATCGGCGCCGATCTGGCCGGCCGACACTTCGATATTCTGCGCCCTGATCGCGCTTTCCACGTCCGACGGCATCAGCTTGACCGCCGCGAGCTTGTAGGGATCAAGCCAGACGCGCATCGCATATTGCGACCCGAAAATCTGGGTCGCGCCGATGCCGTCGATACGCGCGATCGAATCCTGGAAATTATTGACCAGATAGTCGGAGATGTCCGCCTGGGTCGCGCTGTCATTCTCATCATAAAGGCCGACCAGCATCAGGAAGTCGGTCTGCTGCTTGGTGACGGTCAGGCCTTGCTGCTGCACCGGGTTGGGCAGGCGGCTGAGCGCCTGTTGCACGCGGTTCTGCACCTGCACCTGCGCGGTGTCGGGATCGGTGCCCTTTTCGAAGGTGACGGTGATGCGCGACTGCCCCGTCGCGGTGGACGAGGAGGAGAAATACATCAGGCCGTCGATACCGGTAAGCTGCTGTTCGATGACCTGGGTAACGCTGGTTTCGACGGTTTCGGCCGAAGCGCCCGGATAGGTGGCGTTGATGCCGACGCCGGGAGGCGCGATGTCCGGATATTGGGCGATCGGCAGCGACAGCATCGCGCCCAGGCCCGCCAGCATGATGCCGATGGCGATGACCCAGGCGAAGATCGGCCGGTCGATGAAATAGCGGCTCAGCAAGGGAAAGCTCCTACTTCGCCGCCGCGACGGCGACGGGCTTCACCACATCGTCGGGCTGCACCTTGTCGGTGCCTTCGACGATCAGCCGGTCGCCGGCCTTCAGCCCCGTGGTGATGAGCCATTTGTCCCCGATCGCCTGGGCGGCGGTAACAGTGCGGCGTTCGACCTTGTTCGCCTTGTTCACGACCAGGGCGGTGGCGTTGCCCTTGGGGTCACGGGCGATGCCCTGTTGCGGGGCAAGGATGGCGCCGGGCACGACCGATTGCGGCGCAACGACGCGGACGAACATGCCGGGCAGCAACATCCCGTCGGGATTGGGGAAGCGGGCGCGCAAGGTCACGGTGCCGCTGTTCACGTCGACGATCGGTTCGGCAAATTCGATGCGGCCTTCCAGTGGATAGTCCGTGCCGTCGTCCAGCTTCAGGCGGATGGTGGCGCTGGCCGGGAGCGTCCTGCCTGCCGCGAGCGAGCGCCGCAGGGCGAGCAGTTGCGTGCTCGACTGGGTCACATCGACATAGATGGGGTCGAGCTGCTGGATAGTGGTTAGCGGGCTGGTCTGGCTGGCTGTGACCAGCGCGCCAGGGGTGAAGAGGGTGCGCCCGATCCGTCCGCTGATCGGCGCGCGGACAAGGGTGAATTCCAGGTTGACGTTGCTGGTCTGCAAAGTGGCGCGGGCCTGCTGCACGGCCGCCTTGGCCTGGCGCGCGGTGGCGGTCACATCGTCGCGGTCCTGCGCGCTGACAGCCTCTGTCTCCCCAAGGGTGCGATAGCGCTGCGCCCTGGCCTGCGCGGCCACGGCCGTCGCCTCCGCACTGGCGAGCGTGGCCAGGGCTTCGTCGCGCGAGGCGCGGTAGAGGCGCTGGTCGATCTGGTAAAGCGGCTGACCGACGTTGACCATCGACCCTTCGGTGAAGAGGCGCTTCTGGATGAGGCCTGCCACCTGGGGCCGCACCTCTGACACCATGGTCGATACGGTGCGGCCGGGCAGTTCGCTCGCGACCGTCACATTCTGGGTGGTGAGCGTCACCACGCCGACTTCTGCCGGTCCTCTTTTAGGAGCCTTGTCCTGACCACATGCGGCAAGCAGTGCGAGCAGGACAATCGGTGCGACCCGAAGGCTGTGAAGAGGGGCAGAAGTCGGCATGGGATCGGCGTCAGTCCTTGATGTCAACATTACGGGCCCCTGCGACGCCACCCGAAGCGGAAAGGGGATGGATCGCGCGCACGGGAGGGAGGGGGAGGGGATGTGCGCGGCCGATCCGGCCTGTCCAATCGGGTTTTCCGGCCATGATGGCTGGAAGGGTCATCGCAAGGGCTCCGCTTTGTGTCGGCGGAGGGAAGCCGACACGGTCCTCATCGATAGTTTGCCCGTCACATCATAGAGGCACTTGTTTTCCGATTGGTTCGGCCAGTTGCGACGCACCCAATGTTGGTATCGCTTTGTATCAGCCTGTATCGACGGCGAAGGAGCGCAGACTTTTGGCGAACGGCGCGCTAGGGAGGAAACATGGTGGATTCTTCCCTTACCCGGCCCGCCACGGTGCTGGTGGTCGATGATGATGCGGATATTCGCGAACTCATCGTTGGCCAGTTGCGGCAGGAAAATTACCGGTTGCTGTCGGCGTCCAATCTGGCCGAACTGCGTCAGACGCTGCGCGAGCAGCCGGTCGACCTGATCGTGCTGGACCTCAACCTGCCCGATGGCGACGGCCTGTCGTTGTGCCGTGAGTTGCGGGCCGAAGGATCGGACGTGCAGATCATCATGGTGACGGCCCGTGGCAGTGCAATCGACCGGGTGCTGGGGCTGGAACTGGGTGCGGACGACTATCTGACCAAGCCGTTCGAGCCGCGCGAGTTGTTGGTGCGCATTCGTAACCTGCTGCGGCGCACGCGCAGCGAACCGGCGCCGCGCAACGGAACGATGCGCTACGCGCATTTCGGGCCGTGGCGGCTGGACCTGCAGCAGCGCCGGCTGGTCGCGCCCGACGAACGACTGGTGATGCTGTCGTCCGCCGAGTTTCGCTTGCTCAGCCGCTTCGTCGAGGAACCGAATGTCGTGCTGGCGCGCGAGACGCTGTTGCCTGAACGGCGGGCTACGGCGGCTTTCGACCGGTCGATCGATCTGCAGGTAAGCCGGCTGCGCCAGAAGCTGGCCGCCGTCGCGGGCGGAGACGAATTGATCCTGACCGTGCGCGGCGAAGGCTATGTGCTGGCGAGCGGGGTCGATTATTCATGATGCCGTGGGTGCAGCGGGCGCGCGCTTTTTTCGGCACGATGGCGGGGCAGATTTTCCTGATCCTGACCATCGGCATGTCGGTGGCGGCGATCATCGCGCTGCTGGTGGCCGAACAGGCGCGCCATCATGATTTTGAGCGCGTGCGACGGCAGCGCGTGGTGGCGAGCGCGGTCGATATCGCCGCGCGGTTGCGACGCGATCCGGCGCGGGTCGAGGCGATGATGGCGGCGCACAACATCGTCGGCGCCTATCCCGCGCCCGAAGGTGTCGCGCTCGGTGAACCGGACACCGATCTTGGAGCCGCATTGCGAGACCGGTTCGGACCGCAGTCGCAACCGGAAGCGGGACAAGTTCCGATGGGCCTGTGCTTTCCGCCCAGCGACCGGAAGGACCGAGCAGCGGGCCTGATCGACGCGCCGCGGCCGGACTGCTGGGTCGTGCGCTTCACCGACATTCGCGGTCAGCGGCGCGCGATGGCGCTTACCTTTCCGCGCATCGCCAAGCCGGCCAGCACCATTTTCAATCCACTCTACCTGCTGGTCATCATCGTCGCTTCGGCGGGACTGGCGATATTGGTTGCACGGATTGTGTCCCAGCCGCTGCGGCGGCTGGAACGGGCGGCGGAGGCATTTTCGTTGTCGCTCGACCCGGAGGAGATTCCGGCGACCGGACCGGAGGAAGTGCGGGCCGCCTTGTCTACCTTCAACCTGATGCAGCGCCGCGCCCGCGCCGGCTTTGCGGAGCGTACGCAACTGCTGGCGGCGATCAGCCATGACCTCCAGACGCCGCTGACCCGGATGCGGCTGCGGCTGGAACTGGTGGAGAATGTCGAATTGCGCGAGCGGCTGCTGGCCGATCATCAGGCTATGCAGACGCTGGTGCGTGAAGGGCTGGACCTTGCCAGCAGCACGGAATCGCGGGAGGAATGGTCGGTCGTCGATGTCGACTCGCTGCTCGCCAGCATGGCCGAGGACGCGCAGGATTTGGGCGCGCCGGTGCGTTTTTCGGGGGGATGCGGCGGATCGGTGCGGGTGAAGCCCAATGCGCTTACACGCTGCATTGCCAATTTGGTCGACAATGCCGTCAAATATGGCGGCAGCGCGGAGATTAGTTGCGCGCGGGCGGGCGGCAGGCTGCTGGTCCATGTGCGCGACCATGGTCCCGGTATCGCCGCTGACCAGATCGACCAGATGTTCGAGCCTTTCACCCGTGGCCAGAGCGGTCAGCCCGGCGGGCGCTACGGCACCGGCATCGGGCTGACCATCGCGCGTGCGCTGGCGATGAGTTTCGAGGCGTCCGTGCGGCTGCGCAATGCGGAGGATGGTGGCGTCATCGCCACTATCGACATGAAGGAATAAGGGTCAGGTGCGAAGGACCAGACCAGCCAGGATGAGCAGCGCGGCGGCGGCCAGCCCCGGCCGTAGCCAGGCGGGACGGTAGGTGAGGCCCAGCATCACCACACCGCCGACGAGCGGCAGCAGGCCGCACCAACTGACAAGGCCCACGCCGCCCTTCCACACTGGCGCGATGCTGAGCAGGGACAGGGCGAGCAGGCACCAGCCAAGCGGCGCCAGCAGCGGTGCGATGGCGGGTCGGTGCCATGGCCCGGCCAGCACCCGGCGGTGGCGATCCATGGCCGCAGCCAGCGCGAACAGGCCGAGATAGAGAAGACCGGCAGACGCGATCATGCCGGCACCGCCCGACGTCGCGCAGGCGCAGGCGCGCGCTTCCGCTGCAACTGGCGCAGGATGATCGGCAGCAGAGCCAGCGCCATGCCCAGCAGCAGCAGATTGATGGTCGCCATCAGCACGCCGCTCGCCCAGATCGGCCCCAGCAACGCCGCCGACAGGCAGGTGATGGCGAGCGCGCCGAGCAATGTCGGCCAGCCGATCGCGGGTGGCAGGGCCAGGCCGACCAGCACCGCCGCGCCGGTAGACCAGAGTGCGGTCGATACTTCCGCTTCGGCGCGGGCGGCAAGGCCGAGCGGCAGCAGCCGGTTGGCAAGCAGGAAGGCGACAGCGCCGATCGGCACCCCGGTCAGCACGCCGACATTCAGTCGTTCGAGGATGCGGTTGCCGATCGAAAGCGGCGCGCGTTCGCGTCGCTTGACGACCCATAATATCATCCCCGTCGCGATCGTCAGGGTCAGCATCGTTCCGCCCAGGAAATAGAGCCAACGGGTGAGCGAGGGAGCAAAGCGGGCCATGTGGAGGCCATAGACAGTCTGGTAGGTGCGAATGCCCGGTCGCGCCTCGATCCAGGTCTTGAGCGGTTTTCCGGTTGCGCCGTCGAAGCTGATCTCGCGGGGCATAAAGCCGATGGCGTCCGCGTCCGACGGGTAGACGGCGACGACGGCCGCCTTGTTGCCGGGATTGAAGACATAAACGCGGCTGATCGGCGTGCTGCCGAAATAGCGCTGCGCCTGTGCGAGCATTGGCGCAATGGGAGCGAGTGGCGCTTTTTCCCCCGTCGCGGGGCGTGTGACCGATCCCGGCGTCAGGTCGGAATAGAGCGTCGCCATATCCTCGCCATAGGCCGACACCATGCCCCAGGGCAGGTTGAGCGACGCGAGCGTCAGCAGCCCGGTGAAGGTAATCATGATGTGAAAGGGTATGGCCAGCACGCCCAGCGCATTGTGGCCGTCGAGCCAGCTTCGTTGTCCCTTGGATGGACGGAAGGTGAAAATGTCCTTGAAGATGCGCTTGTGCGCGATGACGCCGGTGACGAGCGCGACCAGCATCATCATCGCCGCGAGCGAGGCGATGAGCCGACCCCAGGGATAGGGCAGCTCCAGCTCGAAATGCAGGCGGTAGAAAAATTCGCCGCCTAGCGTTTCGCGCGCGACCGGTGCGCCGGTCAGCGGGTCGAGCGCCTGGGTGCGATACGCGCCGCGGCCGTCATAGCTTGCCTCCACCGTATTGGCGCGGCCGTCGGGCGCGGTGAGATACCAGCCGGTCGAACCCTGGGTATTATGCTCCAGCCAGCGGGTGGCGGCCAGGATCGCATCGGCGGGCGAAGCGGTCGCCACCGTTTCGGGACGCATCCAGCGACCGATTTCCGGCTTGAACACGGTCAACGTGCCGGTGAGGCACATGATGAAGAGGATATGGCCCAGCAATAGCCCGGTCCAGCCGTGGAGCCAGGCCATGCATTGGCGCACGCCGTCACGCACCGCGCTCATGCGGGCGGCCCCGCAAGCCAAGTGAGCAACGCCAGCAGCGTCGCGGCCAGCGCCACGCCTGCCAATGCACGCCATGGGCCACGCGCCAGGAAGGCCCAGATCGTTACGGCCGGCATGACCAGATAGGCGATCATCGTGCCGCTCGTCACCGCTTCCGCCCGGCTCATCGGCAAAGTGCGTGCGAGCATGGCGGCGACCAGCGCGGCCACGAGATAGGCGCCGATAGTCCCGGCCAGGATGCGCAGCGTCACATTGACGCGATAGCGCCAACCGCCCTGCCGCCGCTTCACCCCGGCCGTCATGCCATCAATACTCCACGCTGAGCGTCGCCAGCACGTTGCGCGGCGGCGCATAATAGGCCTGCCCCCACATCAGGCTGTTGAGATAGCGGGTGTTGGTGACGTTGCGGACATTGACGCTGGCCCGGACATGATCGACGACGCGGATGCCGGCCATCAGGTCGAGCACGGCATAGCTTTTCTGCCGGACAGTGCCGACATCGACAGCCGTGTGGATTGCGTTCTGCCAGCGCAGTTGAGCGCCCAGCTTCAGGTCGTTGAGCTGCGGCACCATATAGGTGCTGGACAGTTTCAGCGTCTGGGTCGGCAGCCAAGTGCGCGTGTCGTTGCCGTCCGGATCTTCGATGTCGAGCCAGGTATAGCCGCCGCTCAGCGACCAGTTTTCCGTGATGTGCCCCGCAATCTCCAACTCAAACCCCTTGGAGGTGGTGTCGACTCCGCGATAATAGCTGTCGCCCGCCCGTCCCGCGCCATCCGCATCGAATATGCCGGCATATTCGGCAAGCCCTTTTTGCTTGGCGCGGAAGATGGCGGCGGTGGCGTAGAGTTTTCCATCCAGCCATTCGCTCTTCACGCCCGCCTCGATGCCGGTGCCCTTGGCGGGATCGAGCCGGACATTGTTCGCATTGACCTGGGTCTGCGGATTATAGATGTCGGTATAGCTGGCGTAGAGCGAGATATGGGATGTCAGGTCCGCGACCAAGCCGAGATAGGGGCTGATCTTGCTGTCCTTGCGGTAAAGGTCGCTGCCGTAGGAATCGCCGGTGGACTTGAGCCACATCGCGCTGGCACCCACCACCGCCTTGAGATTGTCGGCCAGGTTGACGTGCGCCGCGCCATAGGCGCGCGTCAGCTTGTCGGTGCTGTACCCGGCCCGATAAGGGGCGGTGAAGCTGGGTTCGGCAATCGATCCCTGATCCCATTGATCGACGGAAGGATAGACGATGACGGCGGACGACGATCCCGCCCATTCCTCTCCGTCGCGCTTGGCGGTGGACAGGCCGAAGGACAGGCTATGTTCCCGGCCGAACAGGGTGACAGGGCCGGATGCATAGAAATCGCCCAGATATTGCTTATAATCGGAGGGATAAACCCCGGCCATCCCATAGACGCCCTGGCCGGTTTCCCGATCGGGCGCGCCATAGGCGTAGAGCAGCTTGGACTGTTGTTCGAGGCGCTTGTAGGTGAAGACGCCCTTCACTGACCAGCCATTGGTGAAGGCATAGGCCAGTTCGGCAAAGGCGGTGGTGTCGGTCGTATCCCAATAGGTCCAGTCGGCCGAGGTGGAGGCCGAGCGCGGATAGGGAACGCGCGTGCCGTCGGTATAGAGCAGTGGCAGCGCCCCCCACAGCACGCCGTCGCTGTTGTTTTCCTGGCGGCTGTAGCCGGCTGTCGCGGTAAGCTGCGGCGTCACCTTCCAGCTCACGATGCCGCTCATCACGTCGCGATTATTGCGGTTATAATCGAGATGGGAGTCGCGCTCCTGATGGGCGTAGGTGACGCGCGCGGCCACCGTGTCGGTGATCGGCACCGATATATCGGCTTCCGTGCGCCAGAGATCCCAGGAGCCGAGCTGGACGGACCCCTTTGCCTGGAAATGGTCGAGCGGCCGCTTGCGCACATAGTTGATCGTCGCGGACGGATTGCCGACGCCGGTCAGCAGCGCGTTGGCGCCACGGATCGTCTCGACATTCTCGAACAGGGTGGTGTCCAGATCGCCGAACTGGATGCCCCAGACCAGCGGCAGGCCGATGCCGTCGAGCTGAAAGTTGGTGATGTCGAAACCACGCGAATTGAAATAGGTGCGATCGGTTTCGACCCGTTCGACATTGATGCCCACCGCCTGCGCAAGCAGGTCATTGACGTTGGTGAGCGCGAAATCATCGATCCGCGCGCGGTCGATGATGCTGACCGACTGGGGCGTTTCGCGCAGGGTCAGGGAGAGGCCGGTGGTGGATGCAACGGTCTGGTTGGTGATGCCCGTGATGATGATGCTGGAATCGTCCACCGGGGCATCGTCGGCGAGCGGCGCCGCCAACGCCTGGCCGGTCGGAAGAATGGCGACGGCACCTGTTAGCAACAGACGGCGCAAATGGTGGCGCATGTGATTCCCCTTATGGTGCGACTTGCGCGCCGGTTAGAGGAATATCGTAATGCGAGTCAATCGCATTAGCGTCAATTCAGCTTTGATGCAGAAATATATCCCGTTTATGTCGTCACGGTCGGTTGGTGTCTATTTCGCTGGCTATCATCTCCTTGCCCGCGCGATCGATCGACCAGAGACGGCCGGGCTTGACCGGGTCCCAATCGATCGCCTGTCCGGCCGACGCGAACCCGATCGTCCGACGCAGTTCCAGCGTCGATCCGGCGTCGGGCAGCGCCAGTTCGTAGATTTCCGGCCGGTCATGGCCGGTGACGTAAAGCCGTCCATCATTGCTCCAGCTAAGGCCCGAACAGCTTTTCGGAGCGAAGCGGGCAAGCACGGCAGGCGGGAAGGTCCAGGCGGCCTCCTGCCGGAACTGGTCGTCCATCCGCACCAGCAATGTGTAGCGATAGTCGCGGCCCGGTTCGCCGCCCTTGCCCGTATAATTGGCGAAGACGGCCCACCATTTGCCGGCATGACGATCCATCACGGTCAATGATCCGGGGCCAAGGCCCAGGCTGACGGTGCGCAGATGGCGGAGCGTTCCCGTGTCGAATATCTCGACCGCGCTGGTTTGCGGCACGGCGGGATAGTTGGACGCCGCGCAGACCAGTTCGCGTCCCGCCACGGTACAACTGTTCATGTGCGGAAAGAGGCGGCGCTCACCCTGCCAGGCGGCGATGCGTTTTCCGTCGGCGATGCGATATTTGCCGATCCGGTCATTGTCGATTGCATAGACATGGGTGCCGTCGGAGGCGACGCCCTGATTGGCTTCGGGTGCGGCCAGCCGGATCGAAACGGGTGCGGGCGGGGGCGAAGGCGCATCGGCGCCGTCCTGCGCAGCGGCCATGGCGGACAGGCTGAGGCCAGTTCCGATGGCAAGGATGGAAACCAGGCGACCCGTCATAGTGTTGCTCCCATCATGAATCTGGGCGCGATAGGCGGCGAAGGCTACAGAAAAATGGCAGTTACCAGACGAGGTTGGTGGAGAAGAGCAGAACGCGCGCCTGGTCCTGCGCTCGCAGGCCGAGCGGCGCGGCGGGTGTGGTAAAGGCGCTGCTCGCCAGCCGATCGGGATCGGCGAGGCGCAGGCCCAGGGTCAGGTTTGGCACGGCAGGAGGCTGGCAACTGATCGCGGCCGAAAGACGGACCGGACGTTCGTGTTGGTCGCCCGGCAGCAGTAGCGCTGGCCTGCTGGTCCGTGCGGCGCGCAGGCTGGCGCGCCAGGGGCCGGTTTCCCAGATGCCTTCGACCGCCAGTTGCCTTTCCTGCGCCGAGCCGCCGTCCAGCCGATCCACGCGGGCATGACTGTAGCGCAAAGACCAGCCGAGCGCCGGCGTCACCCTGTGCGTGGCGGTTATCGCTCCCCCCTGAAGGTCGGCCGATCCGCGATTGATCGGCAGGGCGCTCCCTTCCGCGAAGGTCAGCCGGTCTTCCAGCCGACCGCCATAGAGCGTGAGCGAGAGGCGCAAGTCGGGCGTCGTGGTCCAGTCGGCGTCAAATCTTACGCGACGATGCCGTTCGGGATGCAGTCCGCTCTGGAACCGCCGAAAATCTTCGCGCGTCAGACCGAGCGGGCCGCTCATGCCAATATCGGCATAAGCGAGCAGGTTTTCGTCATAGGCGGCGCGCAGCAGCAGGCCGCGCCAGGCCGCCCAATGCAGCGCGGCGTGCGGCTGGAACCAATCCTTTGCGCGCAGATTGGCGTTACTATAGGCGGCGGTCACATTGGCGTTGCGATTGCTATATTTAGCGCCGGACCAGCCGAACAACAGACTGCTATGCTCGTCGACCGGCATCATTCCTTCGACTCGGATCGTACGGACGTGGGTGCGCGAAAGATGGGCGGCGAGCGAGGCAGTGGCGCGGGTGCCGCTTTCGCGTTGCTGCGAAAACTGCATGGTTCGGCGCGCCACGCTGAAGAGGATCGCGGTTTCGGCGCGGGTCGGGCGCGCTTCTCTCAGGGTGATCTGTTCCGGACGGGGGGGCGATGCAGGCGCCGCGCCCGGCAGCGACAGACGGAATGCCGGTTTCAATGTAAATCTTGCAGTCTGGTCGATCGAATGGATCTGCGCCTGTGCCGCTGGGCAGAGGGAAGGCAGCAGGGCCAGGCCAGCCAGAAAGCGCGTCACAGTCGGGCCTTTCCAGCGAGCGCCGCCAGCCGGACTCCGGTTTCGATCGGTTGACCGGTTGGAGCATAGGTCAGGGCATAGCCATAATGGTCCGAGAGCGGCGCGCCCTCTCTTTCCCGACCGAAGGGGACGGTCGCTTGGACCACCGTCATGGCCCGGCCGCCTGCATCGCGGGCGAACAGCCAATCCTTGGCGCGATCGGACGAAGCGTTGAGGTCCGCGCGGTCGATCTGGCCGGGCAGGGCGATGGCGCGCCGGAGGCCGCCAAGGGCTGGGGTGACGAATGTCTGCCCTGTTCGCGTCCATTGCCCGAAGAAGGCGGCGTTTCGGGCGGGATCGCCGCCGATATTCATGTCGCCGCCCAGGATCAGCGTGTGTCCCTGGGGAACTTGCGCCCGCACGAAATCGGCGAGCAGGCTCACTTGCCGTGCGAAGGCGCGCTGCGATCGGGCGATCGGGACGCCCGCCGCCTTGCGCGCGTTGAGATGGGTGTTGACGATGCTGACCGGCGTGGCGAAGCCCGGCACCGCAAGATGGGCGACCAGCACGCCCTTGTTGGCGAGGCAGTCGAAACCGGCGCAGGCAAAGGCGGGAAAGGCCATGCGCGCCTGCCCGACGATCGGATAGTCGGACAGGATCATGAGGCCGCTGCCAACACGCTTGCCCAGCCCCTCACCCCGATCCCAGCGGGCGGAGGTGAGATAGGCGCGATCGCCTGCCGTGGCGGGCAGAGTGCTGATCGCGGACGTATCCGGTCCGGTGGCGACATAGGGGTAGCCGGCGCGGCGGGCGATGGCGGCGGCTTCCGGCGTGAAGGCTTCCTGCAACAGGACGATATGCGGCTGTTGTCCGGACTGGCGTTGGGCGGCTAGCCGGTTGCCGATCCGGGCCAGCGCTTCCTGCCGGTCCCAGGCGACCGGCCACGGCAGGCCCTGCACATTATAGGTCATCACCGACAGGCGGCCGTCGGCTGGCGCGACTGCGTTCAGCCCATCAAGAGCGGCATAAGCGATGCGACGGCTACCGGTCGGACCGGTTGCCGCTATCACCGTTAAGCTCGCGAACAGGAGCGCGCGTAAAGGCTTCTGCATAATCAAGACCCCCGCCGCTGCGTTTAGCTCGGCATTGAGTCATGATCGCGAAAGTAAAGCGGCAGGGGTGTTAAAGTTCAAAGTCGGCGTGCTTCACGAAAAAGACGCCCACTTGTCATGATAGCGGAGGCGCTATTCAGTCCTGTAAATCTTTCCAACCGCTTATGAAGGCGCTGGCGGCTTCGCCGACCTGTTGTGCGGTGGTGCCGGGTTTGTAGAGAGCGGAACCCAGGCCGAAGCCATTCGCGCCGGCCTGTACCCAAGGCCCCATATTGCCGGGATTGACTCCGCCCACGACTAGAATCGGCAGATGCTTCGGGAAGACGGCCCGCTGCGCCTTGAGCACGGCAGGGGTGGCGGCTTCGGCGGGGAAGAGCTTGAGCGCGGCGGCGCCCGCCTGGACCGCGGCGAAACCTTCGGTCGGGGTGAAATAGCCGGGCATGGAGATCATACCGGCCTTCGCCGTTGCCGCGATGACGGACAGGTCGCTGTTGGGCGAGATGACGAGTTGACCGCCCACGCCTTGCACCTGCGCGACCTGATCGACGGTCAGAACCGTGCCGGCGCCGACCAACGCCTGTCCCGCGAAACGGCGCGCCAGCCTGCCGATACTGTCCAGCGGGTCGGGCGAGTTCATCGGCACTTCGATCAGGGTGAAGCCGGCCGCGACCAGTGCGTCGCCGATCGCTTCCACCTCGTCCGGGCGGACGCCGCGCAGGATCGCGACCAGCGGACAGCGGGCAAAGGCGGTAGCGAAATCGAGACTCATCACAGATACTCCCAAAGGCGGTTCACGCCGGCGATGAAGGCCGCGTGACTGTCGATCAACAGCGGTGTGCCGCCCAATTCGGTGATGGCCTGGCCATAGAGCGCGCCCAGCGCCGGATCAGCGAGCAGATGGACTTCGCCCGCGCCGGCGTGGGCAGCGCAATCGGCGCCGATCAGCAGGCCGCTGACGAAGGAGGCCGCGTCTTCACGGTCGCGCAGGCCGAGCAGGCTGGCCGGGCGTACCCCGAAAAGCGAGGCGAGCAGGTCGCCGCGCGCGCCTTCCCGCACGCCCTCTGCAAAGGCGTTGCCGGGCGTGACCTCACCGGTCATTTCCTGGCCAATCAGGGCATGTGCCTTGAGCAGCGCGAACATCTCACCGGTCATGGCGGTGACGAAGGCGGACAAGGCTCCGTCCTTCATCCAGGCCCATTTGCAATGGGTGCCTGGCTGGCAGAGCAGGGCGTCGGCGGGTGCGAGGCCGGCGGCGAGCGCGCCGAGAAGCTGCACTTCCTCGCCGCGCATCACATCGCCGCGGCCGTCTGCGACGTGGCGAACGCCGGGGATGATGAGCACATCGTCCATTGGCCGAACGACGGCGGCCGCGAGCGCATCCAGGGTCGCCGGGGTCGGGACATAGCCCGCATCCACCCAGCCGCGGTTGGAGCCGACCATACCGGCCAGCACCACCGGGCCGCCGCCATGGCGATCGCGGAGTCGCGCCACTTCGTCGACAAAACCGCCAGGCGGCACGGCCGTCACACCGAGCGAATCCCGCTCGGTTTCGACGACGACGCCATTTTCGATACGATAGGCACGGCGATTGGTGGTGCCCCAATCGACGGCGATGAAACTATGTTGGCTCATATATTGTCTGACTATATCGGGGCGGCGGCAAAGGCAATGCCGTCGGAATAGCTCTTCCTCCTTTCGGGGATCGTGACGATCGGGATGCGGTGGTCGCGGCTATCCCGCGCTCAGGTTCGGCCTATCTGGCAACCCCATATAGCAGTACCGGCCCCAATAATCCCGACGGCAGCAACGGAGTATCCTTGTCGATTATGCCGCCAAGTGCCGAAAAACCACCACCGGCCGGTTGGCTGGTAAAGGCGACAGGTTTTGCGCCGGGTTGCTGATCGCCTACCAGACGATTGCGCCAGACGTTGGCAACCTCGATTTCCAGCTCGTTTCGGCCCGGTCGAACAAAGTCCGATATATCGACGCCATAGGGGGGCTTCCAGGCAATCCCCGCAACGCGGCCGTTGACGCGAACCTCGGCAAGATCGGCTACCTCGCCCAAATCGAGTTGCAGGCGTTGTCCTCCTTTGCGCCAGTCCGAGGATATGGTGATGGTCTTGCGATATGTTCCCACACCGGAATAATAGCGTACGGACGGGTCAACGCTCTCGGTCCATGACGAAAGGCGTTCCAAATTCAGAGACGCTGGGCCGCCATGTTCAGCGGGAAATGACAGTGCCCATCCGCCGGAAATGTCGGCGAGACGCTTTTTGACAAGTGGCGTTACCTGATGCTCGCCTTTCGTCGCAGGGGTTCGCAGCACGACAAAGGCGGCTTCATAGGGGGCAAGGTCCAGGGACACATCAGTAGCACCATCATGAATATTGTAACTGACGGCCTCTGTCGTGCCGGTGTCGGCATGCCAGATTTCAGGCACCTTGCCCGTAACCCGCAAACGCAGCGTCACCGGCCCCTTTTCCGCACTCTGGTTGGTAACGAAATAAATGTCGCCATCATCGACCTTGCGATGAGCGAACTGGAGATCCATGCCGATCTGGTCACTGGCAAAGTCGAAATCGCGGCCCAATTTGAGTTCTTCGAGCACGGCTTCGGGCGAATATCCCCAAAAGACGCTGCCTTTACCGAAGTCGTTGCGGGTCAGTATCTTGCCGTCCGTTGCTCCCCATAGCTGATCGGCCACAGCTCTTACGGCCGCATCATCTGAAGCAAGGCTGGGCGAGCCGATCGGCTTCGGTCCGACAATGACGGCGCCTTCCGAAACGAGCGTCCGCAATTTTTGCACCAGGGGAAGCGTCATGCGTTGCAAGCCGTCAGGCAATATGAAGATGCGATAGCTGGCGCCGCTGGGAAAGCGAATGCGCTTGTCCTCAACGGACGCAAGCCGAAGCATCGCATCGACATTCGCATAGTCGAAACCATAGCCTTTGGGATTGGCTGGCGTCTTCGCATCCCGATAGGGAACGCCGCTGGTGGCTCCTTCACCCGTGAAATAGAGGATGTCCGCGACCGGCTTGCCCTGTTGCAGCAGGAAGGAGCTTCGCGAAAGATAATCGATCCAGGGCTTCGCCATGCCCGCCCATGTCTCATTGCGGGTGAAGGCCTGGCCGAACGGACCGAGTGTCAGTCCGGGCTGATGGTCGTTTCCGGGTTGATGGGGAGATGTATGGATCACCAATCGGTTGACGCCCATCGCCATATATTTGTCCGCGACCCACTTGAGCGCCCATGGCGTGGCGGTCCATTGCGGCTGGGAGGATGTCAGCGATTCCGCCGCGACGAGCGGTTTGCCATAGACATGCGCTGTGGAAGCGGTTTCGATGATGTCCGCCGGAAACTCGTCGGCGCGCACGCCCTGATAGGCCGCGGGCTTGCCACCAAAGGGCATCGCCCAGAATTCCCCCATCGGAATGTCGGTGTAGCTCTTGGCCAACATGCCATCGGCTATGGTCGGCATCGCCGCACCGACAGCTTCGCCATAATAACCAAGGCCATGCTGTTTGGCGAAGCGCGTGATCGTGCCATAATGGTTTTCGGCCAGAAGGTCGGCCAGGGTCCGCCTGAAATCCCACAGGAAAGCATCGCTCTGCTCCGCGCTGCCGACGATATGGCCGGCAAGAACGGGCAACCACGGCATCAGGTCATATCCGCGCCGTTTCGCAAATTCCTGGGGCATTGCCTCGGTCCAGTTCTGGACGCCTGCTTCCCAACTATCCGTGATGATGTAGCGCAGGCCGCGCGACCCGCTGAGTGGCCCAAGCTGCTTCAGGACCGGCGCCATATAGGCGTCGAGATGCGCCTGAACATGCGCAGCGTTCAGCTTGTCCGCTTCCGGTCCCGTCGCTTCGGGCGTGGCGGGATGATTAATCTCGCCGGTGGGGGAATAGCCCATGCGGAGGATCACCCAATCTCCCTTGGGCGGCACCCAGTCGAGGCTGCCGTCGGGGCGTAGATGACGGGTCAGATCAATGACGCCGCCTTTGGCGATCACCGCCTCCATATCCTGCGGCGGCGTCTTGGGGATATCGGCATCGGGCAGGACGCCAAAGCCAGCCTTGTCCTCGAAAAGGTCGACCCGAGAACCCGGAACGAACGACAGCTCGCTCAGATGAATGCCATCCGGATGGGGATAGGGTTCGCGCGACACCTCCGGCTTCTCGAAGATCACGCGGAAGAATTTGGCGGTGGTCGCGGCGAAGGCGAAAGTACGTTCGGGTGCCGGGTTGTGCGCAGCGCCGGTTAGCGTCCGGATCGAGTTCCAGCGCACGCCATCGTCGCTCGCTTCGATCCGGCCGACGGGGCCATCGGCAAAGCGGCCGCCAAGGGGGCCGACCATAGTCAGCGCGCGCATCGTGGCCGGTTTGGCAAACGCATATTGTATCCAGGCGGGCGACTGAAGGCTTGGGTTTGCAAGCGTAATGCCTGCGTCCAGCCTGCCGTCTACAAGCGCGGCTAGATCCAGGCCGGCCTGAGCGGAACTCAATGTCGGTTTGAGGTCCGCCAGCGACACATCCCCTTTGGGTGCGCGATAAGCGATGACGGCTACATCCCGATAATAGCCTTTGACGACATCGACCGGCTTTCCCTGATGATCCTTCTTCTGCATGTCGAGAAACGGACCGGCGACAGATGGCGGAGCCGGCAGTTTGCCGATCTTGCCATGCCCGCCCGCGACGCGCAGTTCCGACCAGACGATCTTTTTCATTCCAGCCTCGGGCTGTACCCAGGGCCCACCGGTTTCGCTCCAGCCCGGCGCGGCGGCCATGGCGAATTCAAGACCGAGCCTGTCTGCTTCGGATGCCGCATATTGAAGATGATCCAACCACTCCGGCGTCAGCGCCTTGATGCGATGGGGAACGATTTGCGGTGCGCCCATATCGCCATCGAACATTTGCGCGCCGGCGATACCGATACTCTTCATCCATTCCAGATCGGCACGGATGCCAACCTTGTCGATATTGCCGCTGAGCCAGTGCCACCAGACGCGCGGCCTGGCGCTGTCCGGCGGCGTTTCGAATCCGCCGAGGAGAGGGTCGGCCACAGTCTTGTCGTCTGCGGCAAGCAACGGAGCAGCGAAAAGCAGCGAGGTCGCGAGGAACGCCGCCTTCAAAAGTCCGCGGTGCGTGTTCGTTATCATAGCCTCTCCTTAACGATGCTCAAGCGGCCTGATGCCCGTAAAATCGGCATGGATAAGCTCTTCGTGATGCATATCTCATATATTGAGACGTTATCGTATTATTTGAAAATACACTTGTCAACGCTGTCATTTGGACGTAGATGCCCTTTCCACGTCAGCAGAATTGCGACGAGTCTCGATCGAGACGGGAGAGGAATGTTGGGCCATGTCTACTGACTGAAATGGCGCGCGAAGCGCATTGAATCTGACAATCTTGAAAATATCGAAGCCGTTCGCAGTAACTGCGGCGCGGTGCCGTGTCGTCGATGCGACACGATGCCAGAGGGAGGAAATCAATGAAAAAAATTCATGTCTTTGCATTGTTGTTGACGGGATCAGCTCTGTCGTCCGCACAACCGTTGCTGGCGCAAGCGACGTCCCCCAACACGGATGCCGGAAGCGTTGCACAAACCGCCGACCAGGATGGGGAGGGCGCCAGCAACGCCACGGCGGATATCATCGTTACCGGCAGTAACATTCGCGGCGTCGCCCCCACGGGGTCAGCCCTTACGACGGTTTCCCAGGCGGATATCGTTTCCACCGGCGCATCGACAACCACCGAACTGCTTCGTTCGGTTCCGCAACTGGGCAGCTTTGGCGCGACCGGCGGCAACACGGGCGGCAACAGCGCGAACATCGTCGACCAGCCTGCCATTCACGGGATCGGGGTGGGCAATGGCGGTGGCGGCTTGACGCTGGTCCTTGTCGATGGATTGCGCCTGCCAGGCGCCGGCATCAACCAGACAGCGCCAGACCCTAGCGCGATTCCGCCATCAGCGATCGAACGGATCGAGGTGGTGGCGGATGGCGCTTCGTCTACCTATGGTTCGGATGCCATCGCCGGCGTTATCAACTTCATTCTGCGCAAGGATGTGAACGGTGTCGAAACCAACGCAAAGGTCGGTTTCGGTGATGGCTACAGAACGTATAATGCCAGCATTCTAGCGGGAAAACGTTGGGATACCGGTTCCATTCTTTTCGACTATGAATATTCCGAAAACACAGCGGTAAACGGTCGCGAACGCGATTATTGGAAAACGAATAGCCTGTCGACGCTTTGCAACCCGGCCAATGTTACGGTCGGTGGCACGAACTATGCGTTGTCGTCCACTGGTGCGACGGCCGGTGCGACCAACCAGTGCGATGTTAACAAGGCGAATGACCTGTTCCCCGCTCAGCACCGGCATCAGGGGCTGATCTCGCTGCGTCAGGATATTGGCGATAATTTCACCCTTCGGGCTCGCACCATCTACTCGCGGCGCAGTGTGGATTCGCTCCAGGCCATTTCCGGCAACAACGTGTCGAGCGGCGGCCTCAGCGTTACGGTCGATAGCGGTCCATTCTATGACGCTGTCGTCGGCATGGGCGTGCCGGCGGGCTTTCATGCGGTGACCTACAATCCTTCAGGCGACCTGGGCGAAACCGTGCGGAATCGGATTCGCACCGAAACCTGGTCGACAAGCGCCGGACTGGACGCGAACCTGTTTGCGGATTGGAAGGGGTCGATCGATCTCAACTATGGCCGCGAGCGTGACAAGATTTGGCAGCCGGGGATCAATCAGGCTCTGCTGACCACGCTGGTGAGCAGCGGTGAATATAATCCCTATGGTGTAGGGGCTGCGAATGATCCTGCGCTGGTGTCGCAGGTCGGTGACTATCGCACCCATTATTTCGGTGAGCAGACGGTCAAGCAGGCGCTGTTCAAGGCCGATGGCTCCCTGTTCGACTTGCCTGGCGGCGCGGTCAAGGCCGCGGTCGGCACCGATCTTCAGCGTCAGCGCTTCTATTCGACCGTCAGCGTCGGGCCGGAAGGTACTCCGGTGCAGAATGAATCGCTCGGCAAGCGCAGCAGCTATTCCTTCTACGGCGAATTGTTCATTCCGGTTTTCGGATCCGCAAACGCCCGTCCGGGTCTTGAGAAGTTGGATATCTCGGTTTCGGGCCGCTACGACCATTATAACGATGTCGGAGGCACCACCAATCCGAAATTTGGCGTCAACTGGACACCTCTTCACGGTCTCAATCTGCACGGCAGCTACGGCACCTCCTTCCACGCGCCCAGCCTTGCAGACGCAGGGACGGCGATCGACACCCGCGTGATCCGGTTCGCCGACTTCACTGGCGCCGGTTCCTCAGCCTATTCGATCATCCTCGCGGGCGGTAACAAGCTGAAGCCCGAAACGGCCACGACATGGTCGCTGGGTGGCGAGTTCAAACCGGACTTCCTGCCGGGAGCCAGACTGAGCGTAAGCTACTTCAATATCGACTATAAGAACGTCATCACCTTCCCCGGATTCGACGTCGTGACGCAGCCGAACAATCCGATCTATGACGCATACCGCGTCTATAGCCCGTCGGCGGCGCAGGTTCTCGCGGCAACGGCAGGGATGCGGCATGATGGCCTTTCCTATCCGGATGTGACCGCCTTGCCGACCGCCATCTACGATCTGCGACGCCAGAATTTCGCCCGCCAGAAGATCGACGGCATCGATTTCGATCTGTCCTACGGCTTCCAGGAATCCATCGGCCGGTTCGATGTCGGGGTCGCCGGCACATGGCTGTGGAAATTCGATCAGGTCATCAATGGCGATACGGCTGTCATCAGCCGCCTGAACACGAACTATGCCGTGAATCTGAAGATGCGCGGCCATCTCAGCTGGTCGAGCGGTCCCGTCGATGCGGCGCTGTTCGTCAACTATATCAACCATTATCGGAACGAGATCGACAATAGCCGGATCAAGCCGTTCACGACGGTCGATATGCATGTGGGCTGGACATTGCCGCTCACCGGTGTCTTGCACGATACGCAGCTAACGTTGGACGTCTCCAACCTCTTCGACAAAGATCCGCCCTATTTCTACGATGCGGGCAATGGACGATATGGCTATGATTCCTCCGTCGCATCGCCGCTGGGCCGGGTTGTCCAGATCGGCTTGCGCAAGAAATTCTGACCTCAATCATGGGGCGGCGCCATGCGCCGCTCCATGATGTTTCAGAAGATTGCGCCCATGGCGCTCTCTCTCTCAAGTTCCGCTTCACGCTGATCGCCTACTTCGCCCAGATCGATCTTGCTGCACATGAGGGACACTTGATCCATTACAAAAATCCTTATTTTGCAATGGAGTAAAAGTCGGGCGTAGAATCGATTCGCAATTCGGGCTTTTAGCGACGGGTGAAGATTCGGAAGGTGACCGGCCCTCCAGCAGTGGGAATAGACGTTGGCTGAAGTGAAAAATATCGTTCTGACGGGTGCGGCTGGCGCGCTTGGCATATCCATTGCCGAGGAGCTGCAAAATAACGGATGGAACGTCATCGGTATCGATCTGAAGCGCAGTCCAGCTTGCGAAACGCTTCTAATCGATCTGTCAGATCGGGACGCGATCCGCGACGGTTTCAAGGCCATTTCACACAGCTATCCCGAACTCCATGGGCTCGTGAATAATGCGGGCGTTTTCCTTGGCAAGGGATGGGATGACATCACAGATGACGAGGCAAGCGAAACGCTGAACGTCAACCTGCGCGCGCCGTTATTGCTGTCCACCTTGTTCGCCAAGCAGGCTATTGCCAAGGCAATCCCGGCGGCTATCGTCAATGTAGCGTCGGTTGCGGGCCGAGAACCCGGTTATGACATCGTTTATGCCGCCTCCAAGGCAGCCCTCATCCAGATGACACGCGGTCTCGGGCGGCAGCTAGCAGGCAACGGCATAAGGGTGAATGCCGTTGCGCCCGGGGTGATTGAGGGACCAATGGCCGATCGGATTTCCGAACCGGGGCGCACTCTCTACATGCAACGCACACCGATGAAGCGTTTTGCCGAACCGGCCGAAATCGCCAATGTGATAGCGTTCCTCCTGTCCCCGAAGGCAAGTTACCTTACCGGCGCCGTTATCGATGCGAATGGCGGCCTGTTTTGAGGCCGCCAATATTTGGACATCCTTGCGAGAGGATTGGTTGGCAGGCGATGCGGCGATTCGGTTGAAACGCCGCTTCATCCTGTTCAAATCACCAGGCGCAAAGGGATCGTGACGTCGGGGTCAAATATGCCACCTCGATTTTACGCCAGCACAGGCCGTCCATGTGCGGATGGATTTCGTCCGTCCAATCGGTGTTTTGACGCAATTGTTCCTGATAGCGCGACACGCTTGCCTCGTCCTGATGGCATTCGAACCAAACGAAAACAGTCTCCCCCTCACGAACCGGGAGCCTGCGAAAACCGTTCGCGCTTGGCTCCGTGACGAAGGTGGCATCAACCCGTGCGCCGGCCTCCTGAATGACCGGGAGCGTGCGGTCGAGAAAATAACGCGCGAAATCATCTGCTTTCCCGGGCGCCAGTGAGCAGCTATTCGCGATCACGATGCCTCCCGCTTCGGGCCGCTGCATCTCCTGTTCTCTGCGAAGATTGCGGGAAAAGGGCTGGATGGTGCTTGCCGATTTCAGCAGCAGTACATTGTCAGAGTTGAGCATGGTTGCATTTGCATCCGACCCATATTTTCCCCAGACTGGTCCCGAATAAAAGGATTGGAGCGCTTCCGTCCGCGCCTCCATGTCCCGGAAGGAGCGCACCCAGACGAACGCATCGGGATCTTCAAGGTCACGAAATTCGCCCTCGACGCGCATAGCCAGGGCTTCCTGCGGTTCGACAAATTCCCTGTCGAACAGGCGGATCAATGGTTCCCGGCCTCCGGGGCGCAGCCGGTAGCGGCGGAGTTCGAATATCAAGTGGGGTTCCATGTTTTTTCCTAACAGGTCAATCATCCTGTTTTTAACACAGGATGATTGACCTGTTTTGTCAAGAACCTATTATGACCCAAGCTGCATGGGAGCCGCATGATCGGAAACAGAAGAACCAATGACCCCTTGGGCGTGCGTCGCCGGATCGTCGACACCGCCTATGATGCATTCGTCAGGCAGGGCTATGTCGCAACCGGGATGCTGGAGATCCGCGAAAAGGCTTCGGTGTCCGGCGGTGCGATGGCGCATCATTTCCCGGCAAAACGCGAGCTGGGACTGGCGGTCATCCGCGATCGCGTGAGCCATGCCGTTCGGCAGGCATGGATTGAGCCGCTGGACATATGTGCCGACGCACCTGCCGCCATCGATCTGATTTTCGAGAATATCATCAGCGAACTGGCGGACAAGGGCGCGGTTTCCGGCTGTCCGCTCAACAACATGGCGATGGAAGTCTCTGCCCACGATCCGGAAATGCGCGTTGCTCTCGGCGAAATCTTCGCCGCCTGGCACGATGCATTGTCTGCAAAATTTCAGGCGGACCTGACGTCGGGACGCGCGGGCAATATCGACCCAGGTCGTCTTGCGACACTGGTTATCGCCACCTATTCCGGCGCGATGGCGATGGCAAAGGCACGTCAGGATGTTCGGGCGCTCATCGAGTCCCAGACGGAACTCGCGGCGCTTCTGGCACTGAAATATCGCGCAGCGCCTCTTGTCTGATGCGAGGGTGTGCCGGAAATTGCGGCAGCCATATCGAGCGTCAAGTTGATTGCGACAAAGGCCATGAACTGGCGGCTGGATGGCGCGATCCTTCAGGCAAGGGCGTGCATCAGCAGTGACGCCGCAAGGGACAGCATGGTGATGCCGACAATGGCGTCCAGCACGCGCCAGGCCATCGGACGAGCAAATAATGGTACCAGCAGGCGGGCACCATAGCCGAGCGCTGCGAACCAGGTAAAACTGGCGGCAGCAGCGCCTGCGACGAAGAAAGGACGCAGGGCGGCGGGCTGAGCTGATCCTGCGGCGCCCATCAGCAGGACGGTATCCAGATAGACATGGGGGTTGAGAAAGGTGAACCCGGCCGTCGCGGCAATCGCGCTGCCCAGGCTGATGTCGCCATTCGACGCCACTGTCATGGCGTCCGGCGAAGCCATGCGTCGCAGGGCTTTGACACCATAGCATCCCAGGAAGGCGGCCCCGCCGATTGTCAGAAAAATGGTTAACTGCGGGATTGCCGACAGGAAAGCGCCGACCCCGGCAACGCCGGCGGCTATCAACAGCGCATCCGCGCTGCCGCAAAACAGGACCACCGGGCCGACATGCTCGCGTTTGAGGCCCTGCCGGAGCACGAAGAGATTCTGCGCTCCGATCGCCATGATCAGCGCGGCGGACAACAGGAAGCCGGAGAGAAAGGGTGCAAATGCGTTGGTCATGCGACATATGTCGCCGGTCTGGTCGATTAAGTATAACTTGTTCTTCTAATCCAGATGAAGCAATGCTTCATCATGCTCGACTATCCCTCTCTAGCGGCCATTGCAGCCGTGGTTCGCGAGGGCAGCTTCGAGAAGGCCGCCCAGGTCATGGGGATTACGCCGTCTGCCGTTTCGCAGCGAGTCAGGGGATATGAAGAGCGACTGGGGATCG
Source organism: Sphingobium sp. BYY-5 (assembly GCF_022758885.1). Classification (NCBI taxonomy): domain Bacteria; kingdom Pseudomonadati; phylum Pseudomonadota; class Alphaproteobacteria; order Sphingomonadales; family Sphingobiaceae; genus Sphingobium; species Sphingobium sp. BYY-5. The sequence goes on from NZ_JALEBH010000002.1 coordinate 121,783, forward strand.
CTCTCGTCATCCGCGGGCAACCATGCACGGCCACCAAACAAGGTCGGGAGCTATGCGCGCATTTCGACAAGGTCCGGCTGCTTGAAGCTGATCTGACGACGATCCCTGCCGGCGTAACCCCGCATGGATTGCGTCCGTCTCTCAGCATAGCCGTCAATGCGGACAGTCTTGCCACATGGTTTCCGCACGCAATGACGGACTTCGCGCAAAAGACGGGCATGTTGGTGGAATTGACACTGGAAGATGAAGGTCACACGGCGGATCGGCTGCGAACGGGCGACGTGCTGGCTGTGGTCACATCCGATCCAACGCCTGTTGCGGGGAGCAAAACCATCGCGCTGGGCGCCCTCGGCTATGTCGCTTGCGCCAGTCCGGCCTTTGTCGAACGCCATTTTCCAACCGGGATCGACGGGAACAGCTTGGCGACGGCGCCCGTGATGCAGTTCAACCGGAAGGATGAGCTCCAGGGACGATGGGCAAAGGCAAGCTGGGGCGTGGAATTGAATGCGCCCACGCATTGGATTCCTTCGACACAGGCTTTTCTTGACCTCGCCTGCGCCGGTCTTGCCTGGGGCCTCCAGCCAGAAACTTTGGCGAAACCGCATATCGATGCGGGCACTTTAATCGAACTAGCCCCGGAGCATTCCATAAAAGTCCCATTATTCTGGACGGTGTCCCGCCTCCACGCGCAGGCATTGCATGTCATGACCGATGCCGTGAAAAAGGCCGCCCAACGACATCTTCAAGCCGCGGCAGTATAAAATACCGTGTGGGCCGATGATGAACGGGGTACAATGGTCGCGACTATTCGAAAAACGCCACCGCGCGCACTTCGATGCTGGAGCGGATCTTGGTGTCCGGCAGGCTGGTGTCGTGGAAGGCGGTGTGGGGACAGCGCCAGGTGACTCCATGGTCGCTGTCCTGGAATTTGAACAACAGCACGTCGTCGGCCGCCATGTTGGAGAAATACCACCAGCGATGGCGCGGGCGGTAGCGAAAGATGGAGGCGGCGATCATCTGGTCCTCGCCTGCCACCGGGGCGGTGAGCGCGTCGCCGGTCGGCAGCTCGTCCACCACGAACAGCGTGTTGGATGTCGCTTCCTCGTCCGACACGGTGCGGCCGTCGCACACGGCCAGCGGCCAGTCCTGCGGGCCGGATGAAAATGTCCGCCAGAAACTGACGCAGACATAGCGTCTATAACCGGGACCATCGGGGAAGGCGGCGGCATAGGCGCGTTCTGCGGCCCTGCGGCCGGTGATTTCATTATAGTCGACATGCGCTTCGCCCGCCGGCGGCTGGATGCCACCTTCGTGGCGATAATTTTCGACCTTCTGTTGCGCGCGGGCGGTCAGGTCGGCGGAGGTGCGGATCATCCAGCCGCCCGCCGACACGCGGGTCGCGCCGGTAAGAGCGCGGATCGCCTCTTCGCATTCACGCAAATAGAGGCGGTCGACCTCTTCCTTGTCGAAGAAATCGGCAATCGCGCTGTGGTGCTTGCCCAGCATGAAGCCGTGCGTGTCGAAGCGGAAATGGTCGCGGATCGGCATAGCATCGCGAACGACCGTGCGATGGTCGCCATAGGTACCGGTGTTGATCTCCACGCCCTGGGACACATAGCGGCGGGTCACGAAATCGCCTTCGTCCAGATAACGGATCAGCGCGGGCGCCTGCCGCGCGCTGTCCTCTATCTCGTCATCGGCTTTCGGCAGGGTGGCCATCAGGCGACCTCTTCGGGCAGGGCGCCGATGACCGACTTGACCTCCAGAAACTCCTCCAGCCCGAACCTGCCGAATTCGCGGCCATTGCCCGACTGCTTATAGCCGCCAAAGGGCATGTCGAAGGCGAGGCCGCCTGCATTGACGAAGACCGCGCCGGCCCGAAGCCGACTGACGAACTTGGCGGCGCGAGCCGGATCTCCCGCCACATAGGCGCCCAGACCATAAGGCGTGTCGTTGGCGATGCGAATGGCGTCCTCATCATCGTCATAGGGCATGAGGACGAGGACGGGGCCGAAAATCTCCTCCTTCGCGATGGTCATGTCGGGCGTGACATTGGCGAAGACCGTGGGGCGCACATAGCTGCCTTCGTTCAGTCCTTCGGGGCGTCCGGTGCCGCCCGTCACAAGGGTGGCGCCTTCGTCGATCCCGGTCTGGATCAGGCCCTGGATGCGATCCCACTGGCGCTGGCTGACGACCGGGCCGATATGGTCGCCCTCGGCCTGCGGGTCGCCGACCTTCTTGGCGGCGAACAGCGCGCCGACCTTTTGCGCGGCCTCGTTATGCTGCGAACGATGAACCAGCATCCTGGTCGGCGCGACGCAGCTCTGGCCGCTGTTGAGCAATACGCCGCCGACGCCACCGGGCAGCGCCACGTCGAGGGGCGTGCCTTCCAGGATGATGTTGGGCGACTTGCCGCCCAGTTCCTGCGTGACGCGCTTGACCGTATCGGCGGCGTTTTTCGCCACCATGATGCCCGCGCGGGTGGAACCGGTGAAGCTGACCATGTCGATGTCGGGATGTTTGGCGAGCGCGGTGCCGACCCCCTCGCCATCGCCCTGCACCAGGTTGAAGACGCCGGCCGGCACGCCGGCCGCGTCCATCACTTCGGCAAAGATGGCGGCGCAGCTTGGCGCTTCCTCCGAGGGTTTCAGGATCATGGTGCAGCCCGCCGCGAGCGCCGGGCCGACCTTCGCGACGATCTGGTTCATCGGCCAGTTCCAAGGCGTGATGAGCGCGACCACGCCCATCGGTTCGCGCACGACGCGGTTGGCGCCGATCTTCTCGCTGAATTCGTAATTTTTGAGCGCCGCCAGCGCCTGGCCCAGATGACCGAGGCCCGATCCCGCCTGCGCGGTCTGGGCGATCGAGATGGGGCAACCCATTTCGGTGGCGATGGCGCGGGCGATGTCGGGGACGCGCTTCTGATATTCGCCGATGATCCGTTCGAGCAGGGCGATGCGTTCTTCCCGGCTGGTCTGGGAGAAAGTTTCGAAGGCAATGCGAGCGGCCTTCACCGCCGCGTCGACATCGGCGGCGCTCCCCAGGATCAGGTCGGCGGCGGTCCGGTCGGTGGCGGGGTTGATGACGGCAATGGTGCGACCGCCCTGGCTGTCGACCCATTGGCCGCCGATATAATGCTGAAGCGTGTTGGGCATGGATATGTCCTTATGCGGGGAGGAGGCCTAGGTCGGCGTCGGTGGCAGGCGTCCCCCATTTGTCGCGTGGCGGCAGGGGGCGGCTGTCCCAGGGCGGGTCAAGCGTGAAGCTGGAGATGCTGCGCCCTTCGGGCAAGTGGCCGTTGCCGCCGCCCTGGCTATAGTCATAATAGAGTGTCATCAGCTCACGATGGCCGTGGTGGCGCTGTGCCACCGGATGCGACAGGCAGGCGTCGCGCCAGCGCAGCAGCCGGGTCAGATGCTGCGGGATCTGATAGGCCTCATAATAGTCGAGGAACCAGAGCCGCTTGAACATCGGTGTGTAGGCGACCTCGGCCCAGCCGAACCGGTCGAACAGATAATCGCCGTCCGGTGCATAATGGCGTAGAAACTCGTCGAGCCGCGTATATTGGGCGTCGACTTCGGCCTTATGCTCGTCACGTTTGGCCGGGTCGCGGTTCAGGATCATGCGGTATCCCGCACCCGTGAACTGGCCGTCGGTCGCGCACAGCATCGCTTCGACCGCATGTTCATAGGGGTCTTGCCGCGCCACTGGCGGATCGGGAAAACGATCCTCGAAGTAACGCATGATGACCATGCTTTCCTTCAGCGTCTCGCCATTTTCCAGTTCCAGCGCGGGCAGCGCCGTCGTGCCGCGCGTCTTGGCGAGCAGCCAGTCGGGGCGCGGCTGCGATATGTCGATCTCATGGTCCGCCATGATGCCATGCAGCCCCTTGAGGTCGAGCAGCAGCTCGATCCGTTCGGAAAAAGGGCAGCCGGGAATATGGTACATCCGCAATTGGCCTGCGGGCGGTTCGTCTTGCCAGCTCATGCGTCAGGCCGCCGTCGCGGCCGGGCGGGGCGGCATCTCGGTCCGGGATTTGGCGAACATCGCCTGCGTGGCGGGGCGGGCATTGATCCGATCGATCCAGGCGACCAGATGCGGCGTCACCTCGCGATTGACGATGTCGGCATATCCGAACTGCATTCCGTTCGCGATCGCGAAATTGCAGATGTCGGCCAGCGTATAGTCTTCCCCCGCCAGCCAGGGGCTTTGCGCCAGCCGCTTTTCGAGGTGGTCGATCGACACGCGGATCTTGCGCATTTCCTCGTCCAGCACCGCCTTGGGGAAGCCCGCGCGCGCGCTGCGCCATTTGGCCTGCTGTTCGGGAATGGGGATATGTTTCAGCTTCTCTTCGAACTCTTCGTCCGACAGTTTGCGCGCCATGGGGCCGATCATCCGTTCCCAGCCGATGGTGGAGACGCACCAGCAGAAATATTCGTCCACCCATTTGGTCCAGACGCGCATTTCGGCGATCTGTACCGGGTCGGTCGGGCGCAGGCGCGGTGCGTCAGGGAAGGCATCCTCCAGATATTCGCAGATCACCGTCGATTCGGTAATGACATGGCCGTCATGATCCAGTGCGGGCACCTGGCCGCGCGGATTGATCGCCTTGAACCAGTCCTCATGATGTTCGAACCGGGTCGGATCGACGAAGCGGGGGGTGAATTCCAGGCCCTTCTCATAGAGCGCCAGCAGGGGTTTCAATGAATTGGCAGCCGGACCGAAGCTGTAGAGCGTCAACATACGCTATCCTCACCTTTCGTTGCGGCGTCTGTGCGCCTTTGTCTGCGGTGGTGCCGGGCGATCCGGCGGGCCGCAAGTCGTCTGTTGATACTATCACTCCTGCTACCCGTTGCGCGGGTCGCTTAACCTGTCACTGTCAATGATAGTGCCGCCACCCGTCTTGCGGCGGCGTCGGGGCTTTGCTTTGGAGAAGGCTGAGAAGAGGGCGCTTTTCGCCCCGCGGGAGAGGATGATGCTGGAACTGCTGACGTCGGAGACGCCCAACGGGTGGAAGGTTTCGATCCTGCTGGAAGAACTGGGCGTGCCCTACAAGGTGACGCCGATCTCGCTGGCCGACCGGGTGCAGAAACAGGATTGGTATGTCGCATTGAACCCCAATGGGCGCATCCCGACGCTGGTGGACCATGATGCGGAAGATTTCGCCATCTTCGAATCCGGCGCGATCCTGCTTTATCTGGCCGAGAAGTTCGGCCGCTTCATCCCGGCCGATCCGAAGGACCGCAGTCGCGTCATCCAATGGGTGATGTGGCAGATGTCGGGCTTGGGGCCGATGATGGGGCAGGCGACGGTCTTCAACCGCTATTTCGACGAAAAACTGCCATCGGTGATCGACCGCTATGTGCGCGAAAGCCAACGCCTGTTCGGGGTGATGGACCAGCGTTTGGAGGCGCATGACTATCTGGTCGGCGATTATTCGATCGCCGATATCGCCTGCTTCCCCTGGGTACGGGGGCATGACTGGGCGGGTGTCGATATGAGCGGTTTCCCCAACCTTCAGCGCTGGTTCGAAAGGATTTCAGCGCGGCCCGCGGTGCAGCGCGGGCTTCTTGTTCCCACGCCGCCAAGTGCTGAGGAAATGGTGGAAAAGACCACCCAACAGGGAAAGAATATTCTTGCGTGAGCGCCTTTCTACAACGGATCGTCCGCATCGAATGGGGGCATTGCGACCCCGCCGGCATCGTCCATGCGCCGCGTTACTTCGATATTTTCGGCGAAAGCACGATGTTGCTGTTCGAACGTGCGGGCCTGCCGAAGAAGCGCGAAATGATGGCAACCATGCCCTTTGCCGGATTTCCGATGGTCGATGTATCGGCGCGGTTCTTCGTCCCCACGGCTTATGGCGACGATGTGCTGGTGGAGGCGGATGCGCCGGTCTTCGGCAATAGTAGCTTTACGGTGGCGCATCGTCTGTCGCTGGAGGGGAAACTGTGCGTCGAATGCACCGAGAAGCGGGTGTGGACCGTGCCGGACGCGAGCCGGCCGGGAGGGTTGCGGGCGGAACGGGTGCCGGATTCGGTGCGGAGACTTTTTACCTGACTTCCGCTCGCTTGGCTTGTTTCGAGAGAAAGGGGGGAAGGGCCGGTCCATTGGAAACCGGCCCTGACTTCATGCGGCCAGGCGAATGTTGAGGCCCGTTACGGCGTCCAGGGCACTGCGGATTGCCGCGTTGCGCTGATCCGGGCCGAAAGCCAGCCCTTCCGCCAAAATGAAATGCGGATCGGTGATGCCGATGAACCCCAGCAGCGCCCGGATATGGCTTTCGGTATGCTCTATCCCGGCCATGGGGCTGTCCTTGCCATAAAGCCCGCCGCGCGTATGGGCTACGATCACATGTTTGCCGCCGACGAGGCCTCGCGGATTGCCGTCCGCATAGTGGAAGGTCTTGTCTGCCACCATTATATGGTCGAACCAGGCCTTGAGCTGGCTGGGCATGGCGAAATTATACATGGGCGCCCCGATGACGATCACGTCCGCCGCCAGAAATTCGTCGAGAACCGCCGCACCTTCGGCGCTGGCGAGCCGGGCGAGGTCGACATGGGGCAGGGGAGCGACGGCAAGATCGCGATAGGCGATGTCGATGGCGGGATCGAGTGCGACGATATGCCGGACGACGGCGCCAGACAGGTCGCGACTGGCGGAACCGTCGCCCTGGATGCTGGAATCGATATGCAGAAGTTTCACGGGGGCTTATCCTCATCAGTTGAAGGCCCCATCTAGCTATGAAGCCGTCGCTGGTTGGCCAAGGACGCATTTTTTTGGAACTTAGTCACATGGATATGACTGCATCCCCCAATTCTCATCGCGAATGTGTCCGCGTTACCGAGATGCTGGGGCGCATCGGTGATCGATGGACCTTGCCGGTTGCGGTTACGCTGATGGAAGGACCGGTGCGTTTCAATCAGATACGCCGCTTGATCGCGGGCATTTCGCAGCAGATGCTGACCCGTACGTTGCGTGGTCTGGAACGGGACGGCCTGGTTGTGCGCACGGTCTATCCGACCGTGCCGCCGCAGGTCGATTATGCGCTGACGCCGCTCGGCCAATCGCTGGCGGAAGAGGCGATGCGGCTGGGAAGCTGGGTACAGCGGCATCTGTCCGTCATCGATGAGAATCGCGCGCTGTTTGACAGCAAGTTGGTCTGAAGGCGGGGTTCGAGGCGCTTCTACGGCATCCGCCAGGCATAGAGGCCATGATGGGCGAGGATGAACAGCGTCTTGCGGTCCGCGCCGCCGAACAGGATCTGGAGCGGGCGTTCGGGTATGTCGATCCGGCCGATCGCCTTGCCGTCCGGCGCATGGACGAAGATCTGGCCGTTGGCGATATAGACGCGGCCCAGCATGTCGGTCGTCGCGCCTTCGCCGCCGCGATCGGCAAAGGCCTTGAGGTCCGTGACGGCTCCGCCCGCGCCGATCAGGCCGCTATAGGTGCGGTTTTCCGACCCGTTGGTCAGATAGATGCGTTCGCCCGGCTTGCCCTGAATGAAACCATAGCTGTCGAGTGAGTCGGAGAAACGCAGACCGCGATGGTCGGCCGGTCCCTGCGCGAACACGCGCGAGGCCGGCAGAACGACGCTGCCGTCGGGCGAGACATATTCCTGCGCCTTGGGCCGCGCCATGTCGCGCGCGAACATCTCGGCCAGAGTGGTGAATTCGTATGTTTTGGGATCGATCTGGTCTTTGAATTCGCCATTATTCCACCAGTTGACCGGCAATATGGTCGAAGCGCCGGCATGGGCGGCGGCCGGCGTGGCGGGGATGAGTATGATCTCGCTTTCCGGTGCACCGGGCTTGACGCTGTAGACCGTGCCGTTGCGTCCATAGGAAGAGAGTACGAGCAGATTGCCGGAGCGGTCGACGGTCAGGTTGACCGGATCGAGCGTGGCGTCGCGGATCATTTCGAGGCGGCGGTCGTCCGACCAGCGCCAGATGCGCTGGAACCGGCGGTCGATGAAATAAAGCCGGCCCTGCGCATCCACCGCGCCGCCGCCGATCGAATGGAAGCCGTCAGCCAGCTTTTCGACCGCGCCGCCCAGGAAGGTGACGGGCGCCACTGGATCGGGCCGGGCCGATATATCCAGCACAGCGAACTCCCGTTCGCGCACGTCCAAACCGTGAGTGACGTCGCGGATGGCGTTCTCGAACGGAAATTTGGTGAGCCGCAGGAAGGTCGCGCAGCCATTTTCGTCGCAGGTGCCAAGCCCGCTTTCGCCATTCACATGGACGTTGCGGAACCGGATATCGTGTGAGTTGTAGAGTGTGACGGCGGCCGGAGCAGGCTCGCGCGTGCGGGTGACGCGATAGCCGTGGAAATTGGCGATCAGGATGTTGCGCGAATCTCGGATTTCCAGCGCAACGGCGTCTCCACTTTCGCCCGCCTCACCCTCGGTCTGGGGTGCGAGAAGTTCCCAGTTGGCGACGCGGTTCAGGCCTATTTCGGTGCGGACATGATGTTCGGCCGATACCTGGATAAGGCGGCCGGGCGTTTCGGTGTCGGAGATCAATATGCCGGGATGGGCAAATGTACTGGGGCTCCAGATATTGGCGAAGGTGCCGCCACCGCCCTGCGTCACCCACAGGCTGGCATATTGACCGGCCCAGCGCCGGGTCGCGTCGGAATCGGCGGTGGCATTATTGTTGTACGGATTGACCCGGCTGCCATCGAACCGGTTCGTACCATGCCCTCCCTGGAATTTGACGTCGTTGACCATGGAGTTGGCGCCGGCCTTCCAAAGCAAGGCGGTCGCGCGCGGGTTTGCGCCGTTGGTGTTGAGCCCCAGGCCTGCGACGATCGCGTCGCCGCCCTGCGCGCTTTCGATCAGCGCCTTGGGCGCGCCCACCCCGTGCCAGGCGGGCGCGCCGTCGGGCAGCACAATCTGCGTCAGGCTGGGGTGCAGTCCCAGCAGCACCGTATCGGCGCGCAGACGCAGCGTGTCGCTGACCTTGTAGAAACCGGCGGGCAGGTAGACGATCCGGTGGTTGTCGATCGCCTTCTGGATCGCGGCGGTGTCGTCCGTGCTGTCATCGCCCCTGGCGCCCAGGGTGCGCACGCTTACCCATTCGGAGACGGGGGGCAGGACGCGGATGGCGGGCGTGGCAGGCGCGGGCAGGCGGGCGATGCTTTCAGCCTGCATGTCGGTCTTATATTCGCCGATCCGGCCGAGGCCCGGCAAAGTCAGGCCATGGGTGAAGGACGCCACCTTATAGGCCGCGCCTTTACCTGCCACCGTCCGGCCGCTCTCGCGGAAGCGGGCGAAGACCGGGGTGTTGGCGGCCACCACATTCTGGAAGCCGACCTGGGTGTAGACATTCTTCTCGTTGGAGATGAGGACGCCGGCCTTCGAGACATTCTCGAACCGCACATCCTGCCCCCAGAGCCAGTCGCCATAGCCCCGGTCGATCTCGATCCCGACCGGGACATTGCGGAAGGCGACGTTGAGCAGGGTCAGCCCTGCCTCATGTTCGCGGATGGCGGCATCGCGTTGCCCTTCGAAGGTCGCGTCGATCAGCGCGAAGGGCCAGGCCGGCGACGTCTTCTCGGCGAGGATGCCATAGCGGCCGCCCCGAAAGTGCAGATCTTCCGCCTCGTTGGCGACATGGTAGAGGCCGGCAAGGCCCGATCCGATGTCGAAATCCACATGGCTGACGAAACTATGCTGGGCGGCATGGAAGCGGATCGCGGTGGCGGCGGGATTGCCGTCCATGATGCGGAAATCGATATTGGCGAGCGCAGAATAGAAGGTGCCGGGATTGGCGTCGGCGATATTCTTGTTGAACGGCACGCTGCCGGGGGGCGGGAAAGCTGCGGGCGGACTGTCCTGGTCCGTCTGGCGCTTGGCTCCGGTGAAGATCAGCATATGGGCGACGCCGCGCTGAAAGCCGGGCGTGTTGGCGCCCAGCAGGATGACGGGGCGCTTCTCGCCGATGCCGAATATCCGCACGCCCGGCCACAGAAAAAGGGTACGGCTGATGCGGTAGGTGCCGGCGGGCAGGAAGACGATGCCGCCGCCGCCCTTTTCCGCCGCCTTGTCGATCGCTTGCTGGATCGTCGCGCTGTCGTCGGCGCGGCCATCGCCCACGCCGGCCACGGTGATGGCGCGTGGCTCATCCGGGGCGGTCGTATAGACGGAGGGTGAGGCGAAGGCAGATTGCGCCGCTGCCAGGCACAGCAACACCGATGCACAGGCTCCACGCAATCCGCGATACATCACTCACTCCGGTAAGAACAAATGTCCCGGCCGCGCAGGCCGGGACGAGTTTGGGGGAGGGTAGGGAAATCTCTAGAAGTTGAAGCGGACACCAGCCCGGTAGATGCGGCCCAGCGTGTCGTAGAGCGCTGGATTGATGTCCAGACCGGTATTGGTCTGCGGCGAGGCTACTGGGTCCTTGTCGAACAGATTGTCGACTTTGCCATAGATGGACAGGCGGTCGTTCAACTTGAACGTTGCGCCCACGTCCACGTAGAAAGCGCCCTTCATCTTGTTCTGGTCGATCGTCGGGTGGTTGCCGGTCGAAACCGGGCAGGACGACTGGCAGACGACATATTGATTGCCGAACGTGCCGTCGCTGAACCAGCGTTCCTGCACCGTCAGGGTCAGGCGACCGCTATCATAGGTCTGCGTGGCCAGCCATTTCCAATCGGGCGTGTTGCCGTTGTTCGCGCCCGCCTGATCGATCGGGTCGACGCCGGCAATCCCCGCACTGACCACGAATTTCTGGATGTGCGTTCCCAGCGCCCGGACGGTGAAGCTGCCCGGCAGGCCCAGCGGCTGCTGCCACTGATAGCTCGCCTCGATGTCGAATCCGCTCGTCTTCCACGACGCCAGGTTGAACGGCTGGACGTTGATGAAGTTGCTGCCCTGCGCGCCATCCAGTTGGAACCCGCCGCAAAAGGCCTGGTTGCCTTCGAAACAGAAACGGACGATCTGGTCTGCGGACAGGGTCGAGACGACGCCGCTCAGCTTGATATTATAATAATCGAACGACAGGCTGAGGCCCGGCAGCCATTCCGGACGTGCCAGGACGATGCCCAATTCGGTGTTCCGCGCGACTTCCGGCCGCAGGTTTGTGTTGCCGATCACGTTCTGGAACGCCTGCACCGCGACGTTGCGGAACGGGTCGTTGAAGTTGGGCAGGGTCGTGACGGTGGGGGCGGCGAAGAGTTCCGACAGGTTAGGCGCGCGAACGTCGCGCGAGGTGACGGCCCGCAAGCGCACGCCGCTCAATGGCGTATCCCAGGTGCCGCCGACCTTCCACGTCCACACCGTGCCCGACGTGCTGTAATGCGTGCCGCGGCCCGCCGCGTTCAGATTGGCGCGACCGATCGAATCGCTGTCGAACACGGGAAGGTCGACTTCAAGATAGCCTTCATAGACTTCATATTTGCCGCGGCCATTTTTGTAATTGCCGGCCGCCCAGTTGCTTCCTTGCGACGCATTGAGCAGCGGGTCGGCGGGATAATCGGGACTGTTCGGGCTGAGATCCGAAACGCCGGCGCCATAGGGATCGGCATTCACCCGGTAGAATTCACGACGATATTCACCGCCAAACGCAATGGAAACCGGCCCGGCCCATAGGTCGAACGGATTGCCGGAAAAGTTGAGGCTCGCGACATCCTGCGTCAGCTTGGTGTGCTGGAACGGACCATTTTCATGCGGCGCGACATAAGCGAGGGCCGATGCCGACGGCGCGAAATTGCCGAAGATATTGATGGGTACGCAGCCATTGGCGCGCGCCACCGGATCGCGGCACACGATGGCGCCGTTGAGCGAGATCGCATCTGTGGCAGCGACATAGCGGTTCTGGAGAACAATATCGCGGACGCGGATGTCCGAAATGGTGATGCCATGTTCATAATAGGCGTCATAATTCCAGTCGGTCCCGCCCAGGTCGAACTTGCCCTTGGCCCCGCCGACGAAGCGATATTGCTTGCGGTCGGTATAGACCTGCGGATCGGGGAAGGAGGCGTTGGACGAACCGAAACCAAAGCTGGTAATCCCCACGTTGGCGCAGCGGTCGCGGACCAGTTGCGGCAGATAGGGGTTCGAACATTGCACCGTCAGGCTGGCGCGGCCATAGCCGGGGCTGGGCTGGTTGTTCGTCTTGACCTGCGCGACATTGACCGTGACATAGACTTCATTGTCTTCGGCAAAGTCGAAGCCGATCCGGCCATAGCCGTTGATGCGCTCCAGCTTGGATTTGAGCGATGCGCCCGATCCCGGCGCGCCTGACAGGTCGCCGCCTTCGCAGAAGCTGTTGCCCGGATAGCAGTTGCTGACGCGGCCATTGCCGAGCGGCTGGCCGTTGGAGCCATATTGGAAATTATAGGGCGTGCCGTCCGGAGCGAAAGCAATGCCCTGCAACGGACCATTGTTGATCAGGCCATAGCGGGCATATTGATAGGGCTGCGCATAGTCGCGATAGTTGAATTGCGGCAGGCCGTTGTTGGTCTGGCCGGTATTCATCAGGGTCGTCGCGCGATACCAGTCGCGGCTGCCGGCCAGGTCCGTGCCGAAATCGCCTGCGCCCACGCCGCCTTCATGGTCATATTCGCCGCTCAGTACGACATGCAGGCGATTGTCGAGGAACGACTTGCCATAGGCCGCCTGGACCAGAGCAGTCTCGTCATCACCATATTTGGTGATGCTGCCCAGGATATTGCCCTTGAACCCTTCGAAATGCGTGTCGGTGATGAAGTTGACGACGCCGCCGACCGCATCGGACCCGTAGGAGGCCGACGCACCGCCGGTCACGACATCGACGCGCTTCACCAGCAGTTGCGGGAACATGCTGATGTCGGGCACGCCGGTCACGTTGGCGCCGACGACGCGCTGGCCGTCGAGCAGGGTCAGGGTGCGGATCGGGCCGAGGCCGCGTAGCGAAAAGGAACTGAGGCCCTGCTGGCCGCTCGACGTGCTGAACGTGCCGGTCGCGGCGCCGGTCGACCCCTGGAGCGACGGCAATTGCGCGATCGTGTTGAAGATGTTGGGCTGCGCATTGTTGGCGATCTGCTCCTCACCGATGACGGTGGTCGGCGTCGGCGCATTGAAGCCGCTGGTGGTGATGCGCGATCCGGTGACGACGATGTCGGCGGCGCGCGGGGCGTTATCGGTAGCGCTGTCCTGCGGCGCGATGCTCTGGGTCGCCGGCGCAGGCTCGCTTTGCGCTTGCGCGACGCCTGCCAGCGCCATGGACGCCATGGCGGCGAGGCTGACGCCGGCCAGGTGCCGGTGGATTGCGATCTGCACGTTCATTCATCCTTCCCCTTTATTTCCGGCCGCCCTCCCGGCGCCGGCGACGCCCGTGGCGAGCGCTCATCTGATGTCTATCCTGAGGGCCGCTGCATCGCACTTACGACATAGGTCGTAGGTGCGGCGGAACGGCGCGTTTCTCAGGGTTTTGCGGCGTAGAGCGCGTGATGCGTCAGGATGAAGAGCGTGCGCTTGTCCGGCCCGCCAAACAGGATCTGCAACGGGCGATCGGGCACGTCGATGCGCCCTGCCTCCTTGCCGTCCGGGCCGTAGATGAATATCTGCCCGTTCGCGACATAGACGCGCCCTTGTCCGTCGACCGCGACGCTCTCCCCGCCGCGATTTGTGAATGGCTTGAGGTTGGTCAGCGTGCCGTCCGCGCCTACCGTGCCGCTATAGGTGACATTCTCCGACCCGTTGGTGACGAAGAGGCGTTCGCCAGGCTTTCCGCCGACCAGCCCATTGGCGTTCAGGCTATCGGACCAGCGCCAGCCGACATGATTGATCGGTCCCTGTTGCCACACGCGGAAGGCGGGCAGCGACACACTGCCGTCGGGCGAGAGATATTCCTTTGCCTTGGGCGTACCGACATCGCGCGCGAACATTTCGGCCAGGGTGGTGAACTCGTAGCTCTTGGGATCGAGCTGGTCCTTGAACTCGCCATTGTTCCACCAGTTGACCGGGAGCAGCGTCTTCGCGGTTCCGCCGTTACGCGCCGGGGTCGGCTGGATCAATGTCATCTGGTCCGGTGGGCCGTCCGGATCGACCGAATAGACGCCCGCTTTCGGACCCAGCGATGACAGCACCAGCAGATGTCCCGACGCATCGATCGCCAGATTGATCGGATCGAGCGCATGGTCGCGCACGATTTCCAGCCCCTTAGCCTCGCTCCAGCGATGGATGCGCTGGAACCGGCGATCGATGAAATAGAGCGCGCCCTTGGCGTCCACCGCTGCGCCGGAAATGGACCAGAAGCCATCCTCCAGCTTCTCGACGCTCGTATTGCTTGGCGAAGCGGGAGCGATGGTCCGGTCCGCCGCGCCGATATCCAGCTTGGCGAATTCGCGTTCCCGCACGAAGCGCTTGCCCGTGACATCCTCGATCGCATTGTCGAACGGATATTTGCTCGCACGCAGGAAGGTGCCGCAGCCTTCATCGTCGCAGGTGGCGTAGCCGCTTTCGGCATTGATGTGGACGTTGCGGAAGCGGATGTCGCTCGAATTGGTCAGCTTCACCGCGCTTTTCTGGGGCGCATAGGTGCGTGTGACGCGATAGCCATGATAGTTGGCGAACAGCAGATTTTTCGAATTGCGGATATCGAGCGAGATGGCGTGCGGACCATCGTCTACTTCCTGTTCGGTTTGGGGGGCGAGGAACTCCCAATTTTGTACATTGTCGAGCACGAACTCGTTGCGGGCGTGATGTTCGACCGACATTTCATAGACATGGCCGGGCGTGCTGGTGTTCGTGACATAGAAGCCCGCCTGGGCGAAGGTGTTGGGGCTCCACACATTGGCGAAGGTGCCGCCCCCCCCGTCCGTCACCCAGATGCTGGGATATTGCGCGTCCATGCGTCCGTCGGTGATCGGGTCGCCGGTATGCGCCGTCAGCGTGCCCAGCATCTTGCCATCGGCAGTAGGCGTGCCGCCGCCACCCATGATCTTGACGTCCTCGACCAGGCTCTTCTCCCCCGACCGCCAGAGCAGTGCGGACGCGCGCGGGTTCACGCGGCCAGTGAAGAGGCCGAGGCCGGAGAGGATGTTGTCGCCGCCTTTAGGACTTTCGAGGATGGGCCGCACCGGTCCCAGCCCGGCATGGCGCGGATTGTCGTCAGGAATGTAGAGCTGCGTGATCGCCGGATGCAGGCCGATCAGCACGCTGTCCGGGCGCAGCGTCAGCCGGTCCGTCACCTTGTAGAAGCCGACCGGGAAATAGAGGATGCGATGGCTGTCGATCGCTTTCTGGATGGCGACGGTGTCGTCCGCCTTCCCGTCGCCCAAAGCGCCCAGCGACCGCACATTGACCCATTCGCGCATCGGCGGAAGGTCGCGGATGGCGGCTTCGCGTGGCGCTGGCATGGCGGGCAGCGGCTGGATGTCCGCCTCGGTCGCATAGTCGCCGGTGTGGCCGAGGTCAGGGATGGCAAGACCATAGGAGAAGGACGCGACCTTATAGGCCTTGCCTTTGCCGGCGACGGTCTTGCCGCTGTCGCGGAAATGGGCGAAAACCGGGCTGTTCACTGCCAGTGCATTGTCGAATCCGACCTGGGTGAAGACATTTTTCTCATTGGAGATGACGACGCCGGCTTTCGACACATTCTCGAAACGGACATCCTTGCCCCACAGGCTGTCGCTGTATCCGCGATCGATCTCGATCCCGACCGGTGTATTGCGGATCGCGACATTGACCAGGGTCAGGTCGACTTCATGTTCGCGGATCGCCGCGTCGCGCTGTCCGTCGAAGCTGGAATCGAGCAAAGTAAACTGCCAGGCGGGCGACGTCTTTTCCGTCACGATGCCATAGCGACCGCCCTGGAAATGGACATTTTCGATGACGTTGCCGGCCTGGTAGACGCCGGCGAACGCCGTTCCCAGGCGGAACTCCATATGGCTGAGAAAGGCATGTTGCGCCATGCGGAAGCGGACGCCCGCCGCCGCCGGATTGCCAGCGCCAATCTCGATATCGACATTGCTCATCGACGAATAGAAGGTGCCCGAATTGGCATCGCGGACGATCTTGTCGCGCGGCACCACGGTTGGTACGGGGACGGGCACCTGGCCGACATTATACTGGTCGCCACCGGCGAAGATGACCATCGTCGACACGCCCTGCTGAAACCCCGGCGTATTGGCGCCGAGCAGGATGACCGGCCGGGTCGGCCCGACGCCATAGACGCGCACCCCCGCAGGCACGATCAGCGAACGGGTGATGCGATAGGTGCCCGACGGCAGGAAGACGAGGCCATGGCCGGTCCTGTCGCGCGCCTGGTCGAGCGCCTGCTGTATCGCGGCGCTGTCGTCGGCGCGGCCATCACCGGTGGCCTTGACCGTAACGGCGTGAGGTTCGTCGGGCGCGACCGGAAAGACGGATGAACCGGCGGCCCAGGCCGGCGTTCCCAGGGCGGTCGCCGCCAACAAAGCCGCGATCATGCTGCGTCCGATCATAGCCCGCCTCTCCCATGCTGTCATATCCTTGCGGCGCATGGCTAGTGGGTGGGACAGGCTTTGGCACTTGCGACAAAGGTCGTAGTTTTCATGCCCCTGCGCGCCCTCCTATATCGAAGCGAGATTATTGCGATGCCCTGGCGCGTCGCCTGTCTGCAAGGGACGCCACGTTGCCGCCATCTGTCGATCCTGCTCCATCATCGGCCCTGTCCGTCATCGTCATGGGCGTGAGCGGTTGCGGCAAGTCGACGCTGGGCGCGCTGCTGGCCGAATCGCTCGACTGCCCGTTTCTGGAAGGGGACAGTTTCCATTCAGCCGAGGCGGTGGAGAAGATGCGCAGTGGTTGCGCGTTGACCGACGCGGATCGCTGGCCCTGGCTCGACCGGCTGGGGCAGGCAAGCGCGACAGCGATCCTGACACATGGCGCAGTGGTCGCCGCCTGTTCGGCGTTGCGCAGAAGCTATCGCGACAGATTACGTACGGCGATCGGTATCCCGGTGCGTTTCATCCTGCTGGAGAACAGCCGCGACCAGTTGCTGGCGCGGCTCCAGAACCGTCCCGGTCATTATATGCCCGCCAGTCTGCTGGACAGCCAGTTGGCGACGCTGGAACGGCCGCTGCCGGACGAACAGGCGATGATCCTGACCACCGACACGCCGCCCAGCCAGTTGCGCGACCGCTCGCTCGCCTGGCTGCGCTGAAATAGGACAGGGCGAAACGCCCTGTTGGGAAACAGGATGCCTTTTCGGGAGCCTGTGGCCATTGGGTCATGGGTGATCCTTACCCACGTCATTGACCATAGGAGGGCGAACCCGCATCCCCTTGGTTCGACTGGTCAGGTGAAACTTGCGATACAGGGCGCAGCGATAGGGGCGCAACACAATGTCGGCCCGGCGGATCACCACCCACGCCTCCTCTTCACTGTCATAGCGCGCCTTCTTGAGGCAGATGCCGAGTTTCGTCCGCATGGGTTCTTTCGACGAGAAGCGGAAAATATCTGGATGCGGGAGGACAAGCCGAACGCACAAGGGATCATAATCATTCAAGCCCGGATCATCCAGCTTGTCCGCATCGGGACAGGGCCAGTGTCCTCAAGGCATCAACCGCCGCCGTCCTTCCCACAAGTGCCAACGCATCGCGAGGGCCGCGCCTTCCGGGTCCTGCGCACGGATCGCATCGACGATCACTTCATGTTCGCGCAGCATGGTCGCGATCACTTCGGCCGGGCGTGATCGGGAAATGTCCACGCCTGCGCGCATGATCTTGTCGACATCGGCATGAAGTGCGTCGAAGGCGATCAGGAAGGCGGGATTGCCGGTCGCCTCGGCAATCCGGCGATGCAGTCCCATATCCTCGGCATGGGCCGGCTCGCTCGACAGCAGCGCCGTGCGCAGCATCTCCATGCCTTCCTCCACATGCGCCATTTCCTGCGCAGTGCGGCGGGTCGCGGCGAGGCGCGCGGCTTCCGCCTCCAGCACGAAGCGCACCTCATAGCTGCCCAATGTCGTCGGCAGTTCGGTGGACGGCATGAAGACGGCTAGCCGTTCGGAGGGCCGGCTCTTGACGAAGGAGCCGGCGCCGCGCCGGGCCTCCGAAATGCCGTCCGACGCCAGTCGCATCAATGCTTCGCGCACGATGGCGCGGGACATGCCGAACATCTCCGCCAGTCGCGCCTCGGACGGCAGGCGTGCACCGACTTCCAGTCCTTCGGACTTGATGATCTCGACGATCGCCGCATAGGCATGGTCGGAAAGCCGCGACTGGCTCATCGGGGTTCCTGTCTGTCGAACGAAGTCATGGCCGATCCCCCTAATGTGGTGGATTTGAAATACGCCACATTATAGCGGCTTGATGGGGAGCGTATTTCAAATCCATAAACCACATTAAAATCCAATATCTGCTAGTGACCTTTATGAATCTGAAGTTCGTTCAACGCCTGCCAAATAAGGTGACGAACTTCAGATTCGGGTCACTAGTTAGAAGATGCTGCTTGCGACAAGCACCAGCAGCAGCCCGACGATGGCGACCACGGTTTCCATGATCGACCATGTCTTGAACGTGCCGGGCATGTCAGTGCCCAGATAGCTCTTCACCAGCCAGAAACCGGGATCATTGACGTGCGAGAAGAAGAGCGATCCCGCGCCGATCGCCAGCACCATCCATTCCGGCTCCACGCCCGATGCGGCGACCAGTCCCTGCATCACACCCGCCGTGGTGATCGTCGCCACGGTCGCGGAACCCGTTGCCAGGCGGATGCAGACTGACACGCCCCAGGCCAGCAGGATCGGGGAGACCGCGCCGCCCTCGGCCAGGCGAACGAGCATGTCGGACAGGCCCGCCGTGACCAGAACCTGTTTGAGCGCACCGCCGGCCCCGATCGCCAATATGATCCCGCCGGCCGGCGTCATCGCTTCGGTCCAGATCGCGTTCTGGATGGTGCGATCGGTGATGCGGCGACCAAACAGCAGTGGCAATGCGACCAGAACGGCAACCAGCAGCGCCACGACGGGATCGCTGACCCAGGCGAGCCAATGGAAATGCGCGGCGACGGTCGGCGGCAGCAGAGCCACGGCCTGTCCCGCGGCGATCAGCACCACCGGCAGCAGCACGGCGGTCAGCGCACGACCGACCGAAGGCGTGGCGACATCCACTTTGACCGGATCGAGCAGCGGGGGGTTGAGCTTGACGCCGGGGGCCGTGAAGCGCGCCAGCAGGGGGCCTGCGATGATCGCGGTGGGGATGCCGACGATCAGGCCGTAGACGAGCGTCAGGCCCAGATTGGCGCCCAGCGCATTGACCGCCAGCAGCGGGCCGGGATGTGGTGGCACCAGGGCGTGGACGACCGACAGGCCGGACAGCGCGGGCAGCATCAGGCGCAGCTTGGCGGTGTCGCCATTCTGGCCGCTGGGAAGGGCCGCCGCCGCCGATGCGACGATCGGCAACAGCAGCACCAGGCCGGTTTCGAAGAAGAGCGGCAGGCCGATGACGATTGCGGTGAAGAGACTGGCCCAGGGCGCGCCGCGCACGCCCGACAGGCGGAGCGCCGCGCGGGCCATGCCGCCTGCGCCGTCGGACAGTTGCAGCATCGCGCCCAACCCCAGGCCGAGCGCGACGACCAGTCCGGTTCCGCCCAATATGGCGCCGGCGCCCTTTTCTACCGCCTTGGCGGTCTCCTCCATCGGCAGACCGGCGAGCAGGCCGACGGTGAAGGCGCCGCAGAGCAGGCCCACAAAGGGATGGAGCCGCCCGCGGATGATGAGGGTGATGGAAAGGGCGATGCCAAGGACAGCCGAGAGGACCAGCCGATAGTCCGCCGGCGTCATCGGGCGCTTGTCCCGCGCAAAATAGGCTTGACTGATACGAGGCCGAACGAAGCCGATCGACGAAATGGTAACGTCATCCTCTCCCCCTTTCTTATTCACGCAAATCCGGCGATTCGAGTGATCGAACCTTAAAATCTGTTAGACAGATTATAGGCAGAATTTCGGGTTAAACTACAATATTTCGCTCATATGTCGAATTTTCCCTTGAATCTGTCTGACTGATTCTCCTATCGTTAGCGCTAACGAATCCCGAAGCGTAGCGAAGCCATCGCGATTGACGCTTTCATGCTGGATCGAATGGGGAGAGGACGGATGCACGTCGCGACGGATCTGCACGATATTCTCGATTATCAGGATCATAGGCTGTCGGAACAACCTCGATTGACGCCGACCCAGATGAAGGTGTTGCGCTGCGTCCATTCCGGACTGCTCAACAAGCAGATTGCCTATGAACTGGGCATGGCCGAAGCTACGGTGAAGGTTCATATGACCGCCCTGATGCGCAAGCTGAACGTTCGCAACCGCACCCAGGCCGCCATCGTCGCTCGCAATCTGGACTGGGTGCGTCCCGCGCTCGGGCGGGTAGTGGACTGAAACGGTACTTCAGGCATTATAGCAAGGGAGGTTCGCATGGCGATCGGTTCCCGTCGTGAAATATTGGGTGGGCTGGGCGCTGGAATAATGCTGGCCGGTGCAGGCGCATGTGCGTCCGCCACGTCGTCTCGGAAGATCGGTTACGCCATCGTTGGCCTGGGCTCTTATGCCACGCGACAGATCATGCCCAATTTCGCCGGGTGCGATCATGCCCGGCTGGTCGCGCTGGTCAGCGGCACGCCGGCCAAGCTCGATCAATATGGCGCGCAATATGGCATCCCGGCGACTCATCGCTACAGCTATGCCGACTATGACCGCATTCGGGATAACCCGGACATCGATGCGGTCTATGTCGTGCTGCCCAACGCTATGCACGCCGAATATAGCATCCGCGCCGCCCAGGCCGGCAAGCATGTGATGTGCGAGAAGCCGATGGCGACGTCGGTTGCGGAATGCGAGGCGATGATCGCCGCCTGCCGGAAGGCGGGGACCAAGCTGATGATCGGCTATCGATCACGCTTCGAACCCTATAACCGATTGGCTATCGAACTGGCGCGCGGCAGCCATGTCGGGCCGACGCGGTTCATCACGGCGGAACATGGCTTTTCGATCCAACCGAACCAGTGGCGCCTGGATCGACCGCTGTCCGGCGGCGGATCGATGATGGACATTGGCATCTACAGCCTGAACGCCGCCCGCTATCTGACGGGGGAGGAGCCGGTCGAGGTCAGTGCGATCGAATCCACCGACCATAGCGATCCGCGCTTCCGTACGGTGGAGGACAGGGTCAGTTTCGTGCTGCGCTTCCCGTCCGGCATCGTCGCCAACTGCATTTCCAGCTATAGTTCGGGGCATAATGGCTATCGCGTCATCGGCACTGAGGGCTGGATCGATATGGAGCCGGCCACGCCCTATGCCGGCCAGGCGATGACGATCCGCAAGGATGGCGTCACGGCACCGCGCACATTGGCCGCGCCGGCCAAGAACCAGTTCGCCGGTCAGCTCGATCATCTGGCGGAATCTATTCTCAACGGCGGCACGCCGATCGTTCCCGGCGAAGAAGGACTGGCGGACCTGCGCGTGATCGAGGCGATCTACCGATCGGCGGCCGAGCGGGTGAAGATCAGGCTTGGTGCCTGAAGCGGCGCTGGCCGGGGGCTTCCGGCTTCCTTACCCTGTCGCCTCACGCTTCTTCCCGACAAAACGGTTCGTCGGACGCGGCAGGCCCAGATTTTCACGGAGCGTCCGTCCCTCATAGGAGGTTCGGAACAGGCCGCGTCGTTGCAGTTCCGGCACGACCTGATCGACGAACCGATCAACCGAACCATGCAGGTCGGGGAACATGATATTGAAACCGTCCGCCGCGCCGGCGCGGAACCAATGTTCGAAATCGTCGGCGATATCCTGTGCGCTGCCGAACAGGATGCGATGACCCCCGGCAACCATCTTGCGTAGCAACTGGCGGACGGTCGGCTTTTCCCGGTGGATGAGGTCGATCACCAGCTGCTGTCGGCTCTTGTGCGTATTGGTGACGGGAATGGCGGCCGGCAGCAGCACCGGTTCGTCCAGCGGCAACTTCCAGAGGTCCACCCCGAGATTGACGAAGCGGGATATCCCCTTGAGCGCCGAGACCGGATCAAGGAGATCCTGGAGCGCTTCATAGCGGGCGCGGGCGTCATCCGCGTCCTTGCCGACATAGACGGATACGCCCGGCAGGATGCGTATGTCGGCGCGCTTGCGACCATATTTGGCGAGACGGGCGGTGATATCGACGTTGAAACCCAGCGCTTCATCGATCGTCTGCGCTGCGGTGAAGATCAGTTCCGCCGTGCGTGCCGCCAGTTCGCGCCCGTCGTTTGAGGAACCGGCCTGCGCGATGACGGGATAGCCCTGAACGGGGCGGGCCGCGTTGAGCGGTCCTTGCACGGCGAAATGCCGGCCCTTGTGGTTCAGAAGGTGCAACTTGTCGGGATCTGACCAGATACCGCTATTCTTGTCTTGTATGAAGGCATCGTCTTCCCAACTGTCCCAGAGGCCGGAGATGACGTCGAAAAATTCCTCGGCCCGTTCATAGCGCTGGGCGTGCAGCACATGATCCTCGCGATTGAAATTCTCGCCCCCGCCAAGCGACGTGACGAGGTTCCAGCCAGCCCGCCCCTCGCTCAAATGATCCAGCGAGGCGAGGCGGCGCGCCAGCGTATAGGGTTCATTATAGGTGGTGTTGGCCGTGCTGATGAGCCCGATCTGGCGCGTCACCACCGCCAGTGCGGGCAGCAGCGTGAGCGGGTCCCACCGCATCCCCTGCGATGTGCGGGCGAGCGAGTCCGCGTCCAGATCGGGCACGGCAACGCTGTCGTTGAGGAAGAGGGCGTCGAACAGCCCTTCCTCCAGCTTTTGCGCGACCCGCGCATAGGGCGCGAAGCTGCGGGAGGCGTTCGCATCCACCTCCGGCAGCCGCCAGCTCGCATTGTGCGAACCATGTCCCGACAGGAAGGCGCCGAGTTTGAGCGTGCCGGAGGGATGGGTCATGCCTGTTTCTCCATCAGAAACTGAAAGACAGGCGGCCATAATAATAGCCGCCATAGAAGCCGAAGGGGGACTGCGCGGGATAGGGGGGGAAGCCGTTGGTGTCCGGCAGCGTATTCTTGTCCGGATAGGTGTCGAAGAAATTGTTCGCGCCGATCGCGACGTTGATGTTCTTCGTCGCCTGGAAGGACAGGTCGATGTCGGCGATCCATTTCGCGCCGTAGAATTGGTCGGTCGCTGCCGTGGTGCCGAGGAAGGCGACCTTGCCGTAGCGGGTTTCGCGCAGGTTGAGTTTCAAATTGCCCAGGGTCAGATCCTGTCCCAGGATCAGCTTGGTACGCGGCAGATTGCGGTCGATATAGCCCTGCGCCTGCCGGTCGAACAGCGTCAGGTTGAGCGCGGCCAGTGCCTGCGGATTGTCGGCGACGCGGGTAATCTTCGTCTTGTTATAATTATAGCCGGCCGTCAGCCGCAGCGATTTGTCCGTCCCCAGCGGCTGGAGATAGTTCAGCACCGCTTCCACGCCGCGCGTGCGGGTGTCGATGGCGTTGGCGAAGTAGCGGACCGAATAATTGGGGTCGAAGCCGTTGGCGACCAGGATCGCGCTGACACCTGCCCCGGTCAGATAGCCGGTCTGGGCGATGCGGTCGTCCAGCTTGATCTGATAGGCGTCGATCGACAGGTTGAGGCGGGTGCCGAGCTTGTAGGTAAAGCCCGCGGAAAGATTGAAGGATTTTTCAGGCGTCAGCGCTTTTGCGCCCAGCGCATCGCCGATCGCCGTGCCCGGCCGCACCGATTTGGCGGTGATGAATGTCTGTACGCCGTTGACGGTGGTATATTGGTTGGACGTCTGGGCAAATGCCGACTGGGCGAGGGCTGGCGCGCGGAAGCCATTGCTCACGGTGCCACGGAAGGCGAAATTATCGGTGAAGTCGAACCGGGTCGTGAACTTGCCGTTCACCGTGTCCCCCGCGCTATCGTCATAATGTTCGGCGCGGCCCGCCAACGCAACGAACCAGCGCGGGATCGGGTTGAGGCCGATGTCGATATAGGCGGCATAGCTGTTGCGGCTGAGCTTCGCCGCATCTTCGGGCGTCAGGACGATCGCGCCTTGAGCGCCGATAGTGGCGTAGCGGCCGGCGAGCGGCGTGCCGGCAGGGTAACGGTAGAAACCATTGGCATAGGATTCCGGATCGCCGGCGATGGTCTGGAACCGTTCATAGCGATGTTCGGCGCCGAAGGAGATTTTGAGCGGTTCGGCAAGGCCGATGTCGATGCCCTTGGAAATATCGACATTATTGGTCCACTGCGCGAATTTCGCCGTGAATGTCCAGAATTCGGTCGGACTGGCATCGCCCAGCGAGGCGTTCAGGCTGTCGGTCGATCCGTTCCGAGTGCGGTTCTCGCCATAGGTGCTCGACAGATCCCAGGTCCAACCGCCACTTTCCCCCTTGATGCCGGCCAGGACCTGAAAATCCTTCTCGTCCAGCGTGTAGTTGGGCGCGTAGCCGTCGGGGAAGATCGACAGCACCGCGTTGGTGGAGTTAGGACGGCGGAAATTCTGGCCGATGGTCGCCTCGCGCGTGGACCATGTGGAGGAGGAATAGAAGGTCGCCCCGGCGGACAACGGCACTTCCGCATTATAGAGCAGGGTCAGCGCGCGCAGATCGGGAAGGCCGCCGGTAAACACCGTTTTGTCGCGATTTTCGCGCGGGTCCGGCTGGCCGTTGGCAAGCGGATAGTAGAAGGCGCCGGTCGCGGGAATGGCGCGCCGCGCGTGATTATTGTCCTTGGCGTTCGCCGCGATGTTGATGAAGCCGCCTTCGCCCAGCCTGAAACCGATATTGCCCCCGGCTTCGACATTGCGGCCGTCCGATACGCCGCGATAGCTGTAACGCTGGCCGGCGTTGAGGCTGAGCGTGCCGCCCTGCGCAGCATCCTTCAGCACGATGTTGATGACGCCCGCGATCGCGTCGGACCCATATTGGGCGGCGGCGCCGTCGCGCAGCACTTCGATCCGCTTGATCGCCGCAGCGGGTATCAGGTCGATGTCGACCGAGTTGGAACCCTGATCGACGCTGCCGGTGGACAGGTTGAGCAGCGAACTATTGTGACGCCGTTTGCCATTCACCAGCACCAGCACATGCGATCCGCCAAGGCCGCGCAGGCCCGCCGGGCGCGCGACACTGTTCCAGGACGAACTGCTCACCGTCAGCGAATTGAAGCTGGGCAGCAGCACGCCCAGCGCGTCGCGCAGCGAACTGTTCGCGCCCAGCGTGGCAAGCTGGCTTTCATCGATGACGTCGATCGGCGCGGGGCTTTCGAAGACGGTGGTGGCGCGGCTGCGATTGCCGATGACCACGATGGTCGACTCCGCATCGGCTTCGGCCGGGGCGGGGCTGTTCTGGGCCTGCGCTGCATGGCCGATGCTGACCGCCGCAAGCATGGCCGATGACAGAAGGCTCCAGCGGAATGTCCCGGATAGCGAAATGCTGGATGTGCGACGGATGACCTTGTTGTTATGCACTGAAATTCCCCGATTTTTGATTGTTATGATATTTGTTTCAGAGGGAGCCGATTCAGATCAGCCCTTTGTCCCACAGGCGCGACAGGTCGTAGCGACCCTTCACCAGCCGAAATTTGAACAGATCGTCAGCGACCTGTTGCAGGTTGGTCATTGCCGTCCGATCCGGCGGCACGATCAGTCCGGGACGGCTCGCCTCCCGCGCCAGTCGCAGGAACAGCGCGGCGGGTTGATTGCTGAGCTGTCCGGACCGGTCGGCCCAGCGATCAGGATTGCGGTATATCCATTGCCAGGTCGCCTGTTCGCGGCGCAGATAGTCCTGGATCGCTATGCGCTTGAGCGGATCGGCGAGCGCTGCGGGATGAGCGGATATGCAGAAATTGCCCGAATAAAGTCCCTTGACCGATCGGACCAGCCATCGCCCGCCGAGCAGGCTTTCGGTCAGTAGGGCGGATATGCCGCTGGAAACCATGGCTTCCACATGCCCGCGGGTGAAGGCGGCATTGGCGTCGTTGATGGGCAGGCCGATTGCCTTGACGTCGTTCAACGTCATGCCATGTGCTTCGAGCAGTTTGAGCAGATAATAATGATTATTGGTGTTGGGCGTATAGGCGATCGTCCGGCCCCGCAGATCATCGAACCGACGGGCGGACGACCCCTTCACCACCAGCACACCGCTATTATTGACGTCGCCTTGATGGGTTGCGATCAGTTTCAGCGATATTCCGGACTGGACGGCGAAGGCCGGCGGAATCTCGCTCATATAGGCATAATCGAGTTCGCCGGCGGCATAGGCGTTGAGCACGAGCGGCCCGCCGGGCAAGTCGATATAGCGGACCTTGTAGGGCGTATCCGCCTGACCGGCCTCCTCCATGAAATTGCCCGCCGTCGTCTTGTAGCGCCATATGTTCAGCGTGACGTCAGAGAGTGCGCCGGCGCCTGGCGCGGCGCGGCAACCCGCAAGCGCCAGAGCGGTCAGGGCGCCCGCGCCGGCCAGCAGTCCGCGTCGCGAAAGGAATGGGGTGGAGCGCATCAATCGAACAGGTCTGGCTCGTCCCGGATCACTTCATCCCAATAGGGCAGGAAGCTGAGCCAGGCCCATGCCTCCCGCTGCTCCGCTGACGGCGGCCGTGCTGGTGGATCGATGATCGGCGTTCCCGCTGCGAGCGCCGCGAGTTGCACCCGCGCGGCGCTTTCATAGGCGATGAACCGCCAGGCGGCACTTTCGACGCTGTTGCCCACCGTCCAATGCCCATGATTGCGCCAGAGGAGGATGTTGCGATCGCCCAGGGCGTGGACGAACTGGCCCGCCACCTCCTCCCGCGCTTCCGCTTCGGATTTTTGCGGAGGGCGATCGGGCGTGAAAAGCACCTGATCGTCATGAAAGACAGCCAGGTCGGCGACAATCGGTTCGACCGGCCTGCCAAAGGCGGACCAGGTCTTGGCGTGGAAACTATGCGCGTGGACGATCCCCACCACCTCGGGCCGTGCGCGCTGGACACCGTGATGATAGGCGATGCCCGACACATTGACCGGTCCGTCGCCCTCGACCACCCGGCCGTTGCCGTCGATGCGCAGCAGATCGGAGACGCAGATATGCGAGAAGGGAACCCCGACCGGATTTACCCAGAAATGGTCCGGATTCTCCGGGTCGCGCGCGCTCAGATGCCCCGCCAGCCCCGGTTCCACGCCATGGCGTGCGAGCAGCCGGAGCGAGGCGGCTAGCTGTTGCTTGCGGTGCAGGCGTTCATCGATGATGGAGAGATGCGACTTGGGGACGGCCGCAAGCGGGCCGTCCCCATCGCGCGGAACCCCATGGATGCGCGGGACAGGGAAGCGAGCGGACGCATAGCTTGGGGAAGAAATCGATCGGGTTGGCATAGGCCGCAAAATAGAAGCCGGATCGACAGTCGGGGAAATGATTAGAACCCGGCATTATATAATAAATTTATATAGTATTTGCAGCGCTTGATCGTGAACGGATTTCGTTCAATCGACCGCTCGCTCCTTGCAGATTTCATAGATTCTGACGTTGCAATCATAAGACAGGGCCGATGAGGTCGGTGATACCCGCCATATCCAAAACAGACAGCGGGAACCTAATGATGAAATCTCTGGGGACATGGTTCTATGCCGGGCTGACGATCACCCTGATCGCGGCGAGTCCGGCCATGGCGGCAGCGGACGTGACCGCTCTCCATGCTGCAGCGCTGCCGCTGGATGCGCATGTCGACATTCCCGATGATTTCAATCCGGCGCGGGCCGACAGAAGCGGTCAGGGGCAGTTCGACCTGGCGCAGGCGGCCACCGGCGGATTGCGGGGCGCGGTGCTGGCCATCTTCGCGCCGCAGGAAGCGGAAACGACTGCAACGCTTGGTCAGGCGCGTGCGATCGCCGATCGCAAATATGCGGCAATCGCGGGTATCGCCAAAGCCTTTCCGGCTCAGGCGGACATCGCGCTGACGCCCGCCGATTATGGCCGCATCACCGCCGCCGGCAAATTCGCCATTGTCGAAGCCATCGTGAACGGCGGCGCTTTTGTAGCGGGGCCGGAGGACATCGATCCCTGGGTCGCACGCGGCGTCCGGGTCTTCGGCTTCGTCCATGCTGGCCATAACCGCCTTGCCGACAGTTCCCGCCCCGCATTGGTACGGGGTGAAGGGGCCACGCGTAATGGCGGCCTGTCCGACGCGGGCAAGGCTGTTCTGGCGCGGCTCAACGCTCTGGGCGTGCTCGTCGATGTGTCACAGCTCAGCGATGCGGCTTTCGCTGACGTGCTTTTGCTCAGCACCGCGCCGGTCATCGCCAGCCATTCGGATTTACGCGCGCTGGTCGACAACAGCCGCAATCTGACCGATGCGCAACTCGATCAACTGAAGGCGAAAGGCGGCGTGATCGCGATCAACGCATTCAGCGCGTATCTCCGTCCACGCGATCCCGCCTTCGCGGCCAAGATTGCCGCGTTACAGGGCGAATATGGCCTGACGGGGGATGCAAAGCCGGTCCTGCCGCCCGAAAAGGCAGCAGAATATGACCGGCGTTATCACGCCTTGCGCGCCACCGAACCGCGCGCGAACGTCAAGGATCTTGTCAACGCCGTCGACTATGCCGTGAAGCGCGTCGGCATCGATCATGTCGCGCTGTCGAGTGACTTCAACCATGGCGGCGGCATCGATGGCTGGCAGGATGAAGGACAGGCGCGCGCTGTCACCAAGGAATTGGCGCAGCACGGCTATGACGAAGCAGCTATAGCCAAGCTGTGGAGCAGCAATTTCCTTCGCGTTTGGGGAGAAGCCCAGGCGATCGCGACACGGCATTAAATAGTTCGCCCAGAGTTTCCATCGGGCCCTCCATCATGGTGTATTTCGCTATCCGCTTGAATGCGAAGCGAAACATATATGTGCCGGATCTACGGGAATCGAGCAGTTTGGGGTTGCCTCCACGGGCTTCTTTTCCCAACGTGCCGGCCTACCCAATATGGAGTGAAGAATTGGAGACAGTCTCGATCGTGCTTTTCTTGCTGCTGGCGGTCGTCGTCAGCGGTGCGCTATCCCGGATGCTGCCGATATCCATCCCGACGCCGCTGGTGCAGATCCTGCTGGGCGGCGTTGTCGGTCTGTCGACATCCTACCGGGTGGAGCTTGATCCCGAACTCTTTCTTTTCCTCTTCCTGCCGCCGCTGCTCTTCCTCGACGGCTGGCGCATTCCCAAGGACGAACTGTTCAAGGACGTGTCGACCGTGGCCGAGCTGGCGCTGGGCCTTGTCCTGATGACCGTCATCGGCATGGGCCTTTTCATCCACTGGATGATCCCGGCCATGCCGCTTGCGGTCGCCTTCGCGCTCGCGGCCGTAGTGTCCCCCACTGATCCGATCGCGGTGTCCGCCATCGCCGCGCGCGTGCCGATCCCCAAGCGCATGATGCATATCCTGGAGGGGGAATCGCTGCTCAACGACGCATCGGGCCTAGTCTGCCTGCGGTTCGCTGTTGCCGCGGCGCTGACCGGAACCTTTTCCGCGAGCGTGGCGGTCCTGAACTTCCTCTGGGTGGCCGGCGCGGGATTGGCGATCGGCGTCGCCGTGACGCTGGCAGCCACCAGGGCGAAAGCGTGGGTCACGAAATATTGGGGAGAAGACACCGGATCGCAGATATTGGTCAGCCTGCTGATCCCCTTCGGTTCCTATCTGCTGGCCGAGCATATCCACGCATCGGGCATATTGGCGGCCGTGAGTGCGGGCGTGACGATGACCTTCGCGGAAATTTCGCGGCAGGCGATGGCGGAAACGCGGATGCGCCGCAATTCGGTGTGGGACATGGTCCAGTTCACCCTCAACGGCATCATCTTCGTGCTGCTGGGCGAGCAATTGCCGGCGATCCTGGCCGGGGCCAAGCAAACCGTCGCCTTGACCGGGCACAGTGCGCCCTGGTGGCTGGGCGTCTATATCGTCGCGATCGTCGCCGGACTGGCCACGCTGCGCTTCCTCTGGGTTTGGGGATCGCTCAAGCTTACCATCCTGCGCAAGCGCGACACGGTAGATGTCATCAAAAGTCCTGAATGGCGCTTGATTGCGGCCATGTCCTTTGCCGGGGTGCGGGGCGCGATCACCCTCGCAGGCGTACTGACCCTGCCGCTGGTTCTGGACAATGGCGCGCCTTTCCCGGCGCGTGACCTTGCCATCTTCCTGGCTGCGGGCGTCATCATCGTCTCGCTGATTATCGCCAGTATTGCGTTGCCGCTGCTGCTCAAGGGACTGACCATGCCGCCCGAACCTTCCCGGCAGGCGGAGGAGGATCAGGCGCGCGTCATCACGGCCGAGGCCGCGATCCAGGCCATAGAACGCCATCAGCACGCCCTGGCCGAAAGCCACGGCGATGCTGCTCGCTATACCCGTGCGGGCGGCCAGATCATGGATATCTATCGCGAACGGATCGAGGGACTGGAGAAGGACCAGGCCGAGGCGGTTCGTGCGCAGGGCCGCTTGGTCAGCGAGTTTCACCTGGTCGGGATCAAGGCGGAACGATCCGCCTTGATGCAACTGGCGCGCGCACGGCGGATCGGCAGTGAAACGGCGCGCAAACTGACGCGCGACCTGGACCTTTCGGAAGCGCGTCATCGACATTGATCGCGCTTACCCGCACCGATTGAACGGATCGCCCCTGCGCGGGGCCAGAATATCGGTTGCAGAAGGCGAAAGCCGCCCTTTCATGAACTAATTTTCACCTTGTGCCCACGTGCCGGTTACATGGTTCGGTCTATTCCATCGGAACGGTCATCGTGCATGACCAAAGAGTGAGAGGCGGCACGTCCCCCTGTCGTGCCGCCTCTCCAAATCGTCGAATGGAACGATGCACAGACCGATTTTCTATGATGCGAGCGGGCGTCGGCGGCGTTTGACGTTGCCCACCCTGTTTTTTGCGCTGATCGCGGTGCTGATCGCGGCGACGGCTTTTGCCGTCACGATCGTCGATGTGCCGGTGCCGCCTGCCGTGCCTCTGCGGATGGAGCGGCCGCAACCTGAAGGCATCGGACAACGGCTCGGGCGCATTGGCGCGTCATTGCGCAAACTGGCGAGCTGGTTGCCGAAGGAAAGCCGCGTGCACGCAACCCGTCCCGTCAACGTCGCCTTCTATGTGCCATGGGATGATGCCGGCAAGGCGTCACTGCGGCAACATATCGGACAGATTGATTGGGTTGCGCCAACGCTCCTCTCTGTCACGGGGCGCGACCATGCCCTGCATGTGACGACGGACCCGGTCTTTGCCTCCATCCTCCACACCGCGCATCACCGTCCACGTGTGATGCCGGTGGTGCAGAATGTCGCGGATGGCGACTGGGATGGCGCCGGAACCGCCGCGCTGTTGCACGACCGTGCCGCGCGGACTCTGTTTCTGAACCGCCTTCTCCCCGCCTTGACGACCCTGCATGGAGCGGGCGTGATATTCGATCTGGAAGCGTTGCCTGCCAGCGCGCATGGCGACTATCTGGCCTTCCTCCGGCAGGCGGCTGCGCTGTTGCATCAGCATCATATGCAAGTGATGCTGACCGTGCCGGTGGAAGACGCCAACTGGAACCTGCGGGCCTATGGGCAGGTGGCCGATCGGTTGTTCCTGATGGACTATGACCAGCATTATGTCGGGCAAAGCGCCGGTCCGATCGCGGCGCAGCCCTGGTTCGTGGCAAGGCTGCGGGCCGCGCTGCGAGAGGTTCCCGCGTCCAAGGCGATCGTCGCGGTCGGCAACTATGCCTATGACTGGACCGAAGGCAGCAGCCCTGCCGACGCGCTCACCATCGAGGATGCCTGGCTTTCCGCCCATTATGCGGGCGCGCCGATCCGGTTCGATGCCGCGAGCGGCAACGCCACTTTCGATTATCAGCAGGATGGAAAGGTTCATCATGTCTGGATGCTCGACGCGGCGAGCGCATGGAACCAGATTCACGCCGTACGGCTATCGGGTGCGGGCGGCGTGGCGCTTTGGCGACTGGGGTCGGAAGACCCTGGTTTCTGGCCCGCTCTCGATGCGCGCAATAAAGTCCCGCCGATCGGGATGACCCGGCTGACCAGCTTCAATTCCGTCGATGTCGAGGGCACGGGCGAGATATTGCGCATCGACGATGTGCCGACCATCGGTCATCGTGCCATCTCCCTGGGTTCGGGCCGGAATCAGGGACTGATCGTCGACGAACATTATGCCAGCCTGCCCACGCCCTATGTGATCCGCCGCACCGGCTATAAGCCGCATCTGGTGGCACTGACCTTCGACGATGGGCCGGACGGAGTGTGGACCCCACCGATCCTGGATATCCTGAAAGCCGCCCATGTGCCGGCGACCTTCTTCGTCATCGGCGAGAATGCCATAATGCATCCGGGTCTGCTGCGGCGGATCATCGCGCAGGGCGGCGAGATCGGCAATCACAGCTATACCCATCCCAATCTGGCGCAGGTGTCGCCACGGGGCGTGTCGCTGGAACTCAACAGCACGCAGCGGCTGGTCGAAGCCTATACGGGCCATGCGATGCGGCTGTTCCGCGCACCCTATTTCGGCGATGCCGAGCCGACCACGGCCGACGAAATCGGGCCTGCGCTGGAGGCGCAGAAGGCTGGCTATGTGAATGTCGGCCTGCATGTCGATCCGGGCGACTGGACGCGGCCGGGCGTGGACGCCATCGTAGAGCGGACAGTCGAGCAGGTGGAAGCAGGCAATGCCGACCGGTCGGCGCAGATCGTGCTGTTGCATGACAGCGGCGGCGACCGGGCGCAGACCGTCGCGGCGCTGCCCCGGATCATCCAGATGCTCAAGGCGAAGGGCTATCACTTCGTTACGGTATCGACGCTCGCGGGGCTGACCCCCGCACAGGTGATGCCGCCGATCCGTGGCGCCGACCTTGTCGCCGTCCGCATTGATGTCGCGATATTCCTGGTCGTCGCGGCGATCGTGACGTCGCTCAAATGGCTGTTCTTCGCCGTCATCCTGTTCGGCATGGGACGGGCGGTCATGCTGGCGGGGCTGGCGCTGGGGAGCCGCTTGAAGTCCAATCGCGTCGATCCGCCGGCCATTCGTCCCGGTGAGTTCGTGTCGGTCATCATCCCGGCCTATAATGAAGCCAAGGTGATCGAGGCGTCGGTCCGGCGCGTGCTCGCCAGTCGCGACGTCACGCTGGAGGTCATCGTCGTCGACGACGGATCGACCGACGCGACCAGCGCGATCGTCACCCAGGCCTTTGCCGACGAACCGCGGGTGCGGTTGCTGACACTGGCCAATGGCGGCAAGGCGGCAGCGCTCAACCGGGCGCTGGAGATTACATCGGCGCCCGTCATCGTCGCGCTGGATGCCGATACGCAGTTCGAGGAGCTGACGATCGCCCGGCTGGCCCGCTGGTTCGACGACCCGCAGATCGGCGCGGTTGCGGGCAATGCGATGGTCGGCAACCGGGTGAACCTTGTCACCCGCTGGCAGGCGGTGGAATATGTCACGGCGCAGAATCTGGAACGCCGCGCTTTGGCCCGGTTCGGCGCGATCACCGTGGTTCCGGGCGCCGTGGGGGCATGGCGGCGGGCAGCGCTGGACGCTGTCGGCGGCTATCCGCTCGACACGCTGGCCGAGGACCAGGATCTGACGATCGCGGTGCAGCGGGCGGGCTGGCGCATCGCCTATGATACAGAGGCTGTGGCCTGGACCGAAGCGCCGGAGAGCTTCCGCGCGCTTTCCCGTCAGCGTTTCCGCTGGGCATATGGGACGTTGCAATGCCTGTGGAAGCACCGGACCATCTGGCGCGACGGCAATCCGGCCGGTCTGGCCTGGGTTGGCTTGCCGCAGGCCTGGCTGTTCCAGATCGGCTTCGCCATGGTTTCGCCCATCATCGACCTGGCACTGGTGGTCAGCATGATCGACACGGCTGTGCGCGTGCATCAACATGGTTGGGCGCAGACGGAAAGCGACGTACTGCGCATGGCGGTCTACTGGCTGGCCTTCACCGCGGTCGACATAGCCTGTGGCGCAGTAGCCTATCGGCTGGAGCCGCGTGAGCGGCGCTATCCGGCGCTGCTGCTGGTGGCGCAACGGATCGTGTACCGGCAGATCATGTATAGTGTCGTCATCCGCGCGGTGAGCACCGCCATCCTGGGGCCATGGGTGGGCTGGGGCAAGCTGGAACGGACGGGGCGTGTGCAGTCGGGTGAGGACTCCGCCAGCACCGCCATCGCGGCCGCGCCCGAAGGCAGTCCAGTCGCATGAAGGCGATCACCCGCACCGGCATCATCCTGACGGGCGTGGTGCTGCTGGCCTTCTGGTATGTCGGCTATATCGGGGGCAGTTTGTTCAGCGTCATGCCCGCCACGGACCAGGCGTCGCCGCATCCGCGTGCGGTGGCGCTCTATCTGTCGGGCGACATGGGGTTCCATGCGGGACTTGGGTCCGAAATGGTGACGCGGTTGAATCGGCACGGCATCAGTGTCGTCACCGAAAACAGCCTGCACTTCTTTCGCACGCGGCGGACGCCGGAACAGACCGGCGCCATGATCGCCGAGGGGCTGCGCCGCGCCATTGCCATTGACCCTGCCGCCCCGCTGTTGCTGCTCGGTCAGTCCTTCGGCGCTGATGTGATCGCGCCGTCATTGCCTTATGTGCCGACGCCGCTGCGCAAGCATATCGCCTTTGTCGGATTGATCGCGCCGGGCGCGACACGGCAATGGCGCGCCTCGCCATCCGAGATATTCTCGATCGGCGAGCCGGAGGAGGATGCGGCCGTGGCCGCGCAGCATCTGAGCTGGGTGCCGCTGCTGTGCATCCAGGGACAAGAGGAGCGCACCAGCCTCTGCCCGTCGCTCCATCAGCGCAATGCGAAACTGGCCGCGCTGCCGGGCGGCTATGCGCTGGGCCATGATGCCGACGCGGCGAGCGCGGTGCTGCTGCGGGCGATCGACACTATTCTCGCCGGACCCGGACAGGGTTAGCGATTCAAGGGCCATGGCAAGGCGTTGCCCTGCAATGGATTTCATGTTCCTTCGGCCAATGTTATGGGGGCAGGGCGATCGGGGTATCGGGCCTGCGCGTCATGGAAAGGGTAGGGTGGTTCATGAGCCACAAGATACTGCTGATTGAGGATGACGCGACGACCGCGGATTATATCGTCAAAGGCCTCGTGGAAGAGGGCTTTGTCGTCGATCGGGCGGAGGATGGCCGCGACGGCCTGTTCATGGCGACGGAACGAACGCATGATGCGATCATCCTCGACCGGATGCTACCCGGCATGGACGGTATGGCCGTGCTGGCCGCGATGCGGGCGGCGTCTATCACCACGCCGGTCATCATATTGTCGGCCCTTGGGGGCGCGGATGATCGTGTCTTGGGTCTCACCGGTGGATCGGACGACTATCTGGCGAAACCCTTCGCCTTCGCCGAACTGCTCGCCCGGCTCCGTATCGTCATCCGGCGGCGTGCGGGTGCGGAGGAGCGGGAAACCAGGCTGAGCTGCCACGACCTGGAGGTCGACCTGCTTTCCCGCAAGGTCAAGCGCGGTGGGCGTTCCATAGAGTTGCAGCCGCGCGAGTTCCGTCTGCTCGACTATCTGCTCCGGCACAAAGGGGAAGTGGTGACGCGGACCATGTTGCTGGAGGGCGTCTGGGATTATCATTTCGACCCCGGCACCAATGTCATCGACGTCCATATCAGCCGGTTGCGGCGCAAGATCGATGAGGAAGGAGAGATGCCGCTGATCCACACGGTCAGAGGCGCGGGCTATCGCCTGAGCGAGCAGGGCTGACGCTTCGTGCGCTGGCGGCATTCGGTCATATGGCGCTTTGCCGCCCTCATTTTCCTGATGCAGATCGCTTGCGTGCTGGTCGCTTTATGGGCGGTGCATCAGTTCACCGGCCGATCGATCAACCACGCCAGCCGGGAGGTGTCGGTCGGCCTGCGCGACGATATCGCCGCAACCTATGCCGCCGCAGGCCTTGCCGCGGCGGGCGCGACCGTTCGCAACCGGATCGTCAATGACCGCAGCGGGGAGTCGGTGATCCTGCTGCTCTCCCCCACCGGGGAGAGGATCGCGGGCAATCTGAATGGCTGGCCGGCGAATGTGGGGGTTTCGGAAGAATGGCATCTCGCCAATCTCCTGCGCAACGACCGGCGTGGGCGGGAGCCGGAGGTGATCGGCCTGGTCAGCACCCGTTTCCCGGATGGCACGCGCTTGCTGACCGGCCATGTGGTTGAGGACGACCTTCGCTTCGGTGGTTTTCTGGAAACGGCGCTGGTGAGCGCCGTGCTGCTGGCGGTGCCACTGGCGGGAGGCGCCGCTTGGCTGTCGGCCGCCATAATCCGCCGCCGATTGCGATCCGTGATCGACACGGCGACGGCGATCGGCACGGGCGACATGGAACGCCGGATCGCGCTGACGGACAGCCGCGACATGTTCGATGCGCTGGGCCGCGCGATCAACGGGATGCTCGACCGGATCACCGGGCTGGTGGGCGAATTGCGGTTGGTCACGGATAGCCTTGCCCATGACCTGCGATCCCCGCTTACACGCTTGCGCGCCGTGATCGAGAATGCGCTGGGCAAGACCCAGGATGAAGGCAGCGTCCTGGCGCTGGAGCGGGTTCTGGAGGAGAGCGACATCCTGCTTCGAATGCTGAACACGGCGCTGACGATCAGCCGCGCGGAGGCCGGGATCGGCCGCGACAGCTTCGCGCAGCTAGATGTCGCGGCGCTGCTGCATGATTTTCAGGACATGTATGGCGCGGTGGCCGAAGAGAAGGGCGTGACGATCATGGTCGACGCCCAGCCGCAGCTTGCCATCCGGGCACATCGGGAACTGATCGGCCAGGTGCTGTCTAATCTGATCGACAATGCGCTGAAATATGGCGGCGCCAACATCCGACTGTCAGCGCATCACGAGCCGGGCATGATCGTGATCGGCGTGGCGGACGATGGACCGGGGATAGCCGAGGAGCGGCGCGCGGAAGCACTCAAGCGGTTCGCGCGGCTGGATGCGTCACGCCATATCACAGGCGCCGGGCTGGGGCTTTCCCTGGCGGCGGCGGTGGCGCGCCTTCATGGTGGCGAACTCATCCTGGGGGATGCGAAACCGGGCCTGCTGGTGACATTGGCTTTGCCGATCGATGGCGCTCGAACGACCTGACGTAGCGGCTAAGCCGTACTGATCGCCTGTTCCTGCCGTGCGACGACGGCGGTGACGGTCAGGTTGGCGCTGGCGCTGGCAACCGTCCGGGTCATGTCGAGCAACCGGTCGAAGGGCAGGACGAAACCCACCACCAGCGCGGTCTGTTCGGGTGAGACGCCAACGGCGGAGAGCACGGCGGCCAGCATGAAGAGCGAGGCTGATGGGATCGGCGCCGTGCCGAAGGCGGCGAGCGATCCGGTCAGCAGCATGATCGCCAGCATCGGCAGGTCGGGATGCACGCCCAGCGCCTGGAGGCTGAAGATGCTGAGCAGCCCCACATACATGGCGGTGCCGTCCTTGCCGATGCTCGCACCGATCGGCAGCACGGTGGATGCGATAGCGGGTTCGATGCGCAGGTCTTCCAACGCGACCCGCAGCGCTACGGGCAGGGTCGCGGCCGAGGAGGCGGTGGAAAAGGCGACGAGCAATGGGTCGATCGCGGCACGGAAGAAACGACGGACCGACAGGCGCGCGACCAGCCGGATAAGCGGGAGGTGGACCAGCAATATCTGCGCGACGACGCCCAGCAGGACGCAGAGCGCTAGCCACCCGATATTGGTGAAGACCGCGACGCCATTGTCCGCCACCGCCTTGGCGATCAGCGCGAGGACACCGAAGGGCGTGATTTCCATGACGATGCGGACGAGGTGGAACAGCACGCGGCTGGCCGATTGCAGCATGGCCGCCATCGGCCGCCCTTCCTCCCCGGCCAGGATGACGCCGAAACCCAGCAGCATGGCGAAGAAGATGATCGCCAGCATGTCCCCTTCGGCCAGCGACTGGACGATGTTGACCGGGACGATGCCGATCAACTGGTCGTGCAGCGACTTGGCCTCGCCCAGCGCATGAGGAATCGCCTTGCCCAGCGCCGCACCGGTGCCGGGTTCGATCAGCAGGCCGAGCGCCATGCCCACCGAAACGGCGCAGGCGGTGGTGATGGCGAAGAGGAGTACCGTGCGCCCGCCGACCGACCCCAACCGGCGCGGATCGGCGAGTGCGGTGACGCCCGAGGCGATGGAGACGAAGACGATCGGAACGACCAGCATCCGGATCAGCCGGACGAAGACTTCGCCGACAAAGGCGATCCAGGGCGCGGCTGCGGGCCAGAAGAGGCCGAGCAGCACACCGGCGATCAGGCCGCCCACAACGCGCTGCCAAAGTGGGATAGCGAACCAGCGACGAAGAAGCCCAGTCATCGATGGTCGCCCCAAGCCATGATTACATCCCGCCCCAGAAGCCCGGTTGCGGCGGCAACAAATGGCCACGATCGCCAGTGACGCCACCGTCGCGGTCGGCCGAGAGCCAGAGCGGCCCGTCGAGATCGACGAAGGCGCTGCCCGCCGCGATAACCCATGCAGGCGCGATCGAGAGCGAGGAGCAGATCATGCAGCCGGTCATGACGCCAAGGCCACGCGCGCGCGCATCTTGCGCCAGGTCCAGCGCGGCGGTGAGGCCGCCGGCCTTGTCGAGCTTGATATTCACCACGCCATAGCCGTCGGGCAGCTTGTCGAGGTCGGCCGCGACATGGACGGATTCGTCGGCGGCGATCGGGATGGCGGAGCGGAAGCCGCTCAACGCTGCATCCTCATGCGCGGGCAGGGGCTGTTCCAGCAGGTCGATGCGCAATTCCGTCATCAGCCCTTGAAGGTCGCTGACCTCTGCGATGGTCCAGCTTTCATTGGGGTCGACGATCACGCGCGGCGCAGGCGCGGCGGTGCGGACGGCGCGAAGCTGACCGGCAGGATCGGTGCGGTCGACCTTCACCTTGATGAGCGGTACATCGGCCAGCGCGGCGGCGGCCAGCCCCATGGCGTCCGGCGTATCGAGGCCGACGGTCATGGCGGTGGCGATCGGGTGCAGCGGCTTGGGGATGCCCATGGCGGTGGCGATGTCGCTGCCAGTCAGCCGCAATTCCAGATCCCATAGCGCGCAATCGACCGCGTTGCGGGCCGCGCCTGCCGGCAGGATGTCCAGCAGACCGCGCCGGCTGATGCCCGCCTCCAGCGCTGCGCGCACTGCCTCGATCTCCGCGATGCTGGTTTCGACGCTCTCGCCGTAGCGGGGATAGGGGACGCACTCGCCCCGGCCGGCAACACCATTTTCAACGATGGTGACGGTGACAACCTCGGCCACGGTCTTGACACCGCGCGAGATGCGGAAGGGAGT
Organism: Sphingobium sp. BYY-5; assembly: GCF_022758885.1. Taxonomy (NCBI): domain Bacteria; kingdom Pseudomonadati; phylum Pseudomonadota; class Alphaproteobacteria; order Sphingomonadales; family Sphingobiaceae; genus Sphingobium; species Sphingobium sp. BYY-5. The sequence goes on from NZ_JALEBH010000002.1 coordinate 161,029, forward strand.
GGCGAGGGGAAAGACTTCCCCCAGGGCGGTCAGCGTGCGGCGCATGGGATTCAGGCATTCTCCGTTGCGGTGGCGGCTGTCGCGGCGGGCATTTCCAGCAGCCGGTCGAGGATCGCCTCCACACCCATGCGATAGGGATCGGAACAGGGCAAGCCGAACTCTTCCGCCGTGCGGGTGCAGAGCGCCACGGCTTCCTCTTCATCCATGGCGGAAGTGTTGAGCGCAATGCCCACGACGCGGACGTCGGGATTGGTCAGGCGGGCGGTGCGCACATTCGCGTCCAGACATTCGGTGAGGCCCGGCGGCCTGTAATGGGGCAGGCCGCGCATGGTCTGGCGCATCGGATCGTGGCACAGCACGAGGGCGTCGGGCTGGGCGCCGTGGAGCAGGCCGGTCGACACGCCTGCGAAGGAGGGATGGAAGAGCGACCCTTGCCCCTCGATCAAATCCCAGCCGCCGTCATGGCGATCGGGCGAAATCTGCTCGATCGCGCCGGAGATGAAGTCGGCCACCACGGCGTCCAGCGGCACGCCGTCCCCGGCGATCAGGATGCCGGTCTGACCGGTCGCGCGGAAATCTGCGGGCACGCCACGCGCTGCAAGCGCGCGGGCGAGGCAGAGGGTGGTGTACATCTTGCCGACCGAACAGTCGGTGCCGACCGTCAGCAGCCGCTTGCCCGCGCGACGCTTGCCGTTGCCGACCGGAATGTCGGGGCGGGGATCGCGCACGTCATGCAGCGCGCGGCCCAGGCGCGTGGCGGCCTGCACCAGGCGCGGCTCATCTTTCAAACGCTGGTGCAGGCCCGATGCTATGTCGAGGCCGGCGTCCATCGCCGCCAGCGCATCGCGCACCAGATCCTCGCCCAGCGTGCCGCCGGCATTGGCGATGCCCAGCACCAGCGTCCGCGCGCCAGCCGCATGGGCCGCGGCGAAGTCCATGCGGGGCAGGTTCAGGGTCAGCCCGCAATCGTCATGGCGAAACTCGCCCACGCAAATGTCGGGGCGAAACACCGCCAGGCCGCGCGATGTCTTGATGCCGATCTCGTCATTGCTGTGGCCGAGATAGAGGAGATAGGGCGTGGCGATCATGGACATTTCGAACCTGTGATGATGGGACGTCCGCTTTATCGCCCTGGCCCGGCCAACCCCAATATCCATGCCCACATAGGCTATAGCCTGATGCTATAGGCTCTCAATCACCTCCGACAGCAAGGCCAGAAATTCCGAAGCCGTCTTCGATGGTGGGCGGTTCTGCAGATAGACGGCGTTGATGTCGAAGGTGATGGCGGGCTGGAGCGGTCGGCTGGCAAGGCCCGGCGCGACGGAGGCATGGGCGGTGAAATTATCGACGATCGCCATGCCGACACCGGCGCGGACCAGGGCCGCCGCGATATAATAAGTGCGGGCCGACACCACTTCGTCCAGTTCGACGTCGAGGCGGTTGAGTTCGCTCGACAGGACGCGACCGATCGGGCCGCTCTGGACCGGGCTGATGAACTTGTGGTGGCGCAGTTCCTCCAGGTGGAGGCGGCTGGGAGCATCGGGCATGTCCTCCTCACGATAGAGAACGACCAGTTCGCCCTCGCCGATCACCTGATGGGAAACGGGCGCGGACAGCGGCACTTCGAAGCTGATCGCGATGTCGGTTTCGCGTTCATAAAGTTTGCGTACCATTTCATCATGATGCAGCGTCTGGAGGTCGAACATGATATCCTCATGCCCGCGCAGGAAGCGCGCGACCGCATCGGGGATCGCGCCAAGCCCCAGCGAAGGGAGGGCCGAGACGCGGAGCAAACCGCCTCGCCCGTGCCGCATATTCTGCGCCGCCTGACGCAGCGATCGGACGCGATCCTGAATGTCGGAGACTTCGGCGAAGAGGGTGCGGGCGTCCTGTGTCGGGATGAGGCGGCCCTTGGATCGTTCGAACAGGGACAGGCCGATTGATCGTTCGGCATGGCGCAGCACCTTGGTGACGGCGGGCTGCGACACGTTGAGCGCGCGTGCCGCGGCGCTGACGGTGCCGTGCAGATAGACGGCGTGGAAAATCTCGATCTGGCGCAGGTTCATAGGTGTTGTCCCCTTTGGCTGCGGCCTGTCCTTGCGATCAACGACAGCGGCTCTCATAACCGCTATGACATCCGGTTATAGGTCGCGCAACATGCCGGCTATGGACGGCAGAGACTTATCGGGGCCATGTTGCCGATAAGGCTCACCCTGCAAGGATTCCTTACCCATGCCATGTTCGTCCGCTTTCCGTCGCTTTCGAGCCTTGCTCCTGACGAGCGGGCTGGCTGCCACGGTCGCGAGTGCGACGCCGGTGGAAAAGGTGGATATACTCATCACGGGCGGAACCATCTATGACGGTGGCACGGGCAAGCCCTATGTCGGCGACGTCGCGTTGAAGGGCGACCGGATCATCTATGTGGGGCGCACGGGGCACTTGGCGGCGACCCAGGTTATCGATGCCAAGGGAATGATCGTCGCGCCCGGCTTCATCGATGCGCACACCCATGCGGACAGCTTCATTCGGTCCCCCGACCAGGCAACGCGCGTCAACGCCGCCTGGCTGGACCAGGGGGTCAGTACCGTGATGATCGGCGTTGACGGCTATGGCACGCCCGATGTCGGGGAAGATGCGGCGAAGCTGCAGGCGTCGGGCATCGGCACCAATATCGTGCCTTTCATCGGCTTTGGCACGGTGCGCCAGCGGGTGTTGGGACAGGATGCCCGCGCCCCCCGGCCGGAAGAACTGGACGCAATGAAGGCCATGGTGGCCAAGGGTATGTGCGAGGGTGCGGTGGGCTTTTCCGCCGGGCTTTTCTACGCCCCGCAGAGCTTTGCCAGAACCGATGAAGTGGTCGCCTTGGCGCGGGAGGCCGCGATCCGGGGCGGTTTGTACGACACGCACCAGCGTGACGAGTCGAGCTATACGATTGGCCTGCTGGGATCGGTGAAGGAAGCGATCGACATTGGCAGGCAGGCCGGGATGCCGGTCCATTTCGCGCATTTGAAGGCGCTGGGCGTCGACGTGCAGGGGCAGGCGCCTGTCGTCATTGCCGAGATTGAGGCGGCGCGGAAGGCGGGGCAGGACGTGACCGCCGACCAATACCCTTGGTTGGCGTCGGGATCGAGCCTGGACGCATCGCTGCTGCCCGGCTGGGCAGTCGATGGCGGCGGGGCGGCGCTGGTCAAGCGGCTGGACTATCCGGCGACCCTGAGGCGTATCCGTGACGAGATGCAGAACAATCTGCGTCGCCGTGGCGGGGCGAAGGCGCTGCTGTTGATCGCGGATGGCTTCCCCTGGACCGGCAAGACGCTGGAACAGGTGGCGGCACAATGGCAGATGGACCCGCGCGATGCGGCGTTGCGCATCATCCGCCAGAGCATCGAGACGACGGAGGTGGAGAAAAAGGGCAAGGGCACGGCGGTCGCCTCCTTCAACATGGCGCAGGCCGATGTCGACCTGTTGATGCGGCAGCCCTGGGTGGTGACGTCGTCGGATGGGTCGGACGGTCATCCGCGCATGTTCGCGACCTTTCCCGAAAAATATGTCCAATATGTCCGCGATCGGAAGGTTATCAGCCTCCAGACTTTCATCCGCCAGTCGACAGGCCGGACGGCGGATATCTACAAGCTCGACCATCGCGGCTATCTGAAGTCGGGCTATTATGCCGATGTGGTGGTGATCGACCCCGCCCGTTATGCACCCCGCGCCGACTATGTGCATCCGCGCGAGTTGAGTGTTGGGGTGAACAAATTGTTCGTGAACGGAGCGCTGGCAGTAAGCGACAGCCAGACGACGGGTGCGACCGCCGGTCGGGCGCTGCTGCGTCAGAAGCCGACGGCCTGTCCGTAAAAGTAGCAGTAATAGCCAGATTTTTCACTGATATATAATCGCTGAGCTAATGGAGGCTTATAGTTTACGGCAGCTGCTGGGACATGTGCGAAGCTGCTGCGCTGGATTGGTGCCTGGGCCGCCGGTGGTAATGAGGTTGTCCGTTACTGAGAAGGGCAACTCAACAGTTGAGCGACGAAGAAGGGGCGGTTGCCGTTGCGGAGATGTTTCCATGGATCGTCTTCCTCACAAAGCTTCAGGGAATGTTCGATGCCAAGTCGCCGTGACCTCTTGACTGCTGCTGCCCTCACGTCTGCGTTGGCGTTTGCAGGAGGTGTGCAGGATCGAGCAGATGGTGCCACGCTAGATCTGCCGACAAATCTCAGTTTTGAAGCGCTGCAGCAAAGGCTGGCTGATCTCTACGATGTCGATCGGAGCATCGTGACTTTCGACGCAGCTTATTATGGCGCGATGACGAAGCCGGTGCAGGCCGTCTATGTCGAGAAGACAGGCTGGATGAACCGGCACAATTCCACTTTCTTGCGCAGCGCCGTCGCTGGCGCTCCGCGCGATGCGGAATTGGATAAATCCCGTGATGCAGTTGCGCAGATGATCGGCGCGCAGCCGGAAGAAATCGCGCTGGCAGGGGGCGGAACAGAAGCGCTCTACGCCCTGATCGCCAACTATGGTCTGCTCAATGCCGGCGATGCGGTTCTCTATTGCGACGTCGATTATGATGAAATGCAATATGCGATGGACTATCTGGAAAAGAGCCGGGGCGCCAAGGTTGTACGCTTTTCGCTACCCGAACCTCATACGCGCGCCAATATCCTGGCAGCCTATGAGAAGGTTCTGAAGGAAACGCCGCGGGCCAAGCTGCTCCTGCTGACCCACGTCTCTAATCGCAATGGCCTCATCCCGCCTATCAGGGAAATCATCGCCATGGCGAAGGCCCGGGGCGTGGACGTTATTCTTGATAGTGCGCAGGCCGTCGGCCAGATGCCCTTCGATGTCGAAGATACAGGCGCCGATTTCATCGGTTTCTCCCTCCACAAGTGGCTGGCCGCTCCGTTGGGAACCGGCGCCGTCTATATCCGCAAGGAGCGGCAGAAGGATATTCTGCCTTGGCTGGGAAACCGGATCCATTCGGCTGATGATATTCGCTCTCATATCCCCACCAGTACGGTCGATTTTGCCGCGCGGCTCACAATTCCCACGGCGATCGAGGTGCAGAAGCAGATTGGGATCGAACGCAAGTTTGCGCATTTGCGCGCGCTGCGGGACTACTGGTATTTCCGCGCGGGCGAAGTAAAGGGCGTCGAGTTAATGCTGCCGTCCGAAAAGGATAATTATGGGGCGATCAGCGCGTTCCGCCTCCCGGGCATGAAGACGAATGACGAGGCTAGGAAAGCGCAAGCCATGTTCATCGAGAAATACAAGCTGCTGGTGGTTGCCAAGGCGGGCCTTGCTTCCGGTCCGCTGCTCCGGGCCACCCCTGCGCTCTTCAACAATAGCGGCGAGTTGGATCGACTGGTTTCTGCCATCCAGAAGGAGCGTAATTTCTTCATTTGATGTATTTGCGTCCATCAACATGGTGCGACAGGAAAAAAGGGGGCCTGGAGATCATGGCCTGGGACGTTCCCCGGCAGTCTTGCGACCAAACTCCACGCTCTTGTTGACTTTGGATGCGGGAACCAGATTATTTTTCTGGCCCTTTGGCGAGTTAAATTCTCTCTCTTCCTCCTGAATTGCTCCACACCGTTGCAACCCAAAAGCCCTTCGCTTTTGTTCGGACTTATTTTGATTTCGGTTTCTTATTATTGCTGTTCGCGATCAGCCTGGCGATAAGCGCCTCAAAACGCGGAACGTCGATGGACCGGATCACTTCTGCAGGCTGTTCTCCGAGGCCCGGCTGGTAGCCCGCCCGCCAGGACAGCAGGTCGCCATAGCTGGCGCCGAACTGCGTGTTATAGTCGACATATAATGTCTCCTGCTCCGTCACGAGCGACGGGTCCAGCCACACCGCGGCGGCGATTTCATCCCACATCGGAAAACCGGGTTCCCCGCCCGCGATAAACTTGCCCAGTTCAGGACTCGCTGCCTTGGAAAGGCGATCGATCAGGCCCGTAGTCAACTGCGTCGCCGTGGCCGGATCGGCCGGCACGACGGTAATCTTCTTCCATGGACTGCGCGACACGATGCTCGCCGCCTCCGGATCGAAGCGGATGTTGAATTCCCGCCGGGGGGAATTGACGAACTCCCGCGCGAACTCGGCGGCGGAGCGATTGTCGAGCATCTGATGGGGGTTGAAGCTGCCGCCCATATAGACCAGTTCCTTGGCCAGGCTTGCGAATTGCGGATCGAGCCGCTGCGCCAGGGCCAGGTTTGTCATCGGCCCGCCTTCGATGATGGTGATCTGGCCGGGATATTTATGGACCATTCGGATCATGAAATTCGCGGCTATCTCCGGGGATGGCTTTGTCGTCGGATTGCCCCAGGGCAGGTCCACCGGATCATTCGGGCCATAATAAGCCGGCGTGCTTTGCTGGGTCGGCTCGACCCATTTCTTCATCCAGGCGCCCTTCCACGTCAGCTTGCCGTAGAGCGCTTCCCATCGATTTGTCTGCTCCTCGCTATTGAGGAGAGGATAGGTGGCGCCGGGCACCACGGGCACATCGGTGCGCTTCACCAGTTCCAGACCGCGCAGGGCGGTGGTCGTCGCGCGGTTAACCCACACATTGCCCGATATGGTCGTGACGCCCAGCACATCCACCTTGTCCGATTCCAGCAGCATCATGTGCATCAGGCCGAAGCCATCATCGTCGATGATCAGCTTTTGCCGCTCGCCCTGCGCGTTAACGGGGACGGCAACAAAACCGAGGAAAAAAGGCACGAACAGGAGGAGTTGCATAACCGCGCGGGCGAGGGTTCGTCGGTTCCTGATTTTCAACATTAACCGTCCTTGCCTGGCCCGGGGACCGAGAATGCGTTAAAATACTGGCGCTACCCGACGCCGAGCTTTCCCATGCCGACGCACACGTGACAGCGCTAGCGCAATCATTATCATCCTGCGTTGCAAAAATTCGAACGTGCCCTGACTGAGCCAACCGTCATTCGGCGCGAAGGCGATCGAGCCTTAACGCTGGCTCGAGAGAGTAGCGATTCGCCTCGCCCAGCCAGCCATCGAAATAGACAAGACCACACCGATCGGTCATGTCGGTGACCCTTCCGAAGTAGCAGCTGCGGCAGCGTTCCTTGCCTCATCCGACAGCAGCTTCATGACCGGGAGCGAGCTGTTCACCGATGGCGGACTGGCTCAGATCTAAGCCATCGACGCATTCCTTTCGCGCGGGCTCGCCTTATGGCGAGCCCGCGCCCGGCAGCGGGAAAAGGCGAAATCGCGGAAAACTTCATCGCAATCGCTTTTTTGATCGACGATGTTCGCTTCGGAGAACCGTAGCAGGTTGACCGAATGACTGGGTCGTTCCCTGTCACCTCAATGGTGGCGAGCCCTTCTGCCTCGGGGATGTCGCGAAACATGTTGCCGAGCGGCGCGGCGCCGAAGCGAGCTTGCGGCCGATCATATCCTTGATTGCCAGGGGCTGTTCTTACTGCGCCTGCTTCAACCGAGTGTGTGCCGCGGCTTCCTCAATCACTGCGGCAACAGCCTTGGGGTTGGAGATATATATGGCATGGCTGCCTGCAACCTCGCGAATTGTTGCGCCGGCGCGCTGGGCCATGGCGCGCCGCCCCGGGGGCGGGATGGTCCGGTCGTCGGCGGACACCAGATACCAGCTCGGTCTGGTCTTCCATGCCGGCACGCTGATCGTGCCCCCGAGTGCGTGGACGCCCCAGGACTGCTGCGAGTCTGCCATGATCCTGGTCGGCGAAGCGACCAACGGTGCGGAAGCCGTGGCGGCATTCCATAGTCTTCGCCCGGACATCACGCTCATGGATCTTCAGATGCCGGTGTGCAGCGGCATCGAGGCGATAGCGCAGATCCGGGTACAAGCGCCGAGCGCACGCATTATCGTTCTCACCACCTATGACGGCGACGTGCAGGCATTGCGGGCGCTGACGGCGGGAGCCAGCGGCTATCTGCTCAAGAGTTCGCTGCGCAAGGAACTGCTGGAAACGATCCGTACCGTCCACGCCGGAAGGCGTTACGTGCCGCCCGACGTTGCCCAGCAGATCGCGATTCACGCCGCTGAGGAGCCGCTGACCGATCGCGAGGTCTCCATCCTCGAATTTGTCGCGGCGGGCAAGGCCAACAAGGTCATCGCCTGGGAATTGTCTCTCTCCGAGGACACGGTGAAGGGCCATCTGCGAAGCATATATTCCAAATTTGACGTCAAAGATCGTACCCAGGCCGTGACGGTTAGTTTGCGCAGGGGCATCATCACGCTTTGATTTGCGATCACGCTCGGTGCGACCGGTGCGGCGCTCCCTTACATGGGGAGATTCTATGGCCCCAAATGATCGTTACCTACCAACCTGGCGCCGGCATAATATGAAAAGGGAGTGAAGAATCGCGTGGGTTCTCCACTCCTTGTCATTCCGATGGCCGCTCAATTGGTCTTGAAGCGCACGCCTACCCGGAAGGACCGGCCCAGCAGGTCGCTGAAGGTCGAGTTGGCCGACAGGCCGCTTTCCGGCAGCAGGATCGGGTCTTTGTCGAACAGGTTGGTGATGTTGAAGAAGAGTTGTCCATCGGACCCGCCGACTTTGATCTTCGCGGTGAAGTTGAGGTCGGTGTAGAAAGTGCCGTTGATATGGTTGCTGTCGATCGTCGGATTGGCCGCTGTGCTGGCCGGGCAGGCCGTCGTGCAGACGACATAGGTATTGTTATAGGTGCCCGAACTGACGCCGCGTCCGACCGCCGTGATCGAGTAGTTGGGCGTGTCGAAGGTGGCGGAGAGACGGAAGATCCAGTCGGGCGTGCCGCTGAGCTGGCCGCTATTCTGCCCGACCGAATCGATCGGCACCGACACGCCGTTGTCGATCAGATTTTCCAGATAGTTGGTCGCCGTGCCACGCAGGGTCAGGCTGCTGGAACTATTGTTGAAAATCTGGTCGAGCGGCAGGCGGTAGCTGGCTTCATAATCGATGCCACGCACCTTGATCTTGGCAAAGTTGAACGGACTGGCCGAGACGAAATAATCGCGCACGCCATCCGGATCGGCGACGATGGCGTTGCAGAAGGATTGCAGTCCTTCGGTGCAGCGCTGGGCGATGTCGTCCGCAAAGAATTGACTGATCGCATCCTTTACCTTGGTGCGGAACCAGTCGACCGAGAAGGAGAAGCCCGGCAGGAAACGCGGCTGAAGCACTGCGCCCAGCGTCAGCGTGTCGGCCTTTTCAGGCTTGAGCGCCAGATTGCCGGTGGTGAGTTCGCGGAAGGTCTTGCCGGCAAATTGGCCATAGGCCGAAGCGGTGCTGAAGGTGTTGGAGCGTGACGTGCCCGACTGGAACAGTTCGTTGAGGTTGGGCGCACGAATGTCGCGCGAACGGGTGCCGCGCAGGCGGATGTCCTCGATCGGCTGCCAGGTCAGGCCCGCCTTCCAGGTGGCGACCGTGCCCGATGTCGAATAGTCGGTCACGCGCGCCGCGCCGTTGAACTCTGCGCCCAGGCCCAGCGGGACGACGGTTTCCAGATAGGCTTCCTTGACATTGTAATTGCCAAAGGTGGGCCGGAAATTGCCGACCGACCAGCCGGCCTGATATTCGATGGGGACGTAACCGGATACTTCTTCCTTGCGATATTCGCCGCCGATCGCCACGCTGACATCACCCGCCCAGGTAGCGAAGGGCGTGGTCGACAGGTTGACGCCCGCAACCGTCTGCTTGAACTTCTGGTCGCGATAGGGATCGCCCATCACCCAGTCGACCGCCGCGGGATTGGCGACGCCAACGCCCAGCCGGTTCAGGGGAATGCAGCCATTGCCCGTATCGGTCAGGGTCGATCGGCAGACGATCGTCCCGGCCGCGACGCCCAACTGATTGCCTGCCGGCGCGAACACCGCATCGGTCGCCAGCGCCAGGCGCGACGTGTTCATGATGTCGCGCAGCAACTCATGCGTGTCGGTCTGGCCATATTGTGCATAGGCGTCCCACACCGCCTTGTTGCCGAACATCTGGAACTCGCCGCCCGCACCGATGGTGTAGCGCTGCGTTTCGCGCGTGCTATTATTCTTGCGATAGGGCAGATCGGCGGCGGAGGTGCCGAGCGTGACGTTCGTAACGCCGGTGAGCGCGGTGCGGCCGAGCGCCTGGACCAGATAGGCATTGTCGCCGGTCAGAGTGAAGGTCGCCGCCTGCGGACCGGCGTTGAACAGCGTCTTGTTCCAGTTGTACGACGCTTCGCCATAGACTTCGATCCAGTCGGCCAGTTCATAGCTGAGGCGGCCGAACACGCCGCGGCGGTCATCCGTCGCGTCGAGGCCGATACGGCGCGACGTGTCGTTGATCTGCCAATCGCCGCCCACGGTCTGCGATGCGTCGGTCAGCGACCCGAACTGATATTGTTTGGCGACGCCGCCCTGGTCGAAATAGGTGCCACGCAGCGCCGTCGATCCGCCGGTTTGCGAGCGGATGATGCTGCCCGGCGTAGTGTTCCAGGTGCCCGCGCCGCGCACGACAAGGTTTTGCGGCTGGCCGTTGGTGGCGGTGTAGTTGGGGTTGACGATGGTGCGATAACCCAACTGGTTCCAGTCGCGATCGACCTCGAAAATGCCGTCGCGATGCGCATATTCGCCCGCGAGCAGGATATGGCCGCGCCCACCGGCGAAGCTCTTCCCGATCGCGCCGGAGAAGCTGTAGTTGAAACCGTCGCCCTTGTCGGTGATGCCGGTGTCGGCATCGACCTTGATGCCTTCGAACTTCTTGTCGAGCACATAGTTGACGACGCCCGCCACCGCGTCCGACCCATAGGCGGCCGATGCGCCGCCGGTGACGATCTCGACGCTCTTCACCAGCGATTGGGGGAAGGTGTTGATGTCGACCAGTCCGGTGATGGTCGAGCCGACCGAGCGGCGGCCGTCGAGCAGCACCAGCGTACGCACCTCGCCCAGGTTGCGCAGGTTCATCGTGTTGATGCCGGCCAGGCCCGAACTGATCGCCAGGCGCGAATTGGCCGGGCGGGTGCTGCCCGCCAGCGCCGGGATCTGATTGACGAAGTCGGCGATATTATTGGTCGGCGACTGGTTCTGAATATCCTCGCGCGTCATCACGGTGAGGGGCGTGGGCGACTGGAAGCCGTCGCGCACGATGCGGGTGCCGGTCACGACGATCTGGTCCACTGGCGCAGCTTCGGCGCTTTGCTGGGGGGCGGTCGTTTCCTGTGCCAGCGCCGGTGCGCCCTGGACCAGGGCCAGGGCGGTCATCGCCAGGCCAAGACCGTGTTGACGGCCGAAAGACCGACGCATTCGCCTGAAATCACGCATGTATAAACCCCCTTATCAGAGGGTGGAGCTGCACGCAGTTGCTGCGCGCGCGACGTCAGAGCGCCGATCTGGCCCGACCCTTCCCTTCACCATATGACCGCAAGGCAGGCGTTCTTGCCTTCTGCCGTTCCCCGCCATGCCGTCACCACAACCCCGGCACGCCCCGCTTGACGAGCAGGGAAAGCCGGTTCCATGACGGGAAGGTTACAGGGTGGCCGCCGCTGGTCAATAGATTTGGTATTACTTTGATCGTATAAAGGTATAGCCCAAGGGAATGGCGGGCGGGCCTATGCCGACCGTGACGGCCAGCGGATAGCTTGCAGTTATAGGCGGTGGTCGGCTTACTATAGCCCCGCCTCACCATCCTGCGATAGTCGTTACATTCCAATTTCCTGGACAAGGGAGACTATGTTGATCCAGCGTCGTGCATTCCTTCTGGCCACCGTGGCCGTGCTTGCCCTGCCCGGCGAATTGTTGGCGAAGCCGGTGGTCAAGGGCGGGAAGGGGCAGGCGCTGAAGATCCGCGCGACGGGCGCCAGGGCGCCGATCGAGATTGTCGAGGATGAACTGGGCGTGCCCCATGTCCGCGCGCAGTCGCTGCACGACGCCTATTTCGGCCAGGGCTATCTGGTGGCGCGCGACCGGCTGTTCCAGATCGACATGGAATATCGCCGCGACATGGGCCGGATGGCCGAAGCCTTCGGCCCGCGCTTCGTGGCGGCGGACAGGGCGGCGCGGCTGTTCCTCTATCGCGGGGACATCGATGCGGAGCTGACGGCGCTGCCCGCCGGCGTGCTGGAATGTGCGCAGGGCTATGTCGCCGGGGTCAATGCGCGTATTGCCGAACTGGCCGTCAATCCGGCGCAAATGCCGCTGGAATATGGGATATTGAAGATCGCGCCGCTGCGCTGGGACGTGCGCGACCTGGTGCGCAATCGCGGTATCGGCATGGGCGACGCGGATGACGAGGTGCGCCGCGCGCAGATGCAGGCGCGCGGGCTGCTGGATGTCGATCAGTTGATGGCGCCCTTGCGCCCCGCCTGGTCCTTCACCGTGCCGGAGGGCCTGGACTGCGCGGCGGTGAGCGAGGCGGACCTTGGCATATTGAACCCGACCGCCCGGCCCGTGCCCTTCGACGCGATCCAGGAAGCGTCGCTTGATCGCGCGGAGCGGCGCGCCGACCGTTTCGCACAGGGCAGCAATGCCTGGACCATAGCCGCATCGCGCAGTGCGACCGGACGACCGATCCTGGCCAACGACCCGCATCTGGGGATCGGCGGGAACAGCCCGCGCCACATGATCCATCTGACCGCGCCGGGGCTGGACGTGATCGGCGCGGGCGCGCCGGGCCTGCCGGGGATCATGCAGGGGCATACCGACCGCTTCGCCTTCGGCCGTACCAATTTCCATATCGACCAGACCGACCTGTTCATCCTGCGCACATCGAAGGACGATCCGGAGCTTTACTGGCACAAGGGCCAATGGAAGCGGTTCGAGACGGTTGAGGAGGAGATCGCCGTCAAGGACGGGCCGGCGCAGCGCGTCACCCTGCGCTATGCGCAGGGGCGGCCCATCGTCGCGCAGGATACCGCGCGGCAGCGGGCGAGCGCTTTCGCCACGACCAGCATGTTGCCGGGCGCGAATATGCGCTTCGCCATCATCGCGATCAACCTGGCCAGGGACTGGGCGTCGCTGCGCGAGGCGTTCCGCATTCATGTGTCGCCGACCAATTTCCATTATGCCGATATTGACGGCAATACCGGTTGGCAGACGATTGGCTTCACGCCGAAGCGGCCCAAGCATGATGGCCTGTTTCCCGCGCCGGGCGACGGCGATTTCGACTGGACCGGCATCCTGCCCGTGGAGGAAATGCCCCATGTCTACAACCCGAAGGAAGGCTGGTTCGCGTCCGCCAACCAGATGAACCTGCCCGCCGATTATCCTTATAAGGAGAAGGTCATCAGCTTCGACTGGAGCGATCCCTTCCGTTACGATCGCATTTCCGAGGTGTTGCGCAGCCAGCCGAAACACAGGCTGGAAGACAGCATCGCGCTCCAGCACGATGTCCAGTCGTTGCCGGCGCGGGCCTTGCTCAAGCTGATCCCAGCCAAGCTGTCGGCCGATGCCGCCCCGGCGGCGGCATTGCTGCGACGCTGGGATTGCGGAATCGGGGCGGACAGCGCGGCGGCTTTGCTCTATGAAATGATATTGCCGGAATTGCAGGCCGGCTTCCGCGATCTGGTCGTGCCCCCCGCCGCACGGGCGTTCATCCCGTCGGTCAATCTGTTCGAGATGCTGCGCATCCTGGCGACGCCGGACAAGCGGCTGGGCGCTGATCCCGTCGCGGCGCGCGACGCGCTGGTCGACCGGGCGCTGGCGGCGGGGTGGAAGAAGGCGCTGGAGCAGGGGGGAGCCGATCCGGCGCAATGGCGCTGGGGCGATCTGCATCGGGTGACGATCGCCCATCCCCTGTCGTCGTTGCCGGGGATCGCGGCGGCTTTTCCCAAGATTGAAGGCGGCCGGTCGGGCGGTGACGGTTATACGCCGATGGCGCGCGGCTTCAACGCGAAGCGCGGCTATCAGGTGTCGCATGGCGCCAGCTATCTGCTGGTCGCGGACGTGGGCGCCTGGGACAATAGCCGCTTCCTGCTGCTGCCCGGCCAGTCGAACGACCCGCGATCGCCGCGCTATCGCGATTTCTACCCGCGCTGGCTGGCGGGGGCGATGCAACCGCTCTGGTTCAGCCCGGAGGCGGTGGAGCGGCACGCGGCCGAGCGGACGGTGCTGATGCCGGGGTAAGAGGGGCGGTTACAGCGCCTCCGCGATCGCCACGAGCGCGCGGTCGACCGCTGCGCTGGCCCGTGCGTCAGTGCCGTCGGGCATGTCGTTGGCAAGGGCGGAGAAGACGAGGGTCCGGCCGCTCTTCGCCACTAGATAGCCCGACAGGGCGCGCGCGGCATTGAGTGAACCGGTCTTGGCGAAGAGCCTGCCTTCCAGAGCCGTACCCTTGAAACGGCCCCGCAGCGTGCCGTCCTGCCCCGCGATCGGCAGCGTCTCGCGCCAGGCTGTACCCCAGGGTTGGCGCGCGATCCATGTCAGCAGGGTAACGGCCGCGCGCGGCGTGATGCGGTTGTAGGAGGACATGCCCGAACCGTCGGCGAAGCTGTAGCTGCCTTCGACAAGGCCCGCCTGCGTCATCAGCCGGCGCAGCGTAGCCTGCCCGTCGGCAATGGAGCCGCTGCCGCCCGCGTGCGACAGGCGGCGCAGCATCAGGTCGGCGTGGAGGTTTTGGCTCTGCTTGTTGATGATGCGCATGTCGTCGGCGAGCGGCAGGGCGGGCAATTCCGCCAGCATGTCCGGTGCGGGCGGCTGGGCGGCGGGAGCGCCTTTGCGGGTCGTGGGATCGTCCGCCGGGGCGAGTGGGCGGTGGCGCGCGGTCACGTCGCCCTTCACCGTCACGCCGCGCGCGCGGAGCAGGTCGCGCAGCCGCCAGGCGGCATAATGGGCCGGATCGTCGATGCTGAAATGGAGCGTCGCGGGTGGCGCGTCGGTCCCGATCGTGCCGGTCAGGCGGATGAGGCGGCTGCCCGGCGCGCGGTCGGCGACGATCGCCTCCCCCTTGCCGGGGATAGTCCGGATGCGGTTGTCGATCGCATAATAAGCGGAGGCGGCGACCTTGGGGCTGACACCGTTCGCGCCGGGCGCCACCACGGCGGTCATCTCATTATCGTCCAGCGTCAGCGCCGAAATACCGGTGCCATAACGCGACTGGATATTGTTCCAGCTCATCCCCGGTCCCCAGCGCTCATCAGGAAACCAGCTATCGTCGCCCACCACATTTCTGACATGGCGGGTTCGCGCCGCAACCGCATCGGCCAGCGTCTGGAGGCAGTCGGTCGCGCAACCCTCCGCACTCGACAGTCGCGCGTCGCCGCGCCCGTAGAGGATGACGTCGCCCTGATCGAGCCGCACCCCAGTACCCTTCGCCGCGTGATCAAGCGCGGGAAGATCGGCATAGGCGGTGGCGGTGGTGAACATCTTGGTGTTGGACGCGGGGATGAAACGCTGGTCGGGAGCGATGGCGAGTATCGGATCGCCTTCCAGCGTGGCTACGAACAGGCCGTAGCGGGTGTTGGCCGGTCCTTCGGCAAGAGCCTGTTCGACGGCGTGCATCAATGGAGGAACGCCTGCCTCCGGCGCTGCGGCGGCGGGGTGAGCGGCAAGGGCGAGCAGGACCAGGACGAAGCGCATGGACTAAAGCATAGACCGGAAAAAGACCGGTGTGACAGGGGTATCGATATATATGGTCCATAACCTGCGGCAATGTGCCGGGCTTGCGGTGGGGATGGTGGTGCGATTAGCCTGCTGCGCCATGTTGTCGTTGATCCTTTCGCTCGCCGCCGCTTCGGCGACGCTGTCCGTCCCAATCCGCGAACCCGTCGCCATGGTGCGTGTGACCTTCGACCGGAATGGCGTGACGGACAGCCGGGTCAAGGGGCTGGCCGATCGCGCGACAGGGCGGGCGGTGCGGGATGATGACCCGGTGCGCATCGCTTCTATATCCAAGCTGGTGGTGGCGATCGGCGTGATGCGGCTGGTGGAAGCGGGGACGCTCGACCTGGATCGCGACGTGTCCGACTGGCTGGGCTACAGGCTGCGCCATCCCGCTTTCCCCGATCGGCCGATCACGCTGCGGCTGCTATTGTCGCACCGGTCGGGGCTGACTGATCGGATCGACTATGTTCTGCCATTGGACGCGGACATGCGCATGGTGCTGGAAAATCCTGCAGCCTGGGATGCGGACCATGCGCCTGGCGACTGGTTCGCCTATACGAATTTCAACTTTCCCGTCGTCGCGGCGGTCATGGAGCGGGCGACGGGTGAACGGTTCGACCGGCTGATGGATCGGCTGGTGCTCAAGCCGCTGAAGCTCGACGCCTGTTACAGCTGGACCGGCTGTTCCGATCGAACCGCAGCCCGTGCGGTGGTTCTCTATCGCGACGGGCAATCGGTGCGGGACGACAATAAGGGCGCGAAGCCCATTTGCGCGGTGACGCCGGCGAGCGACGGAAGCTGCGACCTGTCGGTCTGGGTCGCGGGGCGCAATGGCGCGATCTTTTCGCCGCAGGGGGGCTTGCGCATTTCAGCGCGAGGATTGGCGACGATCGGGCGCCTGCTATTGGGACGGGGCGCGGTCGATGGTCGGCGATTGCTGAGCGAGAAGAGCGTCGATGCGCTGATGACGCCGCTCTGGACCTTCAGCGGCACGGACGCACCCAATGGTCTAACCGGGGAGGCTGATACGGGGGAGACGCATAGCGGTTTCACCTGCCGCTATGGGCTGGCGATTGCTTTCCTCGCCACTCCGGCCCAGGGCTGCGCCGATGATCCTTTCGGCGAGGGGGTGCGGCGCATGGGCCACGCCGGCGACGCCTATGGGCTGAAGTCGGGCCTGTGGATCGATCCGGCCAACGGCACGGGTATCGCCTATTTCGCGACGGATGTGGCGGCAGGGCGCGGGGCTGTCAGTGCCTATACGTCGGCCGAAGAGGGACTGGCACAGGGACGGTTGCCTTAACCCCCATCCCAGCCCCGGATCACCGCTTCGCCCACGGCGGGGCGCAGGATGAAGATGCCGCTGTCGGCATGGCGCGTGGGGTGGACACGGTTGGTGAGCAGGGTCCAGGCCAGGCCGCGATCGAAATCGATCCACAGGCCCGTGCCGGTAAAGCCCGTATGGCCGATCGTTTCGGCCGAACAGGCGTCGCCGCCCGACCATCCGGCAAAGGCGCGCTCCCAGCCGCAGGTGCGATGCCCGGTCTGGGCCGTTCGCGCTTCCGCCAGCATCGCCGGGGACAGAATCGATCCGTCGAGCATCGCGCGGGCAAAGCCCAATACGCCGTCGACGGTGCCGAACAGGCCTGCATGGCCCGGTGCACCGCCCAGGGCAAAGGCATTTTCGTCGTGCACCTCACCCTTCATCACGCGGCCGCGCCAGGTGCAGGCTTCGGTTGCTACCGCCGGGCCGGGCGGCGGCCCGTAGGACAAACCATCGCCCAAAGGCCAGGCGGACAGCGGCGCACCAGTGATGCGCTCGATCGCGATGCCCAGCAGGATGAAGTTGATGTCGGAATAGACCGGTGGACCGTGGCGCCATTCGCGTTGCAGCACGAAGGCGCGCAGCCGGGCGGGGTCGTCGCCATAGGTGTAGATCGGCTCGACCGCAGGCAGGAAAGTCCGGTGCGTCAGGCAATCGCGGAAGGTCAGCTTGCGCTCCGCTGCGTTCGCCACATCATATTGGCGCAGGTCGGGAATGGCGTCGGTCAGCGGCCGGTCGAGGTCGATCCGGCCCTGCTGCGCCAGTTGCAGGATCATGGTGGTGGTGGCGATCACCTTCGATACAGAGGCAAGGTCGAACCAATGGTCGCGGGTCAGCGCCTCACGCTTCGGCACGATCGCGGCCGATCCGGCGAAGCGCACGGCGCTGCGGCCGTCGGCGCTCACCACGCCCAGCGTCGCGCCGGGGATGCGGCCGCTGTCCACCGCCGCTGCCGCCGGGACGAAGGCGGCTTCGCAAATCTGCTCGATCATGTCGGTCCCCTTACGCGGTCCTGGGCCGGACGCACATGACGACCGGCAGGAAGAAGATGGCGGCGAAGCTTAATGCGCCGGACAGGAGGAAAAAGCCATCATAGCCGATCTGCTTCTGGATCGCGCCCGCCGCCCCGCCGATCAGGCGCGGCAGGAGGAAGGCGAAGCCGGACAGGAAGGCATATTGGGCGCCGGGATAGCGCGGGCTGACCAGCATGGAGAGATAGACGACGAACACCGCGCCCTCCAGCCCATGGCCGAACTGGTCGACCCCGGCCGCGACATAGAGGACGAAGGCGGACGGTTCGGCATACCAGAGCCAGACGAACACCCAATTGCCGATCGCCGAGGCGCAGGCGCCGATGACAAGCGCAACCGTCATCGGAAGTCGCGCCGCGGACCATCCGCCGAGCGCGACGCCCGCTATCGAACAGGTGAGGGCGACCACGCCATCGGCCATGCTGATCTGTTCCAGACTGTAGCCCGCCGCATTCCAGAGCGGATGGGAAAGGGTCAGCGTCAGCACATCGCCCATGCGGTAGAAGGAGACGAAGGCCAGCACCGGCAGAACGGCATAGCCATAGCGCCAGAAAATCTCGACATAAGGGGCGATGAAGCTGCCCATTTTGGCGGGTGCGTCGCTGGGCAGGCGGCGGATGCGGGGCAGGGCGATGGCAAGCGCCACGAAGGGCAGCAGCGCCACGGCCAGCACGATCGGCGTGACATTGGTCTTGGCGGAAAAGCCCGCGCCCTGGACGGCGGAGAGCAGCGCCCAGCCAATGAGCGCAGTGGCTATCCCGGTCGAGAGCAGGACGCAGAGGCTGACGGCAAGACCGCTGATGAGCGCACTCATGCGGCCTCGCATACCTTCCTGTTCCGGCCGCATGGCGGCGAGCATGGGGAAGGGGAGGAAGGCGGCGATGGCGATGGCGAGATAGGCCCAGGTCCAGTCGGCCCAGGCGGCGACCAGCACCGCGCCGCTGCCCGCCGCGACCATGGCGCTGCGATAACCCCACAGGTTCGCGGCGACGATCGGTCCCTGCTGCGCCTGCGTCGGCGCCAGTTCGATGCGCCAGCCGTCCGCCGCCACCTCCAGCGTCGTCGTCCAGAAAGCGAGCAGGATCGCGAACAGCGCGGTCAGCGGCAGGCTCTGATCGTTGGAAGTGAAGGCCATGGCGACCATCGACAGGAAGATGCCGAGCTGGGAGAGCATGATCCAGCCGCGCCGGCGTCCCCAGAAGCGGGAGAAGCCGGGCACGCTGTAGCGGTCCAGCAAGGGCGCCCAGACGAATTTGAAGGTCGGCAGCAGCGCGATCCAGGCGAAGAAGCCGATGATGACGATGTCGATGCCGTGCCGGGCCAGACGCAGCGTCAGCACCGCGTTGAACATGTAGAAGGGCAGGCCCGCCGAAAAGCCGAGCAGCAGATAGAGGCCCAAGGTCCGCATCGGCGGGCGGCTGGCGGACGGCGTTTCGTTCAGGTCCGGCGCGTCGGCGGCGATCGTGGAGGCCATCAACCGATTTCCTTGAGTTCGGTCACGAAATCATAGCGGTCGCCACGATAGACGGAGCGGGTGAATTCGACCGTGCGGCCGCTGGCGATGCGGGTCAGCCGCTCGATCCGCAACACTTCGCTATTCTGCCGGACGCTGAGCAAGCCAGCTTCGGTCGGGGTGGCGAGCGAGGCGCGGACGCGCTGCGTGCCGGATGTGGGACGAAAGCCGCTGCGGCCCATCGCATCATAGAGGGAGTCGCCGATCGTCGTGAGGTCGGGCAGGCAATCGGCGGGGATCACCGCATGTTCGATCGCCAGCGGCTCCCCGCCCGACAGCCGCACGCGGCCCAGTCGCGCCACGCGCGCGGAGGGAGAAATGGCGAGCGCCAGGGCTTCCTCGTCGGTCGGCTGGGCGTAGTTTTTCATCATCCAGATGACGCCGGGATCTTCGCCGCGCGACCGGGCGTCGCTGGTGAAGCTGGAAAGGATGGAGGCGGGCGCCTCGATCCGCCGTGCGACGAAGGTGCCCGATCCCTGCTTGCGGAACAGCACGCCCTCCTCGATCAACTGCTCGATCGCCTTGCGTACGGTGACGCGGGAAATACCCGCCATTTCGCTAAGGTCGCGTTCCGACGGCAGGGCGTTGCCGGGGGTGATGCCCCCGCTGTCGATATGGTCGCGCAGGTTGCGCGCCAGTTGCAGATAGAGCGGCGTCCCGTCCAGGCTGCGCGCGACCAGTTTCTCCCGCATCTCCCCTATCCCCCCTTGCGCACGGCCCGCATCGCGTCCGGCAGTTTCTGGCCATGGGCGTCCAGCAGATGCCGTGCCTCGTCTGCCGCCACGCCCATGGCGACGAGCACCGCCTGCTTGATGTCCTGCCCGGCTGCATCCAGCGCCTGCGCTGCGGTTCCCAGGTCCACGCCCGCAATGTCGCGCACCATGGCCTGCCCGCGCAAGCGCAGCTTTTCATTGGATATGCGCATGTTGACCATGAGGCCGCGATAGACCAGCCCCATGCGCAGCATGACGGCGGTCGACAACATGTTGAGCATTGCCTTCTGCGCGGTGCCGGCCTTCATCCGGGTGGAGCCGGCCACGATCTCCGTGCCGGTTTCCGCGACCAGTCCGTGATCGGCGGCGGCGAGCAGGGCGGTGCCGTCATTATTGGCGACGCCGATGGTGAGCGCGCCCGCTTCGCGCGCAGCGGTGATGGCGGCGACGGTGTAGGGGGTGCGGCCGCTGGCGGCGACGCCGATCACTATGTCATGGGGCCCGATCCCCGCCGCCGCGATTTCGGCGCGTGCGGCGTCGACATCATCCTCCGCGCCTTCGGCCGCCTCGGTCAGCGCGGCAAGGCCGCCCGCCATCAGGAAGAGCAGTCGTTCCCGCGGCCAGTTATAGGTGGGATACAGTTCCACCCCATCCTGCACCGCGATGCGTCCGGAAGTGCCGGCGCCGACATAGACCAGCCGGCCCTGTGAGCCGAGGCGCGCGGCGGCGGCTTCGGCGGCCTGTGCGATCCGGCCGGTCTGCGATCCGATGGCGGCGATGGCGGCCATCTGCCCTTCGACCATCGCCTCGACGGCCCTGACGGTCGGCCACTGGTCGATATCGACATAGCGCGGATCGATGGCTTCGGTACTCATGGATACTCCGTGGCCGGGCATTGACGCGGGGGGCGCAATCGGTTCAGCTTCGGACTGGAAGGATATGATGCGCGCAGCCCGTTGCTCGTTCATGTGGTATTATTCTTTCGACGTTTTGATGCAACCAAATTAATTCCAATTGTCCTTCCTTCGCCATTTGGTATTGTTTCGGCATGATCGATCATCCAGACGAGCGCGTCGCCACCATCATGGCGCGCGAATGAGCGACCTGCTCGCCAGTCTCCGCACGATCGTCGGGTCGCGCCATGTGCTGACCGGCGCGCGGGCGACGGCGCGCTATCGCCATGGCTATCGCACCGGATCGGGTCAGGCGCTGGCGGTGGTGCAGCCGGGCAGTCTGGTCGAGCAATGGCGCGTGGCCCAGGCCTGCGTCGCTGCCGACATATCGATCATCATGCAGGCGTCGAACACCGGCCTGACCGGCGGATCGACGCCCGACGGCGATGATTATCCCGGCGGCTGCGTCATCATCAGCACCACGCGCATTACTGGACTGCACCTGATTCGGGACGGACGCCAGGCGATCTGCCTGCCGGGCACCACGCTCTACGCGCTGGAAAGGGCATTGGCGCCGCTGGGCCGCGAGCCTCATTCGGTGATCGGCTCCTCCTGCTTTGGCGCGTCGGTGGTGGGCGGTGTGTGCAACAATTCGGGCGGGTCGCTGGTGCAGCGCGGGCCGGCCTTCACCCAACTCAGCCTCTACGGCGTCGTGGGTGCGGACGGGGTGCTGCGGTTGGTCAACCATTTGGGCGTTGCGCTGGGCGACGATCCCGAAATGATGCTGCACAAGCTGGAATTTAGTGATTTTACGGAAGACGACATAGACGCAGCGGCGGATCGCTGGGCACATGACCGCGCCTATGCCAGCCATGTGCGCGACATCGACAGCGCGACGCCCGCCCGCTTCAACGCGGACAGCCGCTGCCTGTTCGAAGCGGCGGGAAGCGCGGATAAGCTGATCGTCTTCGCCGTGCGGCTGGACAGCTTTGCCAAGGAGGAAGGCGCCACCACCTTCTATATCGGCACCAATGATCCGGGTCGGCTGACGGCGCTTCGTCGTGCCATCCTGGGGGATTTCGCCGTCCTGCCGATCGCCGGCGAATATATGCATCGCGATGCGTTCGACATCGCCGACCGCTATGGCAAGGACATGTTCGTCGCGATCGAGCGGCTGGGCACCGACAGGCTGCCGGGGCTGTTCGCGCTCAAGGCGCGGGTGGATGCGCTGCCTTTGCTGGGCGACGGGTTCAGCGACCGGGTGATGCAGCGCATCGGCCGCTTGCTGCCCGATCATCTGCCCGCCGAGATGCGCCATTACAGGGATCGCTTCGAACATCATCTGCTGCTCAAGATGCCGCAGGCGGCACTGGTGGAAACGCGCGCGCTGTTGTTGGATATATTCTCCGCCGACGATGGCGACTATTTCGAATGCACACCCGCGCTGGCCGCCAAGGCTTTTCTCCATCGCTTCGTCGCGGCCGGGGCAGCGGTACGTTATCGCGCGGTGCATCGGGATGCGGTCGAAGATATCGTCCCGCTCGACGTCGCCTTGCCGCGCAATGCGTTGGACTGGCAGGAGGCGCTGCCGCCCGCACTGACGGCGCAGACCGTCCATCGCCTCTATTATGGTCATTTTCTCTGCCATGTCTTCCATCAGGATTATATCCTGCGCAAGGGTGTCGATCCGATCGATTTCGAGCATCGCATCTGGGCGCTGCTGGACACGCGCGGAGCGGAATATCCGGCCGAGCATAATGTCGACCATCTCTACCGGGCCAAGCCCGCTCTGGAGGGATTCTACCGGGGGATCGATCCGCGCAACCAGTGCAATCCGGGCATCGGCCAAACGACGCGGCAGCGCTTCTGGGGCGACGGGCACGAAGGGGAGCTACTCCGGTGAGCTATTATCTGGGCATCGACGCTGGGGGCAGCCATTGCCGCGTAAGACTGATCGCAGCCGATGGCGCGGTGATCGGTACAGGAGAGGGGGGTCCCGCCAATGCCCGGATCGGGCTGGAGCCGCTCCATGCAACATTGCGTGCCGTGTCGGAACAGGCGATTGCCGAAGCCGGATTATCGGGTGAGCAGGTCGCTACGGTCCATGCGGGCATGGGCATCGCCGGCATTTCACGGCCCGGCGTGCGCGCCGCGCTCCGGAATTTTGCCTTCCCCTTCGCCTCGGTCGCCTACGAGACGGACGCCTTCATCGCCAATCTGGGCGCGCATGGCGGCGCGGACGGGGCGATCCTGATCCTGGGTACAGGGAGCATCGCGCAGGTGCGCGCGGGCGGCCGCGACTTCACCATCGGCGGTTATGGTTTCCCCATTTCCGATGAGGGGAGCGGGGCAGCGCTGGGCCTGAGCGCCATGCGTCATGCACTGCGCGCGCTTGACGGGCGGACGCAGGCGACACCGCTGAGCCGCGCCGTGACCGAGCGGTTCGGCCATGAAACGGCGCAGGCCGTCGCCTGGATGGATAAGGCCACACCCAGGGACTATGGCAGCTTCGCCCCGCAAGTGATGGACTATGCCGAAGCGGGCGACGCCATCGCCCGATCGATCGTGGAGGATGCGGTCCAGCATATCGAGCGCTTCATCGAGACGATCTTCGAACGCGGGGCGAGTCGCTGCACCCTGGTCGGAGGTCTCGCGCCCCGGATGCAGCCCTGGCTGCGCGCGCGCACCGTCGCGCGGCTCAGTCCGATGCTGGGCGATGCGTTGGACGGCGCGCTCTATCTGGCGGGCTATCGTCTCAGTTGATATAACTGGTTCGCCGGGCATATGATTGAGATAGGATGATAAAATAGCGATGCGACGCCTTGTCGCGATTCTGGTCGCGTCCCTTGCCGCAACGGCCTCCGCTCAGCCTTCACCCGAATGGCAGGCGGCGGCCGTCGCGCATATCTTGCGCTATAACCGCTATCCCGTCCTCGCGCAGCGCGAGGGTGTTGAGGGGACCGTGCGTGTCCGCCTGTGCGTCCGGCGCGACGGTAGGCTTGTCTCCGTCGCATTGGAGAAAACGTCGGGTTCTTCGATCCTGGACGACGCTGCCATTCAGGCCGTGCGGGCGGCCAATCCCCTGCCAGCCCTGTCCGCGGATGCCGCCGCGGAAAGCTATTTCATCCTTCCCGTCACATACAGGATTGCCGAATGAATCTACCGCTGAAGCTGTACTGGTCGATGTCCGCCCTCGCCATTCTTCTGGCGTCTCCGGCCCTGGCCTATGCGCAGGCGGGCAATGTAGAAGCGACCGACGAGGAGACCATGGCGTTGACTCCCGAAACGCTGAGCGATGCGTTGTCCTGTCGCTCGCATGAGGCGGCCATGGCCTTCGCTTCGGCCCTGTTCCTTGATGACAAGGCGCCGGACTGGATGCACGAGGCTGAGGAGGAGAAGGATGTAGAAGGCATGATCGGCCTCTACGCCTACAGGCTTTCGCATCCGGCTTCGCTCCGGGGGGAGGCGGTCGATCGCGTCTATTTCATGAAGGATTGGGTGGTGGCGCTATGGCCGCGCGCCAGGGCGCTGGCGTTTATCCAGGCCCAGAATCTGGAGCGGGCGCCGATTAAGATGACGGAGCAATATTATCGCTTCGTCGATCCGGAAAGCGGCCCCATGCTCGGTGCGTTCGAACCGACCGGGAACGCCACCGCCGCGATGCTGGCGCGGGCTTTCGGGGCGGAACTGCCTCCTACACCGCCCAGTGAGAGCCTGTTCGTCGGGTGCAATTACGCGCCTGCTTCAGAGGCGAATTTCCTCGAAGCAGCCGGTCAGACCGAAGAGATGATGAACGGCGCCGCACGCGACATCGGCAACGCTGCCGCACCCGATCAACCGCGATAGGGACGGATGGTCTATGGTTGCGTCACCTGGGGCTGGTAGCGCGCGAAAATTCTGGCGTGGTCGAGCCATGCATCATTCTTCTTCTGCTTTGCGATCCCGTCCAGCGATGTCGGGCGATCGAGCATCAGGTCGAGTTCGAAATGGCCGGACGGATGCGGGAAGTCGCGCGTGAAGCGGATCAGCGCCTGACGGCTTTCCGCATCCAGCGCTGATGTGGGCAGTTTTTTCAAGCGGCGCTCCGCCTCCTTCTGCTGGCGGGGAAATTCGACGGCCGGGTCTTTGTCGTCCGGAATGAAGGCGATGAGGCTCGGCATGATCATGCTTTCGAGCAGGGAACGGTTGTCGAGCACGAACCGCAGCCTGGAGACCCGGAGACCGATCAGGTCGGAGGGGTCGCGAACATTGTCTCCCTGAAATTCCGCATCGGCCGCAAAGCTGACATGGCCAAGCCAGGGGCTTTCCAGCGCCACCTCGCGAAGGCTGAGCGTCTTTGCCGCGACATCGAACGCGAAATCGAGACGCGCGTCGAAAGGCTTTTGTGTGAGGGCCATCTGGTAGCGGGCGTGGCTGTTGTCGATCTCGTAGGAAAAGCGGATGCCCTTGGCTTCCACGCGCAGATGAGGGGGGAGCGGCGACAGCTTGCCATCCCACTGGTCGAGCCCCGCCACGGTCAATTGCTCGACTGTCCATGCCTGCCTCGTGCCGGTCTTGATCCGCATATTGCTGAACAGGCATTGGCCGTCGATCGAACGGACCTTGCTCTGCGGCGTCATGGCATTTTTGAGCAACCCTTCCGACAATTGCCTGCAGCTTGGCGGCTTGGGCGGCGTGGCCGTCCCGACCGTAGCCATGGTCGCGATCAACAAACAGGGTATGATCGAAACGCGCACTAAACGTGCTGGTTGCATAGTTTTTCCTCGTCGGGGCATTGCGCTGGTAGACGAGGAAACGCCTTTCTTTCAACCTCTTTACCCCTGCCTTGCGATCCTGAAGATTTCACAGCCGGTGTGTTGCGGCGTTTCCTGCCGAAACGGTCCCCCGTTTCGATCAATCATGACGCTATGTGTCCATCATCCATGCTTTATCGAGCATCGATCCCTCTAGTCTTTGCCAGTCATGATCTCGAAGCTTCGTTCCGTCCCTGCCCGTCTTCCGATGGCCCGTCTTCCGATGGAAAGTGGGCGCCTGTGATCCTCGCCGGGTTACTGCTCGCGGGCGCGGGGCTTCCGGCTGCCGAAGCGGCGAGCGTTGGCCCGATCACGCCGGTCCGTCCCCATTCGCATATCCACGCCGGACAGCAGACGCCGGGCGAAGGGCCGATCGTGTTTGACCTGACCTATAGCAGCGACACGATGGGCGTAGTGTCTGGCGGGGTGAAGCGGCGCGTGCGCTATCTCGACAATCTCGACCTGGTGCTGGAGGTCGATCTGGAGGATCTGGTCGGTTGGCAAGGGGCTGAAATGCACGTTTATGGCCTGTACAATAACGGCCGGTCCATGTCGCAGGTCGTGGGCGACGCGCAGATGGTCAGCGAGATCGAGGCCAATGGCAGGGCGGTCAAGCTCTACGAAGCCTGGATCGACCAGATGCTGGCGCCCAACCTGTCGCTGCGGGCGGGCATCTACGACCTCAATTCCGAGTTCGACGTGCTGGAAACCGCAACCCTGTTTGTCGGCGGCGCGCACGGCATGGGCAGCGACATCGGCATGTCGGGCCGCAACGGTCCCTCCATTTTCCCGGCCACGGGTCTGGCCGCGCGCGCTTTGTATCGCCCGGCGAAGGGATGGACGATCCGTGCGGCCATTCTTGACGGTATGCCAGGTAATCCGGAGCATCCGTCCCGTACCAGCATCCGGCTGGGCGGCGGCGAGGGCGCGCTGTTGATCGGTGAAGTGGAAGCGCCCATCGCTGACGGCCGCCTCCTGCTTGGCCATTGGCGCTATACATCCTCCTTCGATCGCTTCGAGGGGACGCATGGCGGCGGCAATGCCGGCTATTATCTGCGCGGCGAAAAGACATTGATCGAGGATGGCGATAGGCGGGTCGACGGCTTCTTCCGCCTCGGCACCGCAGCCAAACATTATAATATGTTCGACCGGTTTGTTAGCGCGGGGTTTAAACTGGGTGGCTGGATCGACGGTCGGCCGGAGGATGAGATCGGCTTCGCCATGATCGGCGCCTTCACCTCACCCGAATATCGTCGCGCCAATGACGCAGGACGATCCGAGATAGTGGCGGAGGCAACCTATCGCGCCCCGCTGACCCCTTGGCTCACGATCCAGCCCGACCTGCAATATGTCCGCAATCCATCCGCCGATCCGTCGATCGACGATGCCTGGGTGATCGGGCTACGGGTCGAAATGGCCTTCCGCCTGATCGACTGACCTCAGTTGCCGCAGGCCGCACGTGCCCACGCAGCGGCGTCGGCACGTGCGACCGATGGGTGATTAACTACCTATATTATCCCATTTAATGGGATAATATAGGTATATATGGAACTATATTGCCGCCGCCCCGCCACCGCTCTATAGCGTCGGCAAAAGGTGAAGGGAGCGGGACATGCGGCTGGTCGGAATGTTGATGGGCTGGGGGAGCGTGACGGCTCTGGTGCTGGGAACAGTCGCGGCCCAGGCCGTGCCAGCCGGTTTGCGGCAGATGGAGAAGCTCGATCGCGCGCTGGTCGCGGTGCCGCTCGCCTCCGGTCAGGGGATGCATGTCAGTTGGCGCCTGCTCGCCACCGACCCGAACAATATCCGCTTCACCTTGTTGCGTGACGGCAAACCAATCAAGTCCATCGGCGCGAAGGACGCCACCAGCGTCACCGATCCCGCTGGCACCGCGCAAAGCCGATACCGCCTGCGCGATTCCGCTGGTAAGACGGTCGCAATGGCAACGCCCTGGATGGCGGGCTATCTGTCGATCCCGCTCGACAAGCCTGCCGACCGCGTGACACCCGATGGCGAACGTTACAGCTATTCGGCCAATGACGCGAGCGTGGGCGATCTGGACGGCGATGGCCGCTATGAGGTCATCGTCAAATGGTATCCTTCGATCGCCAAGGACAATGCTTTTGGCGGCTATACCGGCGAAACCCTGCTGGACGCCTATACGCTCGACGGCAAGCGGTTGTGGCGCATCGACCTTGGCCCCAATATCCGGTCGGGCGCCCATTATACCCAGTTCATGGTCTTCGACCTGGACGGCGACGGCCGCGCCGAAGTGGCGATGAAGACCGCCGACGGCACGATCGACGGCGCTGGCACCGTGATTGGCGATGGGCGGGCGGACTGGCGTGAGCATGAGGGCGAAACCCCACAGGCCGACCGCACCGGCGCCACCGTCCTGCCCGACGGGAGCAAGGTCGCCCAGCTCAAGGGCCGCATCCTGCGTGGTCCTGAATATCTGACTGTGTTCGACGGACTGACCGGCAAGGCGCTGGCCACCGCGCCCTATGCCCCATCGCGCGGTCCCAGCGGCGATAATCCGTCGCCGGAGGAGCGGGCCGCCACCTGGGGCGACGCCTATGGCAACCGGTCGGAACGCTATCTTGCCAGCGTCGCCTATCTCGACGGGCGGCGGCCCAGCCTGATCTTCGCGCGCGGCTATTATGCCCGCTCCACCATCGCCGCCTGGGACTGGCGCGACGGCAAGCTCAGCCAGCGCTGGCTGTTCGACAGCGCAGCGCCGGGCAATGCCGACTATGGCGGTCAGGGCAATCACCAGATGTCGGTGGCCGATGTCGATGGCGATGGTCGCGATGAAATCCTCTATGGCTCCATGGCTGTGGACGATGATGGCCGGGGGCTGTGGTCGGCGCGCCTCTTCCATGGCGATACCATGCATGTGTCCGACCTTGATCCCACGCGCCCCGGCCTGGAGAAATTCGGCGTGCATGAGGATATGCGCAGCAACGGCAATATCGGCGTCGCCATGCTCGATGCCCGCACCGGCGAACGGCTCTGGACCAAGCCTGCGAACAGCGATACCGGCCGTGGCATCGCCATGGACATCGATCCGCGCTATCCGGGCGCGGAATCCTGGGCATCCAACTCGCCGGACCTGTGGGATGCGAAGGGGAATGTCATTCCGGGCGGCCATCCCCGCGCCGCCAATTTCGGCATATGGTGGGACGGTGACGGGCTGCGTGAACCGCTGGACGGAACGCGCATCACCAAATGGGACTGGCGCAGCAGTCGGGAAATGCCGCTCTTTTCCCCCGAAGGCGTCGAATCGAACAACGGGACCAAGCAAAACCCAGCCCTCTCTGCCGATATTGTCGGTGACTGGCGTGAGGAACTGATCCTGCGCAGCGCCGACAGCAGCGAGTTGCGCATCTATACAACCCCCTGGCCGACGGCGATCCGCCTGCCCACGCTGATGCACGATCCGGTCTACCGCCTTGGGGTCGCCTGGCAGAACAGCGCCTATAACCAGCCGCCCCATCTGTCCTTTGCCATCCCCGTCGACATTCCGACGCAATGATCCGGGGCAGGATGGATCAGAGGCGATCCCGCGCGCCGCGCATTAGGTCGTCGATGAAATCGGCCACGGCGCGAATGCGAGGCAGGCGCTGCAGGTCGCTGTGCATGACCAGCCAGTAGCTGCGCGACACCTGCATGTCGCCGGGCATGATCTGCACCAGCCTGTCATCGTTCATCGTGGCAAAGACGTGGAGGAAGGCCAGCCCCATGCCGGCCGCCACAGCGGCCTGCTGCGCCGCGCTCGAACTGGCGCGGAAGCCGATGGTGGCGCCGGGCAGGAGCTGGTTGAGCGCGATCATTTCCGGGAAGCCGGCCAGTTCCTCAATATAGGACAGGAAGACATGCCCCTGCAGGTCGGCGCGCGTGGCCGGCACGCCATGCCGGTCCAGATAGGCGCGGGAGGCGAAGAGGCCCAGCCGATAATCGGCCAGCTTGCGCGTCACCAGCCGTCCCCTGGGCGGCGGCTTCAACATCACCGCCATGTCGGCTTCGCGCTTGGAGAGGCTGGTTGTCCGGCTTTCCGATGCCAGTTCGAGCGTCAGGCCGGGATGCCGGTCACGCAGCAAGGCTGAGCGCGGGGCGATCAAATGGCTGGCAAAGGCTTCGGGCGTCGCCAGCCGCACTGTCCCGTCGATCGCCCGGTCGCGATCCCGCACGCTGGCGGCGGCGGCCAGCAATTCGCTTTCGATCCGTTCGGCATGAGGCGTCAATGCGAAGGCGGCCTGGGTCGGCGTCACGCCGCGCGGTGAACGGTCGAACAGGCGCACGCCCAGCGCCGTCTCCAGATGACCGACGCGACGCGCCACCGTGCTATGGTCCAGCCCCACGCGCCGCGCCGCCGCCAGCATGTTGCCCTCGCGCAATATGGTCAGGAACAGGCGCAGGTCATCCGAATTCAGCATAGGTGTTTTTGCACAATGATTGTGGAATCATTACTGTACAGTTGCATGTCCTGATCGTCTAGGCCAGCCACCATGAAATCCGTGCGAGGAGAGACAGACATGCGGTCGATAAGCCATTTCATTCATGGGGAAGAGGTTCGCCTGTCCGGCGGACGCAACGCGGACATATTGGACCCGTCTACCGGCGCGGTGCAGGCGCAGGTGGAACTGGCGCGGGCGCTCGATCTTCAGCAGGTGGTGGATTCCGCGCGGGCGGCGCAACCGGGTTGGGCGGCGACGAACCCGCAGCGCCGCGCACGGGTGATGTTCCGGTTCAAGGAACTGATCGAACAATATATGGACGAACTCGCCCATCTTCTCTCGTCCGAACATGGCAAGGTGGTCGCCGATTCCAGGGGCGACATCCAGCGCGGGCTGGAAGTGGTCGAATATGCCTGCGGCATCCCCCATCTGCTCAAGGGCGAATATAGCGAAGGCGCCGGGCCGGGCATCGACGTCTGGTCGATGCGCCAGCCGATCGGCATCGCGGCGGGGATCACGCCCTTCAACTTTCCGGCGATGATCCCGCTCTGGATGGCCGCGCCCGCCATCGCTTGCGGCAACGCCTTCATCCTCAAGCCCTCGGAACGTGATCCGTCCGTACCTGTACGCCTTGCTGAACTGGCTATGGAAGCGGGGCTGCCGGCGGGCATCCTCAACGTCGTCCATGGCGACAAGGAGATTGTCGACGCGATCCTCGACCATCCGGATATCAAGGCGGTCAGTTTCGTCGGGTCGTCCGACATCGCCAACTATGTCTATGGGCGCGGCGCGCAGAACGGCAAGCGGGTCCAGTGCATGGGCGGCGCCAAGAATCACGGCATCGTCCTGCCCGACGCGGACATGGACCAGGCGGTCGCCGACATTATCGGCGCGGCCTATGGCAGCGCGGGCGAGCGCTGCATGGCGCTGCCGGTCGTGACCCCGGTGGGCGAAGCGACTGCGGAAATCCTGCGCGCCAAGCTGATCACCGCGATCGAGGGGTTGCGCGTGGGCATCTCGACCGATCCCGACGCGCATTATGGCCCCGTGGTTTCGGCGCAGCACAAGGCGCGGATCGAATCCTATATCCAGATGGCGGCCGACGAGGGGGCGGAAATCGTCATCGACGGACGCGGCTTCTCGCTCCAGGGCTATGAACAAGGCTTCTTCCTCGCCCCGACGCTGATCGACCGGGTGACGCCGCAGATGAAGAGCTACCAGGACGAGATTTTCGGCCCCGTGCTCCAGATACTGCGCGCCGAAACCTTCGAGGAAGCGCTCAGCCACCCGACCAATCATCAATATGGCAATGGCGTCGCCATCTTCACCCGCAACGGCGACTATGCGCGCAAGTTCGCGAGTCAGGTGGAAGTCGGCATGGTCGGCATCAACGTGCCGATCCCGGTGCCGGTCGCTTATCACAGCTTTGGCGGGTGGAAGCGGTCAGGCTTCGGCGACCTCGATCAATATGGCATGGACGGCGTGCGTTTCTACACCCGCACCAAGAAGATCACCCAACGCTGGCCGTCGGGCGGCGCGGTGGTCGATCAGAGCTTCGTCATCCCAACCATGAAGTGAGCGCATGGACCGCGCTCCAGCTACGGCCGGGGCGCGAGACCGCCGATCAGTATCTGGACCAGTGAATCGGCGATCGCATCGACCGCCATCGGCCCGGCCGGATCATGCCAGCGCGCGGGCCAGTTAAGTGCGCCCGCCAGGGCAAAGGCTGCCATCTTCACATCGACAGGGGCGATCGACCCGTCGGCCACGGCGTCCGCGATCAGGCCGCGCAGCGCCAGGTCAATGTCCCGCTTGCCCGCGCGAAACAGCGCCGCGCCCTCACGCGAGAGGGATTCGTCCCCCGTTCGCACCACGCAGCGGCCGAAATCATCCATGTTGATCTGGGCATAATGGCGCAGGAATTTCCGCAACCGGTCAAGGCCGCTGCCCGGCTCGCTCTTCGCTGCCTCGGCTGCCAGCCGTAGCGGTTCCAGCCCGCGCGTCACGCATTCGATCAGCACCTGCTCCTTATTGCCCAGATAATGATAGATGGTCGGCTTGCTGATCCCCAGCGACGCTGCGACATCGTCCAGCGAAGTGGCGTGATAACCGCGCGCATTGAACATCCGTACCGCCGCGCGCAGCACCGCTTCGCGCTTCTCCTCGCGATCCCTGATCTTTTCCTCGCGCGTCCGGAAAGGGGAGGGGATTTCGGAAGCTGAACCGATGGGCAATGAAAACTCCTTCCTCCTCCTATTGACAAGAAACCTATCCATAAGCAATCTACTCATCAGTATATAAATGACGAGTGGGTTTATGCTGACGGATATTCAGCTCTCCATCCGGGACATGGTGAGAGGATTTGCGCAGGATCGGATTCGTCCGGACAGCGCCCGGTTCGAAGCGGAAGGCGGCTATCCGCCTGCCTTGTTCGAGGAGATGGGTGGGCTTGGCCTGTGGGGCATGACCGCGCCCGAATCCTATGGCGGTGCGGCCGTCGACTCGGTCTCCTATGCCCTGGCGCTCATGGAAATCGCGGCGGCCGATGGCGCCCTGTCGACCATCGTTTCCATCCAGAACAGCATCATGGTTGGCGGCCTGCTCAAGGACGGCAATGATGCGCAGAGGCAGCGATTTCTCCCTGATCTGATCGGCGGCTGCACCATCGGCGCCTTCGCGCTCACCGAAGCCGACGCCGGGTCGGACGCCGCCGCCATCCGCACCCGCGCAATCAAGGTGGACGGCGGCTGGCGGCTCGACGGGGCCAAGCAGTTCATCACTTCCGGCAGGATTGGCGGGCTGGTGATGGTGATCGCCGTCACCGACCCCGAAGCGGGGAAGAAGGGGCTGTCCGCCTTCCTCGTGCCGACCGACCGGCCCGGCTATGTCGTCGACAAGATCGAGCATAAAATGGGGCAGGGCGCGTCGGACACCTGCGCGCTGCGCTTCGAGGATATGTTCGTCGAGGATGACCTGCTGCTGGGCGATCCGGGGCAGGGCTATCGCATCGCCCTGGCGAATCTGGAGACCGGACGGATCGGCATCGCCGCGCAATGCGTTGGCATGGCGCAGGCCGCGCTGGAGATCGCGATCGGCTATGCCAAGGATCGCCGCTCCATGGGCAAGGCCATTATCGATCATCAGGCGGTCGGCTTCCGCCTTGCCGACCTCGCCACCCGGCTGGAGGCTGCGCGACAGCTCGTTCTCTCCGCCGCCGCCCTGCGCGATGCCGGGCAGCCCGCCCTGACGCAGGCGTCGATGGCCAAGCTCTTTGCCTCCGAGGCCGCCGAAGCGGTGGTGTCGGGCGCGATGCAGACGCTGGGCGGCTATGGTTATCTTGAGGAATTCGGCATCGCCAAAATCTACCGCGATGTGCGTGTCTGCCAGATTTATGAAGGCACATCGGACATTCAGCGCATGGTGATCGCGCGCAGTCTTTGAAAGAAATTTGGCTTTGAAGGAAACAGCTATGCGGAATGATCCAGTCGTCATTGCGGGCTATGCCCGGACCCCCATGGGTGGCTTTCAGGGCGCGCTCTCCCCGCTCAAGGCCACCGATCTCGGATCGGCAGCGGTAAAGGCCGCCGTGGAGCGCGCAAAGCTGTCGGCCGATGCGGTCGATCGCATCTATATGGGTTGCGTCCTGCCCGCCGGGCTGGGCCAGGCGCCCGCGCGGCAGGCGGCGCTGGGCGCGGGCCTTGGCCTCAACACGGAAGCCACCACCGTCAACAAGATGTGCGGATCAGGGATGCAGGCGGCGATCATGGCGCATGAGGCGCTGAGCGCCGGGTCTGTCGATGTCGTGGTCGCGGGCGGCATGGAAAGCATGACCAATGCCCCCTATGCCCTGCCCAAGCATCGCGGCGGCGCGCGTATCGGCCATGATCGGATCATCGACACGATGATGATGGACGGGCTGGAAGACGCCTATGAACCGGGCAAGGCAATGGGCGTCTTCGCCGAGGAAGCGGTGCGCGACTATCAGTTCACCCGTGCCGACCAGGATGACTATGCCATCCGATCGCTGAGCCGCGCCAATGACGCGATCGCCAGTGGCGCCTTTACGCGGGAAATCACGCCGGTTACGGTATCGGGCCGAGGCGGCGACACCGTCATCGACACCGACGAACAGCCCGGCAAGGCTCGCCCTGACAAGATCCCGTCATTGAAGCCCGCCTTCGTCAAGGACGGCACCATCACCGCGGCCAATGCCTCCTCCATTTCGGACGGCGCCGCCGCGCTGGTGATGACGCGCCAGAGCGTCGCGGAAAAGCTGGGCCTGCCGGTGATCGCCAGGGTCGTCGCCACCGCCGCCCATGCCCATGAACCGGCCAAGTTCACCACCGCCCCGGTGCCAGCGATCCGCAAGCTGCTGGACAAGGCCGGCTGGTCGGTAGCCGATGTCGACCTGTTCGAAGTCAATGAAGCCTTTGCCGTGGTGGCGATGATTGCGGCCAAGGATCTTGGCATCCCGGCGGAAAAGCTCAACGTCAATGGCGGCGCGACCGCGCTGGGCCATCCGATCGGCGCATCGGGCGCGCGGATCGTGGCGACACTGCTGGGCGCGCTGGAACATCGCGGCCTCAAGCGCGGCGTCGCCAGCCTCTGCATTGGCGGGGGCGAAGCGACGGCGATGGCGGTCGAACTGGTCTGATTGGAGTAGGCAAGACATGGATATCAAAGGGGTAGCCGCTATCGTCACCGGCGGCGCATCGGGCCTGGGCAAGGCGACGGCGCAGATGTTGGCTGCCAATGGCGCGAAGGTCACGATCTTCGACCTGAATGAGGAAGCGGGGAAGGCTGCGGCGGCCGAAATCGGCGGTGCCTTCGTCAGCGTCAATGTTGCCGATGACGCCAGCGTCACAGCGGGGCTGGATGCGGCGGAACAGGCGCATGGCGTGGCGCGCATCCTGATCAACTGCGCAGGCATCGCCCCGGCAGTGAAGACGGTGGGCAAGGAAAATGCGCCGCACCCGCTCGACACCTTCGCCAAGACGGTGACGGTCAACCTGATCGGCACCTTCAATGTCATTTCCAAGTTCGCGGCTCGCGCGGCTGCGGCAGAGGAGGTCGACGGCGAGCGCGGTGTCATCGTCAACACCGCCTCGGTGGCGGCCTATGACGGCCAGATCGGGCAAGCGGCCTATAGTGCGTCGAAGGGCGGCGTCGTCGGTATGACTCTGCCGATCGCCCGCGATCTGGCCCAACATAAGATCCGGGTGATGACCATCGCGCCGGGCATCTTCCTGACCCCCATGTTGGAAGCCTTCCCGCAAAATGTGCAGGATGCGCTGGGCGCGCAGGTGCCGCATCCCAGCCGCCTGGGCAAGCCGGCCGAATATGCGCAACTGGTGGAATCCATCGTCCGCAACCCGATGCTGAACGGCGAAGTCATTCGCCTTGATGGCGCCATCCGCATGGCGCCCCGGTGAGTGACGGTCTGACCCTGGCGGTCGAGGATGGGATCGCCCGGATCACGCTCGACCGTCCGGAGGCGGGCAACGCCATCACCCTGCCGCTGGCGCAGGCGTTGCTGGCGGCGGCGATCCGGTGCGAAAGTGATCCGGCGGTTCGCTGCATCCTGCTGACCGGCAAGGGACGGCTCTTCTGTGCCGGGGGCGACGTTCAGTTGATCGCCGGGGCAGGCGAACGACGGGCCGAAGTGCTGAGCGAACTGATCGCCACCTTTCACGCAGCCGTCCAGCGACTGGCGCGTGCGTCCAAACCGCTGGTGACTCTGGTCAACGGCCCTGCCGCCGGGGCGGGGTTTAGCCTCGCCATATTGGGTGATGTGGTGATCGGCGCGCGATCGGCGCATTTCACCGCAGCCTATGGCGCGATCGGCCTGACACCCGATGGTGGTCTGAGCTGGCTGCTGCCGCGCCTTGTCGGACTGCGCAAGGCGCAGGACATCATCCTCACCAATCGGCGCATCAAGGCGGAGGAGGCGGAGGCGATCGGCCTCGTCACCCGCATCGTCGATGATGAGACGTTGGCGGAGGAGGGGACGCGCGTCGCCCATGCGCTGGCCGATGGCCCGGTGGACGCGCTCTGTGCTGCCCGTGCCCTGCTCTACGACAGCTTCGAAACCGGTCTGGAAACCCAGCTCGACCGGGAACTGCGCGCCATGGCCGCAGCCGGTGCGGGGACCGAAAGCGCGGAAGGATTGGCGGCGCTGCTTGAAAAGCGCGCGCCCGATTTCAGGGGAGTTTGATCAATGGCCGAAGCCTATATTGTCGAAGCCGTCCGCACGCCCGGTGGCAAGCGCAAGGGCGCGCTTGCCGGCACCCATCCGGCCGATATCGGCGCTGTGGTGCTGAACGCATTGGTGGACCGCACGGGGATCGATCCTGCCGTGATCGAAGATGTGATCCTCGGTTGCGTCACCCAGGCGGGCGAGCAGGCCTTCGCCTTCGGCCGCAATGTCGTGCTGGCGTCGAAACTGCCGCAGAGCGTACCCGCCGTCACCATCGACCGCCAGTGCGGATCGTCGCAGCAGGCGCTCCACTTCGCCGCGCAGGCGGTGATGTCCGGCACGCAGGATCTGGTGATCGCGGCAGGCGTCGAAAGCATGACCCGCGTGCCAATGATGTCGAACTTCACTCTCCACGCACAGGCAGGCGTGGGGGAAGGGCCATGGCCGCGCAGCATCCAACAGCGTTTCGGCGTGGCTGAGTTCAGCCAGTTTCATGGCGCGCAGGCGATCGCCGACAAATATGGCTTCACCCGTGAGGATATGGATGCCTACGCCCTGCGCAGTCATCAGAAGGCGGCGGCGGCCATTGCTTCGGGCGCCTTTGCTTGCGAAATCGTTTCGGTCGAAACATTGGAAGGCAGCTTCTCGCAGGACGAAGGCGTGCGCGCCGACGGTTCGATGGAGGCGCTGGCCAGCCTCAAGACGCTGGCCGAGGGCGGCACCATCACGGCGGGCAATGCCAGCCAGATGACCGATGGCGCGTCGGGCGTGCTGGTGGCGAGCGAGGCGGCGGTCAAGCGCTTCAACCTGACCCCGCTGGCCCGCATCCATAATCTGACGGTGACGGCGGGTGATCCGGTCATCATGCTGGAAGAACCGATCCCGGCGACGGAGAAGGCACTGGCGCGGGCCGGGCTGAAACTGGACGATATCGACCTGTTCGAAGTCAACGAAGCCTTCGCCGCTATCCCCATGGCCTGGCTGAAGGCGCTGGGCGCGGACCCGGCAAAGCTCAATGTGAATGGCGGCGCCATTGCACTGGGCCACCCGCTCGGCGCCAGCGGAACGAAGCTGATGGCGACGCTGGTCCACGGTCTGCGCGCGCAGGGCAAGCGCTATGGCCTGCAAACCATGTGCGAGGGCGGGGGCATCGCCAACGTTACGATCGTGGAGGCGCTCTAATGGCTCTAAAAACACGCTTCACCGATCTGGTCGGGATCGAGCATCCAATCGTCCAGGGCGGCATGATGTGGGTCGGTCGCGCCGAACTGGCCGCCGCCGTGTCCAATGCGGGCGGGCTTGGTATATTGACCGCGCTCACCCAGCCGACACCCGACGATCTGCGCCGCGAAATCGACCGCTGCCGAACGATGACGGACAATCCCTTCGGCGTGAACCTCACCATCCTGCCTTCCGTCAGTCCGCCGCCCTATGCCGACTATCGCAGGGCGATCATCGATAGCGGCATCACGGTGGTCGAGACCGCAGGGCACAAGCCGCAGGAACATGTCGACGATTTCAAGGCGCACGGGATCAAGGTGATCCACAAATGCACCGCCGTCCGCCACGCCTTGTCGGCAGAGCGCATGGGCGTCGATGCGATCTCCATCGACGGCTTCGAATGCGCAGGGCATCCGGGCGAGGATGACATACCGGGCCTGATCCTGATCCCGGCCGCGGCCGACAGGCTCAAAATCCCGATGATCGCGAGCGGTGGTTTCGGTGATGGGCGCGGCCTGGCGGCGGCGCTGGCGCTGGGCGCGGACGGCATCAACATGGGCACCCGCTTCTGCGCCACGGTCGAAGCGCCGATCCATCAGAATGTGAAGCAGTTCCTGGTCGACAATGATGAGCGCGCTACCAACCTGATCTTCCGCAAGTTCCACAATACGGGCCGCGTGGCGAAGAACAGCGTGTCCGATCAGGTGATAGAGATCAGCGCCCGCGACGGCGCGGTGTTCGAGGATATCCGGCCGTTCGTGTCGGGGCTAAAGGGTCGTCAGGCGCTGGAAAGCGGCGATCTGGACGCGGGGTTGGTCTGGGCCGGGCAGATTCAGGGGCTGATCCACGACATCCCGACCTGCCAGGACCTGATCGCCCGGATCGTCGCCGATGCGGAAGAAATCATCTCGGACAGGCTGACCGCCATGCTGCGCCGGGAAGAGATCGTCGCCTGATCAAAAAAACCGGGTGGGGTTGTTCGATAACCCCGCCCGCCATTTTCGTCGACCGCCTACCAGACCAAAGGCAATGTTTTAGGCCCCACCACGCCGCCCGGCCAATATTCGATGTTCGTGCCTGGCTGCACGTCAAAATCCGGGATGCGCCGCAGCCATTCCTGCAGGCCGATCTTGATTTCCAGCCGTGCCAGATGGGCGCCGATGCAGCTATGCACGCCGCCGGCAAAGGCCAGGATCGGCTTGCGCGGCCGGTTGAAGTCCACCTCGGTCGGATTCGGGAAGACATCCGGATCATAGTTGCAGGCCGGAAGGATGCTGGTGAACTTGTCGCCCGCCTTCATCTGAACCCCACGCATTTCGATATCCTGCGTCAGCGTCCGCCCTGAGAAGGTCACGGAAAAGACGCGCAGCAATTCCTCGACCTGGGCGTTGATCTGATCCGGATTGGCGATGATCTCGCGCCGCCGGTCGGGATTTTGCGCCAGCCACAGCCACATATTGTTCAACGTGGCGAACACCGTGTCCAGCCCGGCGATGAACAGGAAGAAGGTGAAGCCGAAAATCTCCCGCTCGGTCAGCGGTTCGCCGTCGGGCCGCGCCTGGATGATCTGGCTGATGACGCCATCGTCTGGCTTCGCGGTCTTTTCGACGATAACCTCCGCCAGATAGGCTTCGATCCCGCGCATGGCGAGGCCAGCGGACATCCGGTCCTGCGAGTGGAGCAGGTCCACCGCCCAGCCGACGAACGTGTCGCGCATATCCTGCGGCAGGCCCATCAGATCGAGGAAGATTGACACCGGCAGCGGACGCCCGAAATCGGTCGTGAACTCCGTGCTGCCCTTGTCGATGAACGTATCGATCAGGTCGTTGGCGAGGCCGCGCATATAGGTTTCCAGCCGCAACACACCCTTGGGCGAGAAAGTCGCGTCCAGGATCGCCCGATATTTGCGATGATGCGGCGGATCGATTTCCAGCGGGATGAAATAGAAATAATTATTGGGATCGCGCGGAAAGGGCGTCGCGCCCGCTGTCGTGAAATATTCCGGATGGCGCAGCGCGAAAAAGGCGTCTTCATGCTTGATCGTGACCCAGGCATTGCCGACCAGCGGATTGACGCTGTAAAAAATCGGCGGATGCGTGTCGTGCAGCTTCGCCATGAAGTCGTGCGGTGCGGCCAGAAAATCGGCGCCGGTCGTCAGGCCAATCTCCCGCACCAGTTCGGGCGGCACATGCGCCGGGATGTCGGCGGGGGTCAGGGTGTCGGTCGCAGCCATGGCCATGCTCCTCAATATTGCGTTTCGGGAAGGTGGACGATCAGCCCGTCGAGTCCGTCGTCGACGATGATCTGGCAGCTCAAACGGCTGGTCGGGCGCAGTTCTGACGCGGTGCATTCCAGCATCTCGCGTTCGGCCGGTTCGGCCTCCTCCAGCCGATCGGCCCAATCTTCATCAACATAGCAATGGCATGTCGCGCAGGCGAGGCCGCCGCCACATTCCCCCACAATGCCGTCGATGCCCGCATTGAGCGCGGCGCGCATCACGGTCTCGCCCACCGGCACGTCGATTACATGTTCGGTGCCACTTGCCTCTATGACGGTGACGGACGTCATCACTCTCTCCTTGCATTTTATCGAGAACATTGTTCTCAGCGCTGGTGCTACTAGCATGTGCTGCTAAATGCAAAGCGGTTTTGAAGGAGGTGCGTGATGGAGGCCATGATCGGGGAACAGGTCGGCACGCCCGCCCGCAGCCAGCAGATCGTCGCCGTTGCCCATGAACTGCTCGATGAGTCGGGGCTGGAGGGGCTGACCATCCGCGCGGTGCTGACCCGCAGCGGATTGGCGCGCCGCGCCTTCTATGATTGTTTTTCGGGCAAGGATGATCTGGTGCTGGCGGTTTTCGCCCATACACTGCGTCTGGCGGCCGATCATTTCGCGGCTGAAATCCGCGCCTTGCCCGATCCGATGGCGCGGCTGCACCATATCGTGGAGGCGATCGTGCTGGGACGCGTTGCTTCCGGCAGGTCGGCACAGGGGGGCAGGCGGCGCGGTGCGGCGCTCAGCCGTGAACATCTGCGTCTGGCGGAGTCGCGCCCGGCCGAGTTGCAGGCAGCGATCAGCCCGCTGATCGACCTGATCGCGCAGCAACTGTCGGACGGCATAGCGATCGGCCAGGTCCGCCCCGCGCCGCCTCAACGTCTGGCCGAACTTATCTACAATCTCGTGTCGACCACCGTGCACGGCCAGTTGCTGGCGGAAGAAATTACCCTGGCGGCAGCGGACGACCGGGCTGAATTACTGGCGCAGATATGGGCATTCTGCCGCCGCGCGGTGGCGGCAGACAAGTGATCGCTATCCGGCGTCGGCATCGATCCAAGTCGATGTGAGGGCGCGGGGTGACAGATATTTGGTCGATGTCCAGCCGCCGTCCACGACAATCGTCTGTCCGTTGATGAAGGCCGCGCCGGGCGAACAGAGAAAGGCGATCGTGCTCGCCACATCCTCCACCTCGCCCAGGCGCGGATAAGGCGTCGTCTCCACATTTACCCGCTTGAACATTTCATCCTCGAACCGGTGCCGCACCATGTCGGTCATGGTGACGCCCGGCGCCACGCAATTGGCGCGGATGCCCAGCGGCCCATAGTCGCAGGCGATATGCTTGGTCAGCGCGTCCAGTCCGCCCTTGGACGCCGAATAGGCCCCGCCGCGTCGTCCACCGATCACCGCATAGGTGGAGGTGACGTTCACGATACCGCAGCCCTCGCCCATATGGCCGATCACTTCCCGGCACAGGCGAAAGGGCGCCCGCAACATCAGTCCGATAAAGGCGTCGAGCGTCGCATCGTCGGTTTCGTGCAACGGCTTGGGGCTGCCCGCACCCGCATTGTTGACCAGGAAGTCGATCCGTCCGAACCGCGCCATCGCTAGCCCGACGATCCGTGCCGGCGCATCATCGTCGGTCACATCGACCGACAGGGTCGCCAGCCGATCCGGATCGGCGATCGCCTGCTCCAGCTGGGCGAGCTTGCCCGCGTCGCGGCCCACGCCGACGATCGCCATGCCCGCTTCATGCAGCATCTTCGCGGTGCACAGGCCGATGCCGCTGCCCGCCCCGGTGATGATCGCAACCTGCATTCCGCTCCCCAGTCGCCTTGTCCTGATCCGGTCATAGCCAATGTCGGGGCGGGGCGTGATCCTTCCGCCGTAAATGACGCGGGGGCGATGCCTGTTGGGGGGAGGCTTGCCGCCGCGCGCGCCGGGCGGCACCGATCAGCTTCCCATTGACGCGAGGAGCTGTCCATGTCGCTGTTGAGATATGATGATCGTGTGGCTGTCATCACCGGAGCGGGGCGCGGCCTGGGTCGGACCTATGCGCTGCTCCTCGCCGAACGCGGCGCGAAAGTGATCGTCAACGACCCGGGCGGCCAGATGAGCGGGGAGGGCGCGGACATCGGTCCGGCAGAAGACGTCGTGCGGGAAATCCGTGCCGCTGGAGGCG
Source organism: Sphingobium sp. BYY-5 (assembly GCF_022758885.1). Lineage (NCBI taxonomy): Bacteria > Pseudomonadati > Pseudomonadota > Alphaproteobacteria > Sphingomonadales > Sphingobiaceae > Sphingobium > Sphingobium sp. BYY-5. The sequence goes on from NZ_JALEBH010000002.1 coordinate 203,177, forward strand.
AGGCTGTGGCCTGCACCGCATCGGTGGCAACGCCTGAAGGCGGCCGTACGATCATCGAGAGCGCGCTGGACCATTATGGCCGGATCGACATCCTCGTCCATAATGCTGGCAATGTCCGCTATGGAACGCTCAAGGATTTGAGCCAGGAGGATTTCGACGCCGTACTCGACGTGCATCTGCGTGGTGCTTTCCATGTCGTGCGTCCCGCCTTCCCGCGCATGTGCGCGGCCGGTTACGGCCGGGTGGTGCTGACTTCCTCGATCGGTGGTCTCTACGGCAGTCAGGGGGTCGTAAACTATGGCATGGCGAAGGCTGGCATGATCGGCCTCAACAATGTCGTCGCGATCGAGGGTGCGGCCGAGGGCGTCAAGTCCAACATCATCGTCCCCGGCGCCGTCACGCGCATGGCCGAGGGGATCGACATATCGGCCTATCCGCCGATGGGACCGGACCTGGTCGCGCCGGTGGCTGGCTGGCTGGCGCATGAATGCTGTTCCGTCAGTGGTGAGATGCTGGTGTCCATCGCTGGCCGCGTTGCCCGCGCCTTCGTTGGCGAGAGCCGGGGTGTCTATCAGCCGGAATGGACGATCGAGGATGTCGCGCGGCAGAAGGATGGCATCTTCGACAGCGCAGACCCGCTCATCTTCGGTATGGACGGCCATGTCGATCATATCCGCTACAGCTTCGAGCGTGCTGCCCAGGGGCGCTGACGCTCCGATCGATCTTCGTGTCAGGCTGCGGTCAGGGCGGCCCGGATGGCGTGTTTCAGCACCTTGCCTGCGTCATTTTTCGGCAGCATGTCCCACAGGGCCACCGTTTCGGGATATTTGAACCGGGCGACCCCATGATCCGCCAGAAAGCCGCTGATCGACGGGATGTCGGGTGTTGCTCCGGCCTGCGGCACGACGACGGCGACCGCCCGTTCGCCGGTACGCGGATCGGGCACGCCGACGATCGCGATATCGGCGATATCGGGATGGCCGATCAGCAGATCCTCAATCTCCTTGGGTGAAATATTTTCGCCGTTGCGGATGATCAGATCCTTGATCCGACCGGTCACAACCAGATGGTCGCCATCCACCAGCGCACCCTGATCGCCTGTGCGGTAGAATCCCTCAGCGTCGAAAGCTGTCGTCTCATCCTCCGCATGGACATAGCCGACCATCATCTGCGGGCCGTGGGCGCGTATCTCTCCATCGGCCCCGATCCGCACCGTGGCTATGCCGGGCCGACCGTCGGTATCGGCCGCATGGGCCGTGTCGCCGCGGTCGATCACGCCAACGGTCGTCACTGGAACTTCCGTCGATCCATAGACGCGGCTGACGATCGCCCTGGCGAAATAACCGGCCGCATCGCGGATCAGGGCAGGGGGGACAGAGGCGCCGCCACAGATGAACAGCTTCAGGTCGGGCAACCGGGTTCCCGCGGCCTGCGCGGCGGTCAGCAGCGTTTGCAGGAAAGGCGTTGCGCCTGCCATATGGGTGCAGCGCGCTTCGACCATCTGCTGCACCGCTGCTTCGGGGTTCCATGCCTCCATCAGCAGCGCGGTGGTCCCCAGCATCACCGGCATTTCGAAGGCATAGATGGACCCGCCGATATGACTGATCGGGGAGGGGACGAGGAAACGGTCGCCCGGCTCCACCAGCCAATGGCGTCCGATCTGCCGGATCAGCGCGTTAAGCGAATTATGGCTGTGGAGTACGCCCTTGGGACGGCCGGTGGTGCCACTGGTATACATGACCATCCGCACATCGTCAGCGTCGAGTGCGGGGAGGGGCGCGTCCCCCGGTTCATCCAGCAACGCCGCATAGCTGCCCGCGACACCCGTTTCGCCGCGCAGGATGACGACTTCGGGCGGCTGCGCCAGTTCGCCATTCACGCGGGACATCATCGCGGCATAGTCATGCCCGCGAAAGATGGCGGGAATGAAGATCATCCGGCTGCGCACATCGGCCAGAATGAAGCGCAGATCATGGTCACGCAGCGAGGGCAGGATGGGGTTGGCGACCATGCCCGCCAGGGTCGATCCCATGTAGATGACCGCCGCTTCGCGCCAATTGGGCAGCATGAAGGAGATGACGCTGCCGGGCGTAAAGCGTTTCAGCAGCGCCTGGGCAAGGCGGTTCGCCTGGTCCAGCAGTGCGGCGGCCGACAATTGGCCCCTATCGTCCTGCACCAGAATCCGGTCGGGCGTGTCGGTCGCGGCGCGGCGCAGCGCGTCGATGCAGCTATCGTCCCGCCACCAGCCTTCGGCGCGTGCGCGATCGGCGAGCCGCTGGTCCCAGCGGATGTTCCATCCGCTGCTGGTGATGCGTCGGATGTTCGTGGCTTCGGTCATGTCGGACCCGTTCGTCTCAATGGAAAACCCCGTCAGGCGGGTGTCTGCGATGCCCGCCGGTTGACGAGCGGCCGCTGATAAGAGGGATCTTCCCGCCCGCGCGTGGACACGCCATTACCAGCGATATCCGGCACATCGGCATAGGGGATGGGTATGGCGGGCGGCAGCACGGACCATTCGATGACATTGATCCGAAGCGCGATTCTCCAGGCGTCGTCACGCCTTGCGAACCGATCGATATAGCGGCCTCCCGCCATGATCAGGCTTTCGTCGCGATTGCGGCCGATGAACTGATAATAGGTTTCGCTATGGGCGACATCGCCGTCCAGATCGATGCTGGTTTGCAGCAGGGCATGATGGGTCAATATCTGCGCCTGGTCATGCAGGGGCATGGCCCAATCCCAGCAAGCGGCGGCGCTGCCGACGAAGGGGCCAGCCGCAATCTCCGCATCGTCGTGGAAAGCGGACAGATAGATGTCGCGGTCGAACCGATCCATGCCGCGGGAGAAGCGGGCGAGGCATTCCGATATGGCCTGCCTGTCGATCAGGTCGCGCAGGCGCGGGTCCAGTTCATTTGCCACGATAATCGACCTCCGAAATGGGGCGCCAGATTGGGCTCCCCCGCGTCGCCCGAACCGACGGGACGATCGTGCCGTCAATGTCGGTGACGCCGTAATGCTGAGCCAGTTCGGCGGTGATATATTCGCCGCCCGATCGCTGCATGATGTCGGGGTCGGTAGCCATTGCCGCGATCACCCGGCCGGGATGCTCGACCGAGCTTCCTTTCTGCCCGGCGATGGATTGCGTCAGCCGGTCCTGCATCCGGGCCAGATTGTCCCGCGCCTTCTCGGTCAGGGTCAGGCCCTGCCACAGTGTCACCGACGCGACATTGTGCGGCGCCAGCTCGATCGCCATGTCGCGCGCCATGCGATCGACCGCCGACTTGGCGGTACCGAAGACCACGCCATAGGTGTAGGTTACGGCGGCAAAGCCCGAAATCGCGACGATCAGACCTGAGCCTTGGGGCGCCATGATGCGCGCGCCATGCCAGGCGGCGACGAAGTTGGAGCGGACCCCGACATCCCACATTTCCATATTGGACAACGGCTTTTCCCAGAAGGGTTTCGGCTCGATCAGATCGTCGGACAACAGGAAGGCATTGTTGACGAGGATGTCGAGGCGACCCTGCTCCTTGGCGATCCGATCAAACAGCGCCGCGACTGCGTCATCATCGCCATGGTCGCAGGCGACCGCAATGCCACTGCCGCCGCTGTCCCGTCCCCGATCGGTGCATTCTTCCGCCGTCTCGCCCACCGTACCGGGCAGATAATAGTCGCCCGGATTGACCGTGCGGCCCGTGACGTAGACGGTCGCGCCCTGTTCGGCGAGCACCAGCGCAATGCCGCGCCCGATGCCGCGGCTGGCCCCCGTCACCAGCGCGACCTTGCCCGACAGCGACCCCATCAGGCGGCGGCTTCGGCAAAGAAAGCGACGCTGGGATCATCTTGGGCACGCCCCGCATGACGATCCGCAGCGAAGGGCAGGCCCATCAGCCCCTTCGACCAGTCGGCCGCTTTGCCCCAGTCGCTGGACCAGTCGTACAGCATGATCCGATGGGCGATCCGCCATTCGCCGCTGCGCTCTTCCAGAACGTCCAGATAGCGGCCGCCAATCACCATGTCCTGGTCGCCGCCGCCCATGTCGACACGATGATAGGACAGGATATGGGTTTCGACCCTGGCCTTGTCGCCCGCCAGTTCGATATGGCTCTGGCCCAGCAGATGCTGCGTGTTGGCAATGGCGTCGGAACCGGGAACCACCCACGCCAGATAGTCCGGGAAATCGCCCGCCTGCACGCCATAGTCATAGCGTGCATCGGGCCACCAGCACGACCGGATCAACCCCGCGTCACGCCGATCCTCGCCGCGGGCCAGGCGAACCAGACAATCCCGTATCCGGGCGCGGGCCACAAAGGCCGCCACATCATCGTCCATCGCTCCATCTCCCGCCTGGCTTTCCGGTCAGACGATGACGCTAGCACAGCGAAGAGCGGCAAACAGTCCAAAGGGCCGCCGCCAATCCACATACCATGGCGGCGATATCATGGTTGATGGTGGGAGGCCGGGCCGTGGCGCTGATTTCGCATATTGCCTGTCGGCGCAGAGCAAAGCCTGTGAAGTTGCGAAGTTCACACCGTCGCGGGGCGCGGATTTCCGTGTCGACCCGATGGCCATGGCGCTTCGCAAAACGAGGAACAGGCCCGATGCGTCCGAGCGCAGCCAGATCGTCCGCGGACGCCCGTCCGCAACACGAACCGACGCCAGGGTGCCAAGGAGCGACAGTTCGATGTGGGCGCAGGCCGCGCAGCGGGCTGCGCTGCAAAAGCGCCGGCGCGCCAGCGCCGTCCGCATGACTGGCGCGGCGGCGGGGCGGCCCGGAACTTCTCGAACTTCCCGCATGTCGCGCATGAGGAGTTTGAGCCAAGTTTGCGGGCGACGGGCGCGGGTGCGCCGTCGGGCAAAGGGGGGCGGACGATGGGAAGGAGCCGGGCGCAAGGATAGCAGGTGCGGGGGTGTGTAGGACAGGCTGCTGGCCTCCGGCCCGCAACCTGTGCACCCTGCCGGTCCGCGCATATCCAATAAGCATCTGATATTTCTACGTTATTTCTATAGGAAGGATGCCATCACACCACACCCAAGTCACGCCGTAAGCGCACCCGTTGACAACAAAACTGCGCCCCGATGGATCTCGCATGACCCTGGAACCTGCGAGGCACTGTCTCACTCGGCACTGGGCCAGTTCAATGACACACGCCTACGCAACAGGGGGCCGGGATCAGATGCCCACGGCCATGTGAGAGGTAGGGCGCTCACCTCTGCTTAATGAACGCCCACTGTGACGGAGAGCGTCGTAGATCGGCTATTTGAGATGAGGTCAGACCATACGTCGCCTCAATATATTCGGCATCCATGCTCCAGCTCCTGTTCTACCTCCGGGCACAAACTCGGCGTAGGGCGCTTGTATGACATTCTGCAAGGCTACCCAATCAATGAATCACGAATGACCCAAATCCGCCAGAGTTTTTGCGGGTGTCCAGCTCGACAAAGCAAGCGCCATGCGGGCCTCATCCTCAGTGCTGCTCACTCAGTTTCGAGGCAGCGCGAATACATCGCGTCCCGGCCCGACCCAAAGCTCAGTCGTCGATCGGGATATCAAGCTTCGGGTTGAACTTGACACGATTGACGACAACGAGGCTGGTCATCGTCTCGATGATTGGATCGTTGTAAAATGTCCGCTCCAGAAACGCTTCGTAAGCTTCCATATCCTTGAGCTGCGCGATCACGATGAAGTCGGTGTCTCCTGTCACTAGATAGCATTGCGAAACTTCCGGCGTCGTCAGCATCTTGCGCTTGACTTTGTCAACGACGTTGGTGCCAGCGCGCGCAACCACGATTTCGATCACGACCGTGATCTGCTTGCCAAGCGCCTTAGGATTGATGAGCGAGATATCACCCTCGATGATTTTCTGATTACGCAGCGTTTTGACGCGGCGAAGGCAAGCCGGCGGCGAGATCCCGACCCGCTCTGCGAGCTCTAAATTAGTGATCTTGTTGTCATCCTGAAGGGCGGACAGGATCTTTCGATCAATTCGGTCGAGCGACATCGTCGGCATTCCAGCGTTCGCGTGTAGATTCCGCAATCATAGCTCGGACGAAATTTTTGGAAAGCTCCCTAGCGATAATTGCAATTCTTTGGAGCTCAGAACGAAATAATGTGCAGCATCGATCGTCGAGAGGCGGACATCTCTTAGAAGTGGGAACACTGGGTCTATGAAGCACGTCGGCATTCTGGCGCACAGCGCCGAAGGATCTGCACTCTGCTACCTGACTGCCTGTCATGAGGGCATCCGTCGGCTGGGGCCGCATCAGCATCCGGACATCACGTTGGCCGTGATCGCCATGGGCAAAAGTATGGCCGCCTGGGAGCGGTTCGATCTTCCGTCCATTCGTGCGACTCTGACGCAGACATTAAAGCGTCTGGATGCGGCGGGTTGCGATTTCTTTATCTGCCCGGACAACACCGCGCATCTTGCTCTTGAGGCGGGAAACACCTCATTGCCGCTGCCGGGGCTGCATATTGCAGAGGTCGTAGCGGATTACGCGCTTTCACGGAAGTTCAGATCGCTTGGTGTGCTTGGCACAAAATGGACGATGGACGGCTCGATATACCGTGATGCGTTCGATCGACGCGGGCTCAAATTTCACATCCCGGGCGAGGCGGATCGTGAACTCATAAACGCCACGATTTTCGAAGAATTGTGCGGTGGGATATTTCGTGAAGAAACTAAGGCCGACTATCAGCGCATCATTCGAGACCTTGCCCGCGCGGGGTGCGACGCGGTTGTACTTGGTTGCACTGAGATACCGCTGCTGATCACGCCGGAAGCCTCACCGCTACCGGTCCTCGACTCGACGCGCCTGCTGGCGCAGGCGGCTGTGGACGTCGCGCTAGGTGCGCGGGCGCAACCGTCATGGCGGGGAGGGAGGATCCGCAGCGTCGATGTAACGGCGTAAGGGCTCGGCCGGCCGTGGTGTGAGGGGCGGCTACCAGCTTGCCCGTGCGTCTTCCGAAATCTCACTGCTCGACATCGTGCAGGCCATTGAGGGTACGGAACCCTTGTTTCGCTGTACGGAAATCCGCAGGCGTGATCCGTGCCTGACGCCACGGGAGGCCTGTCGAACGGCATGTCCGATAGCGCGCGCCTTTTTTGGCCGCCGAGACAGCCTGGTGAGAGGTGCTGGCGCGCGTGCCCATCGCCGAGATGAATGCGGCTGCGGCAATGGAAGCATTTGGCGAGGCGCGGCTTGGGCAGTTTCAGGCGTGGATGACCGACGCCGCACGATGACCTATTCGTCTGAAGAAAGCGCCCGTAGATCGTCAATCGTCTTGATGGCGGCACGAAGCTCATCAATGCATCCTCCAATCCGAAGAATAAGCATGACGATACTCCGCCGCCGAAAGCTGAGATTGTGATCACCAGCAGAGCGTCATTTCCACCTTGGCTCCGCAACATATAAGTACGATAATATATCTTATGTTAAATAAATCCACATTCTCACATAGTAGCGTAGCTGTCCACCTTGTTGTTCGCATTCCGCCTCCGCCCTTGGTTTGATTGAGGCGATTGGGTCCGTGAATGCCATCGTGCATTGGATCAATCTGACCAATGAAGCACCGCAGTCTGATATCAGCAAGCCCGCACCAATGGCTTGCTATTTTCCTCCCGAAGCATCCTTGAAACCTATGATCGTATACGGTATCTTATTATCTCTCATCCAATGAAAAGACCCGATCCGCATTGACTCATCATGCCATCATCGTTGGCGGCGGCATTGTCGGCCTCGCTTGCGCCATCCGCTTGCAAGAGCGAGGAATTTCGACCCTCCTGATCGAGCGGGACAGTCCGTTACGCGGCGCTTCCTGGGGTAATGCCGGCCATGTGGCCGTGGAGCAGGTCAATCCGCTCGCCTCGATGGAGACGGTGCGCAGTTTCCCTCGCCGGCTATTCTGGCGTGGCGGCGCGTTGGCCTTGCCCTTGCGCGATGTGGCCCGATGGCTGCCTTTCTCCCTGCGCCTCCTTGCGGCGGCGCGGCCGACCCGGTTTGCGGCGGGCCAGACGGCGCTGAAGACGCTGTTGGCGGAAGCCATGCCCGCGTGGCGGCGGATCGATGCGCTGTGCGAGGGGCCAAAGCGTCTGATCGAGGACGGGCATTTCATCGTTTGGGAAAATGAGGCCCGCGCCCGCGCCGGACGTGCCGCCTGGTTGGGCGCGGACTGTGGCACCGCCCGTTTCCGCGACGCCACGCCCGATGAGCTGGCGATGCTGGCGCGGTTCATCCCACGCCCCATCGCCGGAGCCATATATTGCGAGGGCAGTGGCCATATCGCCGACCCGACCCGGTTGGAGGAGGATCTGCGCGCCGCTTTCCTCGCGGTGGGCGGCATGGCGATGCAGGGGTATGTGGAGGCGTTGCCATTCGCGGATGGGCGCGTTGCCGTGCAACTGACCGATGGTCGCCGGTTCGATGCCGATCATGTCGTCATTGCTACAGGCGCAGCGTCGGACGGTCTGCTCCGCCCGCTGGGCCACCATGTTCCGCTCATCGCCGAACGCGGCTATCATGTTCAGGCGCCGGTCTCGCAGGCCGACTGGCCGGTTGAAACGCCGCCGATCGTGTTCGAGGATCGCTCCATGATCGTGACGCGGTTCGAAAAGGATCTGCGGGCAGCAAGCATCGTTGAATTTTCCAGCCTGCGATCGCCGCCCGATCCGCGCAAATGGCGTCGGCTCCGCCGCCATGTCGCGGCGCTGGGCCTGCCGATCGGCCGGGATGCCGCACGCTGGATCGGCGCGCGCCCGACCCTGCCCGACTATCTGCCCGCCATCGGCCGGAGTGACCGGGCGACGAACCTGCTCTATGCCTTCGGGCACCAGCATCTGGGGCTGACCTTGGGACCAATCAGCGGGGAAATCATCGCGGCGCTTGTCACGGGCGCCGCCCCGCCAGTCGATCCCACCCCCTTTTCGCTCCGTCGTTTCGAAGGATGAATGCATGACTCAGCAGATTGGCGGTTCCGACGCCGCCACCGAACTTGCCGCGCTGAAACGCTGGAGCGATCCGGCTCCGGCCATTACCCCGATCGAATATCGGGCGCGCATGGACAAGGCGCGCGCACTGATGGCGGAAGAAGGACTGGACGCGCTCCTGATCGACGCGGGCGCCAGCCTTGCCTATTATGCGGGCGTGCCCTGGGGCGCGAGCGAGCGGCTGGTGGCGATGCTCCTGCCCGTCGCGGGCGAGCCGATCCTGATCTGCCCGCGTTTCGAGCGGGGGTCGCTGGAGGCCGATCTCAAGATCGCCGCCGCCGACCTGCGCTTGTGGGAGGAGGATGAAAGTCCCGCCGCCCTGGTCGCCGACGCGCTGCGCACGCTGGGCGTGGCGCGTCTGGGTATTGATCCCGCCATGGCCTTCCTGTTCGTCGAGCGCATCCGTCAGGTCGCGCCCGATGTGACCTTGGTCGCCGCATCGGGCGTGATCGACGGATGCCGCCGCTGTAAGACGCCCGCCGAACTGGCCCTGATGCAGCAGGCCAAGTCGATGACGTTGGAGGTGCATCGCCGTACCGCCCGCATCCTGCGCGCAGGCATCACCGCCACCGAGGTGAAGCGCTTCATCGAGGCCGCGCATCGCGCGCTGGGCGCATCGGGCAACAGCTTTTGCATCGTTCAGTTCGGGCGCTCCACCGCCTATCCGCATGGCCTGCCAGGCGAAAGCGTTCTGGCCGAAGGCGACATGGTGCTGATCGACACGGGCTGCACCATCGGCGGCTATCATTCGGATATCACCCGTTCCTATGTCTTTGGCGAAGCGGATGCGGAGCAGCGGCGCATCTGGAATCTGGAGCGTGAGGCGCAGCAGGCGGCGTTCGACGCAGTGCGGCCCGGCCTGCCCTGTGGCGCGATCGACGCCGCCGCACGCGCCGTGTTGGAGGGCGCCGGCCTTGGCCCCGACTATGCGCTGCCCGGCCTGCCGCATCGTACCGGCCACGGCATCGGCCTGTCGATCCATGAGGCGCCCTATCTGGTGCGCGGCGACAATACGCCGCTGGAGCCGGGTATGTGCTTTTCCAACGAGCCGATGATCGTCGTGCCCGACCGGTTCGGCGTCAGGCTGGAGGATCATTTCCATGTAACGGAAACGGGCGCCGCCTGGTTCACGCCTCCCTCGGTGGCGATCGACCAGCCCTTCGCCTGAACGAGGAGCCGGTCAGAGCGCGCGGAAGCGGAAATCGCGGAAGCGCGCCTCGCCCGGCCCGGCGGCATAGAGGCCCGGTCGCAGCATCAGGAATCCGCCGCGCACATTATGATGGTAGCCCGACACTTCCATGCCCCGGTCGAACCGGTTCCATGTCCGCCCGCCATCGGCCGACAGGTGATAGGAAATGATATGGTGGCGATTGGTCACTTTCATCGTCAGGCGGCGGCCATGCGGATTGGCGGGCCGCCCGCGCTCGATGCCATACTGATGCGTGACGAAACGCTTTTCGTCGAAGCCTAGTCCGCAATAGAGCTTGTCGTCGTAGAAGAGCAGCATCCCCGCCGTCCCGCCCGGCGCGATCTCGATATCGCACTGGAACTCATAGGCCGGATCGCCCGCGATCAGCAGCAGGGGGAATGAATCGACCGGCGCGCTGCCTCGCCCCTTCAGCACCAACGCGCCTTTCTCCACGCGCGCCCGGCTCGCCTCGTCCGGCGCGGGGCGAAAGAAATTCCATTTTGCACCCAGCTCCAAGGTGCTGAAATCGTCCGACAACGCCATGCCATGCGGCACCGCCTGTCCGCCGCGCGGCTTGGGCAAGGGCTGCGACAGGTCGCCACCCGTCATGCGAAACCAGCCGTCCGCTGTCCATTCGACCGGATCGAGCAAGGTCTGCCGTCCCAATGTCCACAGGCCATTTTCATAGCCATGATAGACCGCCCACCAGCTCTTGTCCGGCCCTTCGACCAGGCTGGCATGGCCGCGTGACCACCAGCGTTCGTCCAGGCTTTGGGTTCGCACCAGCGGATTGCCCGGATGCTGTTCCCACGGGCCATGGATGGAGCGGGATCGCGCGGCGATCACCATATGCCCGGTCGGCGGCCCGGCCGTCCCGCCCACGGCGGTCAGCATGTAGAACCAGCCTCCATGACGATGGATCTTCGGCCCCTCGGGCGAAAATCCCTCCACATCCCATGTGTCGGGATAGCGCCAGGGGTCATAGACATGCTCGACCGCGCCGACCGTCGACAGTCCGTCATCGGACAGGCGGATACGATCGCCGCCCGATAGGAACAGCCATCGGCTGCCATCCTCTCCTACCGCATGGCAGGGATCGATATGGTCGTGCAGCTTGAGGTCGATCGGCTCGCTCCATGGCCCGTCGATAGTGTCGGCATGGATGACGAAGATGCTGTTCGGTTCGGCCTTCACCGGGATGTAGATGAAATAGCGGCCCTTATGTTTTTCCAGGCTCACCGCCCAGACCGATCCGATATTCCTATGCAGCGCAGCGCCGCGCGGCCGCCAGTTGATAAGGTCGCGGCTGTGCCAGATGGTGATGCCGGGATAGCTGTCGAAGGTGGAGAAGGTCATGTAATAATCCGCGCCGTCCTTCAGGATGGCGGGATCGGACCGGTCGCCGGAGATCAACGGATTGAGAAAGCGTCCGTCGCCCAGATCGGCGATGCGCTGATTGTCGAACCCGCGCTTCCAGTCGGCCGGAATGGCTGCCGGTGCTGCGATCGCCGTCTGTCCACTTCCTAGCGCGAAGGCGCTTCCGGCCAAGGCGGCGGTCATGGCGTCGCGGCGGCTGATCGTCATGGTGTCTCCTTCATGATAAGGCCGGGCCGTCCGCACAGGGGCGGCCCGGCCGAGCCATTACAGCTTGAACCGCGCGCCCACCTGAATGGTGCGGCCGAAATGCAATTGCTCATAGTTCCGATTGGCGTCCAGGTCGGTGTAGCGGTCGCGATAATCGTCCGTCAGGTTGATGCCCTCCAGCGACAACTCGATCCAGTCGGTCAGCTTGTAGCGAACCGACGCGTCGACATTGACCGTGCTGTTATAGCCTTCGAACACGTTACCCGTGCCGCTATTCTGGTCGATATATTTGCTGCGATAGCTGGCCGACACGCGGGCGGAGAATTTCTCGTCCTCATAATAGAGCGTACCGTTGAACGCCCGCTTCGACAGGCCGAACAGCGTGGCGTTGCGTACCGCCGCGATATTGCCGCCGCCCGGCACCACCGCCGGTCCCGACACTGTATAGTTGGCGCTCGAATCCACGAAGGTGGCGTTCACTATGCCGCCGAAATGCGACAGAAAACCGGGCAGGAAGGTGAAAGGCGCCTGCACCGACAACTCTATCCCCTTCAGGCTGGCGCCGCTGCCGTTGACGATCGTGCTGATCGCCCAGCCTTCGGCGCGCTCGGGCTGGATCGCGGCGGGCGAACTGGGCGGGATCACCGACAGCGGCAAACCGGTCGCGGCGAAGGTGCCGGTGATCGTCTGGCTGATCGGGAAGCTCTGCACATCCTTCTTGAACGCCGCGACCGAAAAGATCGACTGTGGCGCGAAATACCATTCAACCGCCAGGTCGTATGCCGTTGCCCGGAACGGGTTGAGGAAAGGATTGCCGAAGCTGACGCGATAGTTGAAGCCATCGACAGAACCGCCCGGCGTCAGATTGCCCAGGCTAGGCCGGGTCATCACATCCGCCACCGATGCGCGAATGATAATGTCGCGATGTGGGAACAGGGCAACGTTTACCGCCGGCAACCAGTCTTCATAAGAGCGCGACACGCCGACCCATTGGCCGTTGTTAAGGCCGGTCGAACTCTGGTCGGTCTTCACATAGCGGATACCGGCATTGGCGGCATATTCCAGGCCGAAAATCTCGCCCTTGGCGTCGAACTGGATATAGCCGCCGGTGGTTTTTTCAACCACGCCACGGGTGTTACCCGCATCAACCGTCAGCGCACGCTCATATAATTTGGTATAGTCTGTCCCTGTCGCCAGATTGGGGACCAGCCACTGCGTCGTCGTACCCGCCGGTGCGCCCGCCCCCTTCAAGGTAAACAGTTCCGACAACGCCGACGTTACCGGCAAGCCATAGATGGCGGACGGCCCGAAGGCACTGCTGGGCGAACAGTTCACTGTGCCCAGCACCCGGTCGACGCCGCCATTCCCGCACACGATCGTGTCGCGGGTAAAGCCTTCGGTATCGAAAGAGAAGCGGCGATAAACTGCGCCCGTTTTCACGGTAAATCCGTCGGTCACGTCCCATTCGGTGCGCAACTGTGCCGTGCGGAACTTGTTGATGGTCGAGGACGGCCGGTCGCGGATTTCAGCAAGCTGGAAATTGGCCGGATCGGTGACGCTGGTACCGAATGTCAGCACCGGGCGGCGCATATTGCTATAATCATAGCTATAGCCTTGCGCGTCGCGATCATCGAAGACCAAAGTGGTTTCGACCGGGATCGACGCGTCGGACTTGGAGAAGCCGCCTAGCAGGGTGAAGCGGAAGCTGTCGCTCACATCCTGGTCCCAGGTGCCGCCCAACTGGTAGAATTTGGTCTGCGACTTGCGCAGATAATGTTCGGTACGCACCCAGGCGTCGTTCAGCGTCGCCGAAACCATATTGTTGTTGCTGTCATAGACCGGGTTCACCACGTCGATCGACCGCTCATTGGAACGCAGCAGCACTTCGCCCCATTTCTCCTCGCGCGTCTCGCGGAAGCGGGAGAAGAGGCCGTCGATCGAAACCTTGGTTGCGTCCGACGGTGCCCACTGGATCGATCCGGTGATACCCAAACGCTCGCGTTCCTGCGCGATCTCGCCATAGCGCGGAATGCGCGGGTGAAAGGCGAGCGCTGCTTTGTCGCATGCCGCCGACCGGCCGACAGTATAGACGCCCCCACTATTGGCGACACCGGTGCTGTCCGTTGCACTCCTTGTGAAACAGGGCGCGCCATCGACGCTGTCGAACCGCGCCTGCGACCAGCGCACCGTGTTATTGCCCATCTGCTTGGTGTCGAGTTTCGAATAGGCCGCCGACAGCGCCACGCCCCATTGACCGTCGGGTGACTTCCACGACAGCAGACCCGCCAGACGCGGCCCCATTTTCTTGCTGAGGTCGTTATAGGAGCCGGTCGCGGAACCCACGAAGGTAAAACCGTCCTTCCCCGCCAGCGGATTGCCGGTGTTGAGGTCGACCACCGCGCCCAGGGAGCCTTCGTCCAGAGATGCCTCGGCGGTCTTGTGTACTACCAGCGAACTGAATAGTTCCGACGCGAAGACGTTGAAATCAAAGGCGCGGTCGCGGTTCGAACTGGCGCCATCGGTCGAGGTCGCGACCGTCTCCAATCCGTTCACACGAACGCGGGTGAATTGCGCGCCCAGGCCACGTACCGTGATGGCGCGCCCTTCGCCGCCGTCGCGCTGGATCGAGATGCCCGGAATGCGCTGGAGCGATTCAGCGAGGTTCTGGTCAGGAAACTTGGCGATATCCTCCGCCACGATCGCGTCGACCGATCCTACAGACTGGCGTTTCAGATTGATGGCCGCGCCCAGCGACTGGCGGAAACCGGTCACCACAATGTCGGCAACTTCCGCATTATCCGCGCTTTGTGCAGCGGCGGTATCCTGCGCCAGAGCCGGGCTGGTCAGCGCCATGGCCATGACTGCGAAGGATGCCCCCGCCAACCGTCGCGGCGTTGCCAATTTAGCCTGTTGATTCTGCACTTTCATCCACTCCCTTCCCATGTTTCCACCCTGCTGCCGTGCGCAGGCGGTTTCCGGGCAATCCCGGTCGGAAAGAGCGCGCCTCCCTTTGGCTGCAACCTCCCTCGCCTCGCGCGCCGCCAGCTATGGCTGGTCGTCAGGCACGCTTCGGAAACCGGTGTCATAAATGCGCTCGCCGCGAAAGCCTGTCAATATGGCGCGGCGCCAGTCGCTCTTCCTTCACATAATTTCAGGAGTAATGTTTTGAATTATAATGAATTATTTTGCTATCATCCAGCAATATCAGCACATCGACAGGCTCCACCTATGTGCAGCCATCCGTGCCAATCGCGGCAGACGCGCCCGCCGCAGACTCTCCTCCGATCACGCAAATCCCGTCCTTTACGGACAAGGGGGTCGATCGGTACGTGCAGGAACCGATCGACCCTCACCCGCATCCCCTTCATGCGGGGCCGCCATCGTTTGAATGGACACCGGTGTCAGAAATTGTTGCAACGTCCGGCTGGGGATGTCAAGAAAGCGGTTGAGAGGAGAATAAAAACTGATGGCTCGCCCCCTATTGCCACTGCTGATTGCCGCCCTGGCTTTTTCCGCCCCTGCTCACGCCGCCCCGGCCAAGGCTGACGGCGCGCAACTCGCCTTCCCCGGCGCGGTCGGCTGGGCCGCGACGACGCCTGGAGGACGTGGTGGGCGCATCATCCGCGTCACCACCCTCGCCCCCGATGGCCCCGGCAGCTTCAAGGCCGCGGTCGAAGCGAAAGGCCCGCGCATCATCGTGTTCGAGGTCGCGGGCATCATCGACATGGGCCGCCAGACGCTGAAGATCAGCGAACCCTATGTCACCATAGCCGGCCAGACCGCCCCTTCCCCCGGCATCACCCTCATCAAGACCGGCATCGATATCGCCACCCACGACGTGGTCATCCGCCACATTCGCGTGCGCACCGGTGTCGACGGCCAACCCAAGCTGAGCGGCTGGGAAGCGGATGCCATGTCCACGGTCGCGGCCCATCATGTCATCATCGACCATTGCACCTTCACCTGGGCGATCGATGAGAATATGTCGGCTTCCGGCCCGCGCTTCGAAGGAAAGACGCCGGAGGAATGGCGCCAGCACACCAGCCACGCCATCACCTTCTCTTACAATATCGCGGCCGAAGGTCTTGCCAACGCCAGCCATCCCAAGGGCGAGCATAGCAAGGGATCGCTGATCCACGACAATGCCAGCGAGATCCTGATCTACCGCAATCTCTACGCTCATAATGTCGAGCGCAATCCGCTGGTGAAGGGTGGCGGCCAGGTCGAACTGATCAACAATATCCTCTATGATCCGGGCGAACGCGCGGTCCATTATAATCTCATGGCGCTCGAATGGGGCGACCATCCCTATCAAACCGGCAAGATTTCGGCGGTCGGCAATGTTCTGCGGGGCGGCGTGTCGACTGCCGCCGGCTTGCCCTTTTTGACGCTCGGCGGCGACGGCAACCTCGACTATCATGGCAAGGACAATATCGCCGTCGACAAATTCGGTCAGCCGCTTCCCATGTTTGGCCGCTATGGCGAAACCCGCGCCAAATTGAACGAACTTGATGCCCCACCCGTCTGGTGGCCCGGCACCCAGATCTTGCCCGTGCGGGAGGTTGAAACCCATGTTCTCGCTCATGCCGGGGCTCGCCCGTGGGACCGCGACGCCGACGACCTGCGCGTCCTCTTCTTCGTCGCCGAAGGGCGTGGCGAAATCATCGATGACGAGAAGGAAGTCGGCGGTTATCCAAAGATGGCCGAAACCCACGCGCCCTTTGTCGCGGCCGACTGGAATCTGGATACGATGGAGCCAAAATCGGGCCGCTATCCAGGCCAGAAAGCGGAGATTGCCGAACATCTGTCCGATCGTGACAAGATGATGCGCCAAGGCGAAAATGCGGGAGAGAAGAAATGAACCTTGCTCTGCTCCTTGTCGCCGCAGCGACCACGTCCAGCGCGCCGCCCATGGCGATAATCGATGAAAACAGCGTGCGCCGTGAGGAGCCGACGCCTCACGGCCAGATCGGTATGAGCACGGCCTATCGCATCAGCGACGCCGTGCCCCAGCCCCGTCGCATGGAATTTCGCAAGCGCATCCTGCATGTCGGCTCCGCAATCGGCCTCCATCCCATCGCCCATGATGAGGTTTACTATGTCCTCTCCGGCGTCGGTGAAGTGACATCGGACGGCGAAACCCGCCCCCTGACAGCCGGCATGACGGCCTATCTCTATGACGGCGCGGTTGTCGGTATCAAGCAGATGGGCGCGGAGCCGCTGGCGCTGATTATCTCATACCCAGTAAAGCCGTAGCGTCCCGATCTTTCATGCGAACGGATTTCCTGTCAGCTTCCCGGCTGGATATAGGGCACGCGCGCGAATAATTCCCGCTCCCATCCTCTTGGATCGTCCGTCACCCGGCTTTCCACGTCGAACAGCATCGTCGCCCGGCGGTCCAGCCGATATTGTGGCCAGATAGCCATCTGCGGATCATTGGGATCGCCGCGCCGGGCAAAGGCCAGAAAGCGCGTCATCACGGCATCGGACGCCGCCCGGGCGCCCTCCCCCGTTCCGGTGAAGGCGCCCAGTGCATCCAGCGTGCCGAAGGCAAGCGCGATATCCATGGTGTGCGGCGCCCCTCGCTTCGGCTGGGTCGGCGACTGGAAATCGACCTGATAGACCCAGGTCGGGGCGTCCGCCCGTGCGCGCGCCTCCGCCTCGATCACCTGCCCTGGCCAGCTCCGCCCTGCTGTCGTCGCAGCATAGAAGATGCGCTCTGCCGACCAGTCCGGATATTGCGTTCGATATTGGGCAACGATCCATTCGGGCGACAGGTCCATGCGCAACTGGCGAGCCATCCGCTCGGGCAGGTTGCTCCAGTCCAGCCCACGCAGCAGCGGCCCGTCCGGATCGATGAAGGCCCGGGTTTCGTCCAGCGTGTTGCCCAACATCATGGGGATGGCGTTGCCCTGCGGCGCGGCGTCGGGCCAGAAGGGATGCCGGTCCAGCCACCGCATATCGAGCACCGGCCCCATATAGACGCCACCACCCAATATCGGATCTTCCGCGTCCAATCCCTCGATCAACCGCTCGACAGGCATGGTCAGAAGCGGATCGAGATTGGACGGTGATGCCCCCAGCTTCGCCAGATAGGCGGCGGTGCGGCGCGACGCATTGATCGGCCCGCTCGCCGTTACTTGCTGTCCGCTCATGGTGATGGCGCGGTGGAACAGCCCCCTGGCGGCGGGCATGGCCATCATCGTTGCGATCTTGGCCCCGCCGCCCGACTGGCCGAAGACCAGCACATTGTTCGGGTCGCCGCCGAAAGCCGCAATATTGTCCCGCACCCAGCGCAGCGCCAGGATCAGGTCCAACTGCCCCGCATTGCCGCTGTCGGCAAAGCGCGGATCGATCCGTGCGAGATAGAGATAGCCCAGCGCGTTCAGTCGATGATTGACCGTCACCACCACCACATCGCGGCCGGCAAGGTGCCGCCCGTCATTCAGCGGATCGACCACGCTGCCGTTCGAATAGGCGCCGCCATGGATGTAGAGCATGACCGGCCGCCGAGCCTCCGGCTCCAGACCCGGCGTCCAGATGTTGAGGAACAGGCAATCCTCGCTGGTCGTGTCCTGCGGGGCTTTTTGCGGGCAGGACGGCGCGAAAGCGGTCGCGGGAACGACATCTCGCCAGGGTTTCGGCGCAACCGGCGCGCGAAACCGCCGGGACGCCGTATCCTGCCCATAGCGCACCCCGCGAAACAACAGCAGCCCCGCCTCCCGCATTCCGCGAATAGGCCCGTTCCGGGTCACGACCACCGGATCGCCCTTCGCCGCCCAGGCGGGCGACGATATGAGGGCCAGTCCCGCTCCAATGAAGGTTCGCCTGTCGGGCATAGCGCCGCTCCTGTTGAGTGCGGGAGGGTTTTGGCCCTCCTCTGGCTTATGGCCTCTGCCTTACCGCGCGAGCCACCCGCCATCGACGGGCAGGGTGTGACCGTGGATATAGGTGGCGGCGTTGGAGGCGAGGAAGACGGCTGCGCCGCCGATGTCGCCTGGGTCGCCCCATCGGCCGGCCGGGATGCGTTCCTGGATCTGGCGGTTGCGGGTCTCGTCGGCCTGGAGGGCGGCGGTGTTGTTGGTGGCGATATAGCCCGGCGCGATCGCGTTGACGTTGACGCCCCTGGCCGCCCACTCGTTCGCCAGCAGCTTGGTCAGGCCCGCCACGCCGCTCTTCGACGCGGTGTAGCTGGGTACGCGGATGCCGCCCTGGAAGGACAGCAGGGAGGCGATGTTGATGATCTTGCCCGAACCTTGGCGCAGCATGTGCCGCCCCGCCGCCTGGCAGAGGAAGAAGACGGTCTTGAGATTGGTGTCGATCACCGCGTCCCAGTCCGCCTCGGTAAAGTCCACGCTGTCGGCGCGGCGGATGATCCCGGCATTGTTAATGAGGATATCGAGCCGTCCGAACGTCGCCAGCGTCTCATCCACGACGCGCTGGACCGGTTCGATGCTGGAGAGGTCGGCCGAGACGATCTGTGCCTTCCTCCCAAGCGCGCGGACCTGATCGACGCTATCCTGCGCGGGCGTGCGGCCCACTGCGGCGATATCCGCGCCCGCCGCGGCCAGCGACAGCGCGATCGCCTGGCCAATGCCGGTATTGGCGCCGGTGACGATCGCCACCTTTCCAGTGAGGTCGAAGGGGGTGGTCATCTTGCTTCTCTCCAAGAACATGCCTGTTGTGCATCCTCCCCTGGTAGGGGAGGTGGCAGGGCGAAGGCCTGACGGAGGGGTGTCACCCTATCGATAGGGGGGACACCCCTCCACCACTTCGTGGTCCCCTTCAGCAGAGTCACGTGCCTCTGCTGAACCTTACAGGGGAGGATTAAAGGCTTCAGCGCAACTGGCAGATGTCGAGGACATTCATGTCGGTATAATCCAGATTCTCGCCGCCCATCGCCCAGATGAAGGCGTAGCTCTTGGTGCCCGATCCCATATGCACCGACCAGGGGGGCGAGATCACCGCTTCCTCATTCTCGATGACGATGTGACGCATGGCGTCCGGCTCGCCCATATAATGGAAGACGCGGTCGCCGCCCTGAAGGTCGAAATAGAGATAGATCTCGCTGCGCCGGTCGTGGAGGTGCGGGGGCATGGTGTTCCACACGCTGCCGGTCTCCAGCACAGTGAGGCCCATCAGCAGTTGCGCGCTCTCGCACACGCCGGGGATGACGAGCTGGTAGATGGTGCGGTGGTTACTGTTGCTGAGGTCGCCGCGCTCCAGCGGATTGGCCTCACCCAGCGTGATCTTCTTGATCGGGAACGCCTTATGCGCGGGCAGCGAGGCGATGTAGAAGCGCGCCTCGGCCCCTTCGAAGATCACCTCCTTCGTGCCCATGGGCACATAGAGGCATTCCTTGTTGCCGATCTCATAGCGCGCGCCATCGACGATGATCGCGCCCGGCCCGCCGATATTGACGATCCCCGCCTCGCGCCGCTCCAGGAAGGGATGACCCGCCGCCGACGCCGGCTCGCTCTGGTCGGGCAGCCTGATGCTGCCGCCCGCCGGCACCGCGCCGCCGATCACGAAACGCTCATTGTGCGAATAGTTCAGCACGACCTGCCCATCCACGAACATGCCGCCCACCAGATAACGATCCCGCAAACTCTCATTGTCCACGCAATCCATCATCTCTGGATGCGTCGCATGATAGGTCTTCTCAAACATGATGGCTCCTCGTCATTCCATATGAAATTTAATGGACACCGGTGTCATATTTCGGCGCCCTATCAACTGTTGGCGGGTGGTGCAACCGATCCACGGCGAATGAGCGTGGAACTGAACATGGACGGCTCCTTGACGTCTGCTCCCTCACCGATCGCGGTGCCGATCAGCTTGAGCGCGGCGGCGCGTCCCATGGCCACGATCGGCCAGCGCACCGTGCTGAGCGGCGGCCACACCCTTGTCGTGACCGGCGTATCGTCGAAACCGATGATCGACAATTCCTCCGGCACAGCAATTCCTCGCAGGCGCGCTGCATAAAGGACGCCGGCGGCCATCTCGTCATTGCTGGCGAAGATGGCGGTGGGCCGCGGCGACAGGTCGAACAGGCTTTCGGAGGCCGACAGCCCGGATTCGAACGTATATTGTCCGTCCGCCACCAAGCTCCGTGGCAGGCTGATGCCGGCTTCGGTCAACGCCATTTCGAAGCCTTCGCGCCGCTCCTGTGCGGAACGAAAACCATGTGGCCCGGCAATCAGGCCGATGCGCCGATGCCCCTGCGCAATCAGGTGACGCACCGCGTCGGCGACTGCTTCCCGGTCGTTCGATGCGACCATATGTTCCGCATCGTCGAGCATCGCCGACCCCATGCGCACATAGCGGCAGCCCTGCTCGTCCAACATGCGCGCCAGCGCGTCATTCTCCGACATGGGCGGCAGCACGACGACGCCGAACAGGCGCTGCCGCGTCACGAAGCCGCGAATATCGTCCATCACATGGTTGGATCCGCGATCGACCGGGCGAATCACCAATTCGAACTCGGTTCCATGCAACGCTTCAAGAATGCCGCGCTGCATCGACAACACCATCTGCGCATTGGGATTGTCATAGACTAACCCGATCAGGAAGTTGCGCCCCAGCGCCAGCGCCCGCGCCTGCGGATTGGGCACATAGCCGGTTTCCCGGATGATCGCCTCCACCTTGTCGCGGGTTTCCTCATTCAGCAGCGGCGAGCGGTTGATGACCCGGCTGACCGTTTTTTTCGACACGCCTGCCATTCGCGCTATGTCGTTGATGGTCAACTTGGGGGCTGGCCCCTCATCCTGCTTCTGTTTTGCCATGCCGTCTTATAGCCCAGTTGGCCCGAAGCGCCAGCAGGGCCTGTAGAGATGGCTTGTCAATGACACCGGTTTCCTTTACCTCCGCCTCACATGATAAAAGAAAGGATTATTGCGTGAGCGCAGGCAGCAGCATGGCGGAGGCCATCGCGGAACGCTTTCTATCAGCCCGCAAGGCAGCGCTTGGCCTGGCTGACTATCCGGGCACGGCGCCAACCACGCTGACGGAGGCTTATGCGATCCAGGCCGCCGCCCTGGCCCGGATGGAGGACAGGGTGGCAGGCTGGAAGGTCGGTCGTATCCTGCCGCCGCTTTCCGACCAATATGGCAGCGACCGGCTGGCCGGCCCGATCTTCGCCAGCACGGTGGTCACGATCGCACCCGATGCCCGCGGTTTCGTCTTTGCTGACGGATTTGGCGCGATCGAAGCGGAATTTCTCTTCCGGATCGGCAAGGTCCCGCCTGCGGGCCAGCGGGCGTTCACCCTGGAAGAGGCCGCCGATCATGTCGATGCCGTGCATATCGGCGTGGAGATCGCCAGTTCGCCCTTCATTGGCATCAACACCATGGGTCCGGCCGTCACTGTTTCCGATTTCGGCAATAATAATGGCCTGCTGATTGGGCCGGCCATTCCGGACTGGCGCAACGGCGCCTATGCCGAGCAGCAAGTGACGACGCGGATCGATGGCGCGCAGATCGGCGCCGGCGCGGCGTCGGCCTTTTCCCATGGTGCGATCGGCTCCGTTCGGTTCCTGCTGGAAAATCTTGTCGCGCGGGAGATTGCCATCCAACCCGGCTGGTGGATATCGACAGGCGCTGTCACCGGTGTACATGCTGTACGACCGGGACAGGAGGTGGAGATGGATTTCGGGTCGCTCGGAACGCTTCACTGCAGGATCGATACGCAAGAGCCGCGCTGAAGCGGCCGATTTTTCAGAAACGGAGCTGGATGATGAAGGAAGCTGGGATGCAGGCACCGCCGGTCGGGCGATATCGCTGGGTGGTGGTCGGCCTGCTCTTCGCGGCGACGGCAATCAACTATGTCGACCGGCAGATGATCGGCGTGTTGAAGCCTACGCTGGCCAAGGAAATGGCCTGGTCGGAAACCGACTATGCCAATATCGTCTTCTGGTTCCAGGCGGCCTATGCGGTCGGCTATCTCGGCTTCGGCCGGATCGTGGACGTGATCGGCGCGCGGCTGGGCTATGCCGTCGCGGTGGTGATCTGGACCATCGCCCACATGGCCCATGGCGGCGTCCATGGCGTCACCCAGTTCGCGATGGCTCGCTTCGGCCTGGGTGTCGGTGAATCGGGCAATTTCCCGGCGGGCATCAAGGCGGTGACCGAGTGGTTCCCGCAGAAGGAGCGCGCCTTCGCCATCGGGCTGTTCAATGCCGGCGCCAATGTCGGCGCGATCGTGACGCCCCTGCTCGTGCCCTGGTTGACCATTGCCTATGGATGGCGCGTCGCTTTCTATGCGACGGGCATATTCGGCATTGTCTGGCTGATTGCCTGGCTCGCGCTCTATCGCCGGCCGGAGGAACATCCCAAAGTGACGGCCGGGGAACTCGCCTATATCCAGCAGGACCCTGCCGATCCGGTGGAGAAGATCGGCTGGGGGCGGATCGTCAGCGTCAAGGAGACCTGGGCCTTCGCCATCGGCAAATTCTGTATCGACCCGATCTGGTGGTTCTTTCTCTTCTGGTTGCCCGGCTATCTCGGCACCCGCTATGGCCTTGACCTCATCAGCTTCGGACCGCCCCTGGTGGCCATCTATCTTCTGTCCGACGGCGGCAGCGTCTTTGGTGGCTGGTTGTCGGGCCGGCTCATGAAGGCAGGCAAGAGCGTCAATGCCGCGCGCAAACTGACCATGCTCATCTGCGCCTGCGCGGTGCTTCCCATCTTCTTCGCCCAGTCGATCGACAACCTCTGGGTCGCCGTACTGGTTATCGGTATCGCAACGGCAGCACATCAGGCCTTCTCGGCCAATCTCTACACCTTGCCATCGGATCTTTTCCCGCGTGGCGCGGTGGGGTCCGTGGTCGGGATCGGCGGCACGATGGGCGCGGTAGGCGGCATGGTGATGGCAAAATATGCCGGCTATGTCCTTGATAGTATCGGTAGTTACACGCCACTCTTCGCAGTCGCCGGCAGCGCGTATTTCGTAGCCTTGGCGGCGGTGCATCTGCTCTCGCCGCGACTGGAGCGAGTCAGCGTCTGAGCTGTTGGGAACACTTCGTTCCGTCATTCCTGGCAGAATTAAAGGGCGGTCCAGCAACGGACCGCCCTTTTGCATGATCGGCCATGCTGGCTGCGGACGCCCCGCCCTCCGGTAAAGTTTCCGGCATGACACTTTACCGGAGGGTAAAGTGTCACAGCCGACAAAAGTGCGACTCGCAGGAAAAAGTGGATTCACATAGCGTCCGCTCTGTGCTTGATTCACGATATGTTTCATGCGTCCATCCCCTCCCGCGGTCCTGGCGGCAGCGATATTTCCTTGCTGCTCGACCAGCTTTCGCATTGCTGCTCGCGCCCGCGCTATGCCTTCATGCTGCTGACGCTGATCGCGGATGTGGCGCGGCCTGACGGTAGCGCGGGGCCGCTGGTGCGAGCGGGCGAGGGTCTTGTTCCTTTGCGTGATTGGCTGTGCGATGCGTTGACGCCGATGGGACATCGCGATCCCCGTCGCATGGCGCTGGTCGAGCGGGTGCGGGAGGAACTGGGCAAGGAGGGGCGGTTGTCAAATGAAGCCGCCGCAGACGCCATATTGGTGCAGGATGAAGTGCGTGCGCGGGTGCGGGCGTCGGGCAAGACCAATCTCAGCCGGGCGGCCTCTGAACTGGTGAAGGCCGGATTGCTGAAACGCCATTATCAGGGCTATCGCATCGACCATCTCAACCGGGGCGCACAACGCCAAGCGGTCTATACGCTGAGCGGCCGGGCAAGGGCGCTTGTCGGTGCACCCGTGCCGACGCAACGCCCTGCCGTTCGTCCACGGCAGGGCGACCTGTTTGCGTCTTGAGTTATTATGTGAGGTGACGTTCGGAAGGACCGGCGTGGATTAGCGGGTCGCGCGCGTCAATGCCTCGCGCCGGGCTTTGGCATAATTCTCCCTCCGCATCCGCTCGAAGCCGACGCGCTGGTCGAAACCAGCATCTTCCGGATAGTCGCGAAAATCGGCCAATATCTCATCGAACACCGTCGTCAGTTCATCGCGAAATTCGGGATGCGGGAAGATATGGAAGCGGTTCTCGCGCATCGCCGTCAATGTCCGGGCGGCGATTATATCGGGTTCCATTCCGAACTGGTGCAATTGCGCCAATCGGTCCACCGCCGCGCCATCGACGGGCTTCGCGCCCGCGCTCAGCGCTGCGGGGCGAACCTCATCGCTGGCGTAGATGTGGCTCTTCACCAGGCCGGGGCAGAGTACGGACACCCCAATGCCATGGGGGGCAAGACTGTAGCGCAAGGATTCGCTCATGCCCCGCACCGCGAATTTGGTGGTGTTGTAGATGCCGGGCGCCCCGCCGCACAGGAAGCTCGCCATCGACGCCGTGTTGACGATATGGCCGCCCTGCCCCACAGCCTTCATGCGAGGCGCAAAGGTCATGACACCATTGATGACGCCATGCAGATTGACGCCCATCACCCAGTCCCAATCGTCATAGCTGGATTCGTCGATGGTCTGGAACAGGTTGATGCCGGCATTGTTGAAGACCAGGCTGACCGGCCCCAGCGCGGCTTCCGCACGGTCGGCCGCTTCGGCGAAACCCTGCCGAGACGCGACATCGAGGCGGACAGCTATGACATGCTGATTGTCGAGCATTTTGAGGGCGGCGGCCAGCGCATCTTCGCGAATATCGGCGATCGCCACCTTGCAACCTTCCGCCAGCAAGGCGCGCGCCAGGCCCAGGCCAATCCCATTGGCGCCGCCAGTCACAAAGGCGGTGCGGCCATCAAATTCCAGCATCCCATTCTCCTTCGCCGATCGCTGTAATGACCGTGCATTTTTCTCTCGCCATATTCGTATATATCACATACAAATTCGCCAAGCTGAAATTTCACCCCTGTGAACAAAGGGGGAGGTGGAGAGGAGAAGGTCATGGCCCTGGCGCCTGCGCCGATTGTAACCGACAGCCTGCGGGATGGACGGGATGATGATGAAGGCTTGCTGCCTGACATGGCCCGTCCGGCAGCCCCGGACTATTCGATGCGTGCCGCCTATTGGGCGCTGTTCGTCATTATCCTGGCGACCTTCATCACCTTTTTCGAGCAGGTCGTGTTCGCCATGCTGGCGGAGCGGATCAAGGCGGATTTCGGCCTGTCGGATTCGCAGCTAGGCTTCCTTGCCGGACCGGCGAGCATCATCTGCTATCTGTTCGTCGGTATCCCGTTGGCGCGCCTGGCCGACATTTTTCCGCGTAAATATGTGCTGGCAGGCGGCGTCACCGCGCTTGGCATCATTACTTCGCTGGGTGGGGTCGCGCAGAATTTCGGCCAGTTCGTCGGCACCCGCGTCTTCCTGGCGGCGGGGGGATCGGCCCATGCGCCCGCCTCCTATTCGCTACTGGCCGACGCCTTCCCGCCGCGTATCCTGACCCGCGCCTTCGCTCTGCTGCAATTCGGCTTTATCGGCGGCACGACACTGGGTCCGGCGATCGGCGGAATGCTGATCGCGACGGCGGCGGGATGGGCGCCGACCCAGCATGGCGGGCTTACCATATTGGGCTGGCAATGGTTGATGATCTGGCTGGGATTGCCTGCGCTGGGCGTCGCCTTGCTGTTCCTGACGGTCAAGGAACCGCCGCGCCAGATATCCGCGGCGGGCATGGATACGCCACCGGTGCGCGCTTCGATCGGTCGCCGTATCCTGACATTCACCGGCCTCGACGCTGCCAAGGCGATCCATGCCAAGCGCCGCGTCTATTATCCGCTCTTCGCGGGTCTTGCGCTGAGTGCGATCGAAGTGTTCGGCCTGCAATTCTGGCGCGTTCCCTTCATGATCCGGACCTTCGGCTGGAACGAGGCGCAGATCGGCGCGGTGATGGGATCGATGACCCTGGTCGCGTCGCTTCTGGGCCTTTTGCTCGGTGGCATCTTCGTCGAATGGCTGGCCAAGCGTCATGCCGACGCCAATGTCCGCGCGGCAGCGATCTTCTTCGGCTGCGTGACGGTCTGCGCCATCCTCGCCCCATTGATGCCCAATGGCTATGCCTCGCTCGGCGTCGCCAGCATCGGCGCGATGTTCGGCATAGCCGGCGCCGTGCCGCAAAATGCCGCGATCCAGCGCGTCGCGCCCAATGCCATGCGCGGCCAGGTGACGGCCATCTACCTCTTCATGTTCACCTTCTTCGGGGCGATGGGCAGTTTCCTGGTGGGCCTGGTGCAGGACCATCTGATCGGCGATCCCAAGCAACTCTGGAAGACCCTGGTGCTGACGGCGAGCATCCTGCTGCCGATCGCCACGCTCTGCATGATCCGCGCCATCCGTCCTTATCGCGAGGAAGTCGAACGATTGGCGGCGGAGGCTAGCTAGTCTGTAAGTATTACATACAATAATAGGAGAGAGATTCATGCCCGACACGGATCGCATTGCCCGATTGGAACAGACCGTCACGGACCTCACCACCCGCCTGCAGCGGCGCGAGGATGAACTGGATGTGCGCAAGCTCCAACATCTCTACGGATATCTGATCGACAAATGCCTGTATAACGAAACGGTCGACCTGTTCACCGAGGATGGCGAGGTGCACTTCTTCGGTGGCATTTGGCGCGGCAAGGAAGGTATTCGCCGCCTCTATGTCGAACGTTTCCAGAAGCGCTTCACGCACGGCACCAATGGTCCGATCGACGGCTTCCTGCTCGACCATCCGCAATTGCAGGACATTGTCGATATCGACACCGATGGCGTCACCGCTCATGCCCGCGCCCGATCGATGATGCAGGCGGGCCGGCACAAGGATTATGCCGATCCGACCAACCCGATGCAGGCCGCACGCCAATGGTGGGAAGGCGGCATTTATGAGAATATCTACAAGAAGGTGGGCGGGATCTGGCGCCTCCATATCCTCAATTACATGCCGCAATGGCACGCCGATTTCGACACCGGCTGGGCGAACACCAGGGCCGAATATGTGCCCTTCCCCAAAATCACCTATCCTGAAGATCCGACCGGTCCCGACGCATTGATTACCGATCACTGGCTGTGGCCGACCCACAAGCTGGTTCCTTTCCATATGCCGCACCCCGTCACGGGCAAGCCGATCGTCGCCGAGCGCTGGCAGGGAGACATCGACCGCGAACGGGCAGCGCGCGAAGCGGTGAGCGCCTGAACGCCCCATGACATATCCTGATCTTTACCTGATGATCGACGGCCAGCGCCTGTCGGGTGGCGGACGACGCACGCATCGCGTCGTCAACCCCGCCACCGGCAGCGTGCTGGCCGAGCTGCCGCTGGCCGATACGGCGGACCTGGACGCCGCGCTCGCGGCGGCGGCACGCGGATTTCGTCGCTGGCGCGATTCCACCCCGCAGGAACGCGCAGCCGTGCTGCAGGGCGCGGCGCGGCTGATGGTCGAGCGGCAGGAGGAACTGGCCCGCATCGCTACGCTGGAACAGGGCAAGACCCTGGCCGAAGCGCGCATCGAAGTGATGATGAATGTCGGCCTGTTCAACTTCTATGCCGGCGAAGTCTTCCGCCTCTACGGCCGCACGCTTGTCCGCCCGACGGGGCATCGGTCCACCGTGACCAAAGAGCCGGTCGGCCCGGTCGCCGCCTTCGCCCCGTGGAATTTCCCGATTGGCAATCCGGGACGCAAGCTGGGTGCGCCCATCGCTGCGGGCTGTTCGGTGATATTGAAGGCGGCGGAGGAAACCCCGGCTTCCGCGCTGGCCGTGTTGCAATGCCTGCTGGACGCGGGACTGCCGGGTGATGTGGCGCAGGCCGTATTCGGTGTGCCGGACGAGGTGTCGCGTCACCTGCTCGGATCGCCCATCATTCGCAAGATGAGCTTCACCGGCTCCACCATAGTCGGCAAGCATCTCGCCAAGCTGGCGGCGGAGGATTGCAAACGCACGACCATGGAACTGGGCGGCCATGGCCCGGTGCTGATCTTCGCCGACGCCGATCTCGACAAGGCGCTCGATACGGTGGTTGCGGGCAAATATCGCAATGCCGGGCAAGTCTGCGTATCGCCAACCCGTTTCATCGTTGAAACAGCAGCTTACGATCATTTCCTCAAGGGATTTATTGAGCGCGCGGAGCGGATCGCCATTGGCGATGGTCTTGATGTCGCCAGCGTCATGGGGCCGATGGCCAATGCTCGGCGGCTCGATGCGATGGACCGGCTGATCGGCGATGCGGTGGCAAAGGGCGCCAGGCTGGAAACCGGCGGCGCGCGGATCGGCAATGCAGGCTTCTTCTTTGCGCCCACCATTTTATCGAACGTCCCGTTGGACGCCACGATCATGAATGAGGAGCCATTTGGCCCGGTCGCGCTCATCAATGCCTATTCCGATAAGGATGCGATGGTCGCCGAAGCCAATCGCCTGCCCTATGGCCTGGCTGCCTATGCCTGGACCGCCGATGCCGCGCGGCAGCGCCGGATTGCGCGCGAACTGGAAGCCGGCATGGTCGGCATCAACACGGCGATGATCGGCGGCGCGGACGCGCCCTTTGGCGGGGTCAAATGGTCGGGCCATGGCGCGGAGGACGGGCCGGAAGGCGTCGAAGCCTGCCTCGTCACCAAGGCCGTGCACGAAGGATAACCGATGACGCATATATTGAAGACCGGCGGCGACCGTGGCTATCTGCGCATCGCGACCGAGGAAGCCTTTGCCACGCGCGAGCAGATCGACGCTTATCTGCGAATGCTGCGCGACGGCACGGCGGATAAGGGCATGGTGTCGCTCTGGGGCTTCTACGGCCAATCCCCGTCGGAACGGGCGACGCAGATTATCGACCGGTTGCTGGACCTGGGCGATCAACGCCTGGCCGATATGGATGCGACGGGGATCGACGTGGCGATCCTGTCGCTTACCTCACCCGGCGTACAACCGCTGCTGGATGTCGGGGAAGCCAAGGCGATGGTCAGCCGCGCCAACGATCATCTGGCCGCTCGCTGCGCCGCTCATCCGACGCGCTTCGTCGGCATGACCTCGATCGCGCCACAGGACCCGGAATGGTCCGCCGCGGAAATCCGGCGCGGCGCCCGCGATCTGAACTTCAGGGGCGTGATGGTGAACAGCCATACCCAGGGCGAATATCTGGACGATGCGAAGTTCGACCCGATCTTCCGGGCGCTCGCCGATACCGGCCAACCGCTCTATATCCACCCGTCGACACCACCGGACAGCATGATCGGGCCGATGCTGGAGGCGGGGCTGGATGGCGCCATCTTCGGCTTCGGGGTGGAAACGGGGATGCATCTGCTGCGGCTCATCACCATCGGCATTTTCGACCGTTATCCCGATTTGCAGATTGTGGTCGGCCATATGGGCGAAGCGCTGCCCTATTGGCTCTATCGCCTCGACTATATGCACCAGGCCGGCGTGCGGTCGCGGCGCTATGCCCGGATGAAGCCGCTCCAGAAGAGCATTCACGATTATATGCGATCGAATATCTGCGTCACCACCAGTGGCATGGCCTGGGAACCGGCGATCCGTTTCGCGCAACAGGTGCTGGGAGAGGATCGGGTGATGTACGCGATGGACTATCCTTATCAATATGTGCCGGACGAGGTGCGGACCCATGACCTGCTGGACATTTCGGACGAGGCGAAGCGCAAATTGATGCAGACCAATGCCCAGCGTGTGTTTCGGCTGTGAGCAATTCCGCCCCCTCGCGCGCCACCGCTTATTATGCGCTGGCGCTGATCGCCGGGACCAATCTGGTCAGCCTGCTCGACCGCAACATCCTCGCGATCCTGGCGCCGGCGATCAAGGCGGACCTGAAGATCGGCGATGCGGAGATGGGGCTGCTCTACGGCACTGTATTCGCGCTGTTCTACGCGCTCTTTTCGTTACCGCTGGGACGGTTGGCGGATGGATGGATACGCACCAGGCTGCTCGCCATCACAATCACTTTCTGGTCGCTCGCCACCGGCTTCGCGGCGTTCGCGACCGGCTTCTTCACGTTGATGCTCTCACGCCTGTGCGTGGGCATTGGCGAGGCGGCTTCCCAGCCCGCCGGAACCAGCCTGGCCTATGATTATTTCCCGCGCGAGAAACGTGGCATGGTCATGGCGGTCATGGCTGCCGCGATCGCCATCGGCCTTGGTGGGTCGCTCATCATCGGCGGGGTGGCTGCGCAATGGTGGGACGCACGCTATGTGAGCGGCAACGCGCCGCTGGGCCTAAAGGGCTGGCAATTCGCCTTTGCCGTCGCGGCCCTACCCGGCTTCCTCATCGCCTTCCTCATGTCTCGCCTGCGGGAGCCACAGCGCGGCGCGATCGATGGGATCGTGACGCCGCCCGATCCACATCCTTTCCGCGCGAGCCTGGCCGTGCTGGGCGCGGTGACACCGGGCATCCATTGGCTGAGCCTGGCGCAGGCCCGCGCCAGCGGACGCGACTGGGCGCGCAATATCGGCTTGCTGGCGCTGATCGTCCTCGCGGTCCTGCTGGCGATCCACTGGGCGGAGGTTTTTTCCCCTCGCCCGCCGCTCATGCTGGGCGGCCTCGCGGTCAGCCCGCATGTCGTGCAATGGAGCGTTATCGGCTTCGGCGCCTTCGTCGTCGCCAACCTGCTGCAAAATCTGAAGCAGCGTGATGCCGTCGCCTTTGCAGTCATCACCCGCAATCCTTCGCTGCTGCTCTGCATCGCGGCGGGGGCATTGCAGAGCGTCATCAACTATGGCGTCATGGGCTTCACCCCATCCTTTCTCATGAAGAATTATGGCCTCTCACCTGCCGATACGGGAATGCAGTTCGGGTTGCTTTCGGCCGCGCTGGGCGTGGTCGGGCCGCTGATCGCCGGGCCGCTGTCCGACCGGATCGGGGCGCATCGGCTGTCGCGCCGTGTTTGGGTGGCGCTCTTTGCCATGGGTCTGTCGCCACTGCTGGCGCTATGGGTCTATCGCGCGTCCGATCCGGGCGCCTTCTACCTGCGCTTCACGCTTTACAGCCTGGTGCTGACCATGTGGATGCCGCCGCTCTATGCCGTGCTGTTCGAACAGGTGTTGCCACGAATGCGGGGGCTGACGGTCAGCCTCTATATCGTCGTGTCGACCATCTTTGGTCTCGGCATCGGTCCCTATGCGGTGGGGATGATAAGCGACGCGCGCGGCGGCGATCTGGCTACGGCAATCCTGTCGATCAACTGGGTTGCGCCGCCACTGGTGCTGTTGCTGCTGATCCTGCTGGTCCGGGTCGAGCGTGACCATGCCGGCCTGCTCCCCCGCGCACGGGCGGCGGGGGAGAAAGTCTGAAGATCAGGCCGCCAGTCCGATCTGCGCCGCCGTCGCCCAATTGCCGTGCAGCCCGAAGCGCAGGCGGATGGGCACGCGGATTTCGGCGATCGGTCCTTTGGCGATCTCCAGCGCGTTGAACAACAGCAGATCACTGCGATGCTCCTCCAGCCGATTGCAGATCTGGACGATCCAGCCGTCTCCTTCGGCAGCATCCGGGCTGCGCGGGATGAAACAGGGTTCCTGTAGCGACGACAGCGGCCCGCACCACCATTTCTGTTCCTCGCCGGTCTGGTGATCGATCAGGCCCAGCGTATTCATCAACATGCCCGCCGGACTGCCGCCCTTGAGTTCGACCGGCTTGGTCGGGTCGATCACCAGCATCCAGCCATAGCGATAAGGCAGGCCGGTATACCGATCGTCGATGCGCGGAAATTCGCCCATCATATTGGTCAGGCGCTGCACGTCCGTAAACGCCTCGCCATTGGACGCCATGTCCACCGTCCAGCGGGTGAGGAAGCTCGCCGCCTCCAGTGGATTGAATGGCTTCCCGTGAATGTCGGGGAAGAAGGGGAACATATTATTCTTCGCCTCGGGCGTATCGAAGTGGATCTTCGTGCCTTCCTGAAAGGCGTTCATGACATGGCTGGCGAAGCAATTGTCGCGCTTGAACCAACGGACGTCCGCGCCGGTCGCGTCGGCCCGGCGCGGCAGCACGCCCAGATAGACGGGCAATGTCGTATCGAACCCGAAATGCGGCAGTCCCTGTTCCAACCTCTCCCAGTTGGACGTGCTCGGCACGACATGGAATAGCGCATAGTCGGGCGTGATCGCGAAATCATGCATCATGGCATAATAGGGCAGTTCGAACCACAGCTCCCGCGTCAGCGTTCCGTCGGGCGCGACCTCATAATAGGTCATGTCTCGCGTCAGCACCCCCTTGGCCGCATAGCCGAAGGCGATCATGTCGCCTGTCGCCGGGTCGATCTTGGGGTGAGCGGTGAAGGTTTGCCCGGTCATCTTCCCTTCGAATCGCGTATAGCCGTCCGTCTCCAGCGTCGCCGGGTCCATGACCAGGGCCGGACTGTCCTCCTTCAACGCATAGAGCCGGCCGCCATGGATGAACGCCGTCGTGTTGGCCGTGCCGCGTATCTTGCCCTTGACGGACTCCTCGTCTGTCAGGGGGTTGCGATAGGCGCCGAACAACGCCCGGCCCGCTTCCTGCTCCAGCTTCCATTTGTCGGTCTTTGCCCAGCGCTGGCGCAGGTCGACCTTTCCATCCTTGATACGGAACATGGAGATCATGCCGTCGCCATTGAAAGCGATGTCGTCCCCCAACAGCGGTGGAAATTGCGGGTCGGGCTGTACCCGGTAGAAGGCGCCATCCAGTTCGGACGGCACCGCCCCCTTCACGTCCAGGTCGATAATGTCGGCCTCGATCCGCGAGGGCGTGTTGAAGCCGGTGAAGGCAGGCGTATCCGGGAAATGCGCCACGACGTGATCCTCTCCTGTTCTTGATGGCGATATTGTATGTATCACTCACATTTTTTCAAGTCGCAGGATTGACGCATGACTATTTAGTCCGCACACTGTTACTATGAATACCATGGACGATATGGAGCCGCTTGGCCTCTTCCCCGATCCTCGTCTCAGCGGCATCGACGGTCTGGTCGGGTTCCACATCCGGCTGGCGAGCGCGGCGGTCTACCAGCATTTCACCGAAACGTTCAGCGACCTTGGCCTGACACAGAAGCAGGTGGCTGTGCTCTGGCTGATCGAGGACCAGCCTGGCATCGCCCAGGCCGATATCGGCCGCCGATTGAAGATGGACCGCGCCAGCGTTATGGCGATCGTCAACCGGATGCAGGACCGGGGCTTCCTGAAACGCGGCGCTTCCGTCCAGGATCGCCGCCGCCAGACGCTCAGTCTGACCGAGTCGGGTCATGCCTCGCTCGAACAGGCGCGCACCTGTATCGCGGATCATGAGAAATGGCTGAAGGCGCGCTTCACCCCTGCCGAGACCGCGATGCTGGTCGAACTGCTGCGCCGCGTCTACGTTTGATCTTTCCTGCCATTGCCATCCCTGGTGAAAATCAGGGAAATAATGACGGATATTTCAGACAGACGACTTCATCCTGTTATTCCTGATACCACCAATAGAAATACCGATAGTATTTGCCCTCTCCCAATATCGGTAAATATTTTCATTATGGTCGTTGCTGAGCGGTTCAGGCTCTTGCAACGATGAAAATTGTATGTCTTACTAACAATATTACGGAAGGCGTTTACGGCGGATCACGTCTGGTCAGGACGGATCTGAAGCCGGTCTAGGAGAGGGGATTTCCCATGCAACACGATCTTCGTGCGATGATGGCGCGCGCCCTGTTGGCGTCCGCTTCGATAGTAGCGATCACCACCCCGGCAAGTGCGCTCGCGCAGGCCCAGCCAGCGGATACCGCGCCGCAGGCAGCCGATCAGGAAGCGCTGCCCGCCAACGCTGTGGCCGACATCGTCGTCACCGCCCAGTTCCGCGCCCAGCGGCTGCAGGACACGCCGATTTCCATCACCGCCGTCGGTGCGGCCGAACTGGAAGCCAAGAGCCAGACCAATCTGGCGCAAATGGCCGACGCCGCGCCCAACGTCTCATTAAAGCCGCAAGGCGCATCCTTCGGTCCGTCCATCACCGCCTCCATCCGTGGCGTCGGTCAGAACGATTTCAACCCCGCCTATGAGCCGGGCGTAGGCATCTACATCGATGACGTCTATTATCCGCAGCTTACGGGCGCCGTGTTCGAACTGCTCGACCTCGACCGCGTGGAAATATTGCGCGGGCCGCAGGGTACGCTTGCCGGCCGCAATGCAGAGGGCGGCGCGATCAAGCTCTATTCCAAACGTCCCTCCGGGGACGGCGGCGGCTTTGTCGAGGTGAATTACGGTATCCGCAACCGCATCGGCATCCGCGCCGCCGCCGATTTCGGCATCACCGATACACTGGCGGTCCGCATATCCGGCGTCGCCAAGCAGCAGGACGGCTTCGTCGACCGGGTCGACTATGGCTGCGCCAATCCGGGAAGCGGCATTCCCTCGACCCAGCCGCCCGGTGATTGCGTCATCAGCAAGCTGGGCGGCGTCGGCTATCAGGCGATCCGTGGCATCCTCTTCTGGGAACCCAGCGACAAGCTCGATGTCACCGTCATCGGCGACTATACGCGCGATGAACATACCATCGCGGGGGAAGTGCTGCTCGCCACCAGCCCGGTCAATTCGCCCAATACCAATCCGGCGCCCGGCATTCCCTATGACAACCGCTTCATCTGCGGCCGCTATTGCAACTATATCGGGACTGGGCAGCCGGCAGGCACCTGGACCCCGCCCATCCCGGTCGACCCTTATGGCGCCGCCGGTACGCCGCTCGCCGCAACGCAGGGAACCGATCGCAGCCTCTACAAGGGTTGGGGCGTTTCGGGACAGATCAACTACAGCCTGTCCGACGCCTTCAAGCTGACGTCGATCACCGGCTATCGCAGCTTCAATACCCAGTTCGATTCCGACGACGACATCTCACCCGCCAATATCGGTTTCGGCCGCAACTATCTGGAAAACTGGAGCTTCAGTGAAGAAGTTCGGTTGAACGCGGAGTTGGGGGATAATCTGAACGGCACGGTCGGCGGTTATTATTTCAAGCAGAAATCGACCTATGACTCGTTGCAGGACATTCGCTACGTCCCGGTCTATCCGCTCCAGTTCCGCCAGCCCGACCCGACCAAGGCCGAAGCCAAGGCCGCGTTCGCCCATCTGTCCTGGAAGCCGATCGACCGGCTGACCCTAAGCGGCGGCGTACGCTATACCAGCGAGACCAAGGATCAGACCTATTATCGCCTGAACTTTGATGGCACGGTCAATCACTTCCTCGATCCGGTGGGCGCCGCTTATGGTATCGGCTATTCGGGTGCGGACACGCTGGACTATAATGGCAACGGCAACACGTCCGAGATCGTCACGGCGCTTTCAGGCCTCACCGCCCATTACAGCGCCAAGCGCTGGGATTATCGCGTCGCGGCCGACTACCGCCTGACCGACAGCCTGATGGTCTACGGCTCGGTATCGACCGGCTTCAAGGGTGGTGGCTCCAACCCGCGTCCCTTCACCACGCAGCAGGTCATCGCCTTCCGCCCGGAAAAGCTGACTGCCTATGAAGTCGGCTTCAAGAGCGACTTCTTCAACCGCCGCGTCCGCCTCAATGCCGCGGCTTTCATCAACGACTATGTCGATATCCAGATCCCGGTGCTGACCTGCCCCACCGCGCCCTGCGCCGCGCGGCTCAATGCGGGCGATGCACGGGTCAAGGGGTTCGAAGCGGAACTGTCCGCCTATCCGATCGACGGCCTCGCGATCGATGCCTCGATCAGCTATCTCGACTTCAAATATAAGGCGAGCAGCCTCAGCCCGGCGGCCTCCTACCCGACCAATCCGGGCGGCGTGTCGGCCGATGATCCGCCCGTGTCGCCGCCCTGGAAGTTCAGCCTGGGCGCGCAGTACAAGATCGACCTCGACAAGGCCGGCAGCCTGACGCCCCGCTTCGACGTCACCTATGAGGACAAGAAGTTCGGCGGCGCATCGGTCATCGGCGGCACCCGCGTACTGAACTTCGTACCGGCCTACACGCTCGCCAATGCGCGGCTGACCTGGGCCAATGCGGATCAGGACCTCGACGTCTCGCTCGAAGTCACCAACCTGTTCGACAAATATTATTTCCTCTCCGTCTTCGACCTGCGCGGCGCGGGTGCGGGCGTCCGCAAGGGCCGCCCCGGCAATCCGCGCGAATGGGCGGTGACGGTGAAGAAGAAATTCTGATGCCTTGCCCGGCCGGGTGGCGCACCGCCTGGCCGGGTCTTCATGGAGACTTTCGCGGCATGACCGACGTCACACTCTATCATTGGGAACCCAACGCCAATTCGGGCAAGCCGATGCTGGCGCTGTTTGAAAAGGGTGTCGCGTTCGACAGCCATTATCTCGACCTGCTGAATTTCGACCAGCACAGGCCCGACTATCTGGCGGTCAATCCGCTCGGCACCATTCCCGCCATGACCCATGGCGACAAGGTGCTGACCGAATCCACCGCGATCATGGAATATGTGGACGAAGCGTTCGATGGCCCGCGCCTGATGCCCGCTGATCCGGTCGATCAATGGCGTGTGCGCTGGTGGATGAAGTTCCTCGACCAATGGCTGGCCCCCAGCTTCTCCATGATCGGCTGGAGCGTTTTCGTCGGCCCCTCCGTCCGGCAGAAAGACCCTGCCGAACTGGAAGCCGCGATCGATCGCATTCCCATGCCCGAACGCCGAACTGCCTGGCGCAAGGCGATCTATGGCGCTTTCTCGGCGGAGGAAATGACGGAATCGCAGAGGCGGGTCGCACTCGGCATCGGTTATCTGGAGGAAGCGTTGGGAAAGCGCGCCTGGCTGGCGTCGGACAGTTATAGCCTGGCCGATATCAACGGCTTCAACCTTGCCTACGCCATGCCGCTGTCCCAGCCGCAACTCTGCAATGACAGCCTGACCCCC
This sequence comes from Sphingobium sp. BYY-5, assembly GCF_022758885.1. NCBI lineage: Bacteria > Pseudomonadati > Pseudomonadota > Alphaproteobacteria > Sphingomonadales > Sphingobiaceae > Sphingobium > Sphingobium sp. BYY-5. Next base: position 240,689 of record NZ_JALEBH010000002.1, read on the forward strand.
AATATCATGCGCTGGCTGCGCGCCATCTATGCACGGCCCGCGACCCGCGCCTGCTGGGCGCTGGGCCGTACCGACCTTGCCCGCCGCATCACCCTGCTCGAAAGCGAACCCGCATGACCGGCATTCTCTATCATGGCCAACCCAACGGCCCCAGCTTCACCGTTCTCGCCGCCGCCTTCGAGAAGGGCGTCGATCTCGACCGCCGCCCGATCGATCTGGTCGCGGGCGAGCGACATTCCTCCGCCCTGCCCCACGGGCATGAGGTGGACCAGTCGATCGAAGGCGAAGGCCCGGTGCTGTTGGTTGGTGAGGTGGCGATGACCGACAGCATCTTCCTTGCCTGCTATCTGGATGAAACCGGTTCCGGCCCTGCGATCCGCCCGGCCGATCCCTATGCCCGCTGGCAAATGATGGCCTGGTGCCGCTATGTCATCGAGCGCGTCGCTCCGGCCGCTGCCTGCCTGGGCAATGCCGCCGCGCCGCCTGCTGCCGTGCCCGCTGGCATCGCCAGCGCGGATCTTGCGGCTCGCTGGAAGGATGCGGTTGAGCGCCATGCGGACGAAACCAAGCTGGCTGACAGCCGCACGAAGATCATCCAGGCGGTCGAGAAGGTCGAGGCGCAACTGGCCGATGGCCGCGACTGGTTGATCGGCGATTTCTCCATCGCCGATCTGGAGAGCTTCGCCTGGCTTGCAGGGATGCGCCGGATCGTCCCCGAAGCCTTCACCGCTTCGCCCCGTACCGATGCATGGGACGCGCGCCTACGCGCGCGACCTGCCGTGGCGCAGGCACTGGGCCTTGCCACCGTCCCGGAACCCGAAGCAGTCTGGGCGCCCGGCCCGGAGATTAATCGCTGGGGCTGACAGGATGCGTGCGATCGACTATTTCGACCGGGGCCATGATCGTGACCCCGCCTGCCCCTGCCTGATCGACGCGGCCAGCGGCGAGACGCTGAGCTTTGCGCAGGTGAGGGTGCTGACGCAGCGGATCGCCGCTGCCCTCCATGCGGCGGGATTTCGCGACCAGGAGCCGGTCGCGCTCTATGGTCCCAACAGTGCAACGATGATGATCGCCCTGCTCGCCATCTGGCGCGCCAATGGCCAGTGGGTGCCGGTCAACACCCGCAATGCCATCGACGCAAACGCCGCCTATCTCGACTATGTCCGTTGCGGCTGGCTCTTCTATCATTCAAGCCAGGCGGCGGACGTCGCGCAATTGAAGGCGCGCGTGTCCAGCCTGACCCGTTTCGTCTGCCTCGACCGCGAGATGGCGGGCGATCCCTCTCTTGATCGCTTCATTCGAGACAGCGAAGCGGACAGCTTGCCGGACTTTTCCGATCCGTTCGGCAAGCCCGACGACGTGGTAGGCCTCTTCCCCACCGGCGGCACGACCGGGCCGTCCAAGGGCGTGGTCGTGACCAATCTTGGCTGGGGCACGATGATCGAGACGTTGGCGCAAGCCGTCGATGGCCGCACGGACGCACCTGTCTCACTCGTTGTCGCGCCTATCACCCATGCCGCTGGCCCGGTGGCGTTGGCGACGCTGTCATTGGGCGCGACCCAGATCATCCTTCCCGGATTCGACGCCGGCGCCGTGCTGGAGTCGATCGAGCGCTATCGCGTCACCCATGTCTATATGCCGCCGACCGCGCTTTATTCGCTGCTCGACGCGCCGGGACTGGCGACCAGGGACACCACGTCGCTCAAAATCTTCCTCCTCGTCGGCTCTCCCGTTTCCCCGGAGAAACTGCGCCGCGCAGTGGAAATATTCGGCCCCTGCCTCTGCCAGGCCTATGGCCAGGTGGAATCGCCGATGATCGTCACCTGGCTTTCTCCGGAGGTCGTCGCCGCTGCTGCCGCCGGGGATCGCCCCGAACGCCTCGCGAGCTGTGGCCAGCCCAGCCGATCCGTCACCGTCGCGATCATGGATGAGGCAGGCAATCTCCTCCCCGATGGCGAAGCGGGCGAACTGGTAGTGCGCGGCGTCCTGGTCTCCCGCGAATATTATGAGATGCCAGAAGCCACCGCCGAAGTCCGCACCCATGGCTGGCACCATACGGGCGACATCGCCCGGCGCGATACGGACGGCTATCTCTACATCGTCGATCGCAAGAAGGACATGGTCGTTTCCGGTGGCTTCAACGTCTTTTCCGCCGAAGTGGAGGCTGCCGTCACCGAATTGCCCCAGGTGCGCGAATGCGCGGTTATCGGCGTGCCCCATGAAAAATGGGGCGAGGCAGTCCACGCCATTGTCGTTGCCGACAATATCGGGGAAACAGAGATCATCTCTCATGCCAAGGCCCGGCTGGGCGGAGTGAAGGCGCCCAAGAGCGTCGCCTTCGTCCCCGCCATTCCCCGGACCGCCGCCGGAAAGATGGACAAGAAAGCCCTGCGCGCCGCCTATTGGACCGGCGTGCGGATGGTCAACTGAACGATTTCCAGTCAATCGGAAGTCACAACAAACAAACGGCCTGAGCGAGATGAAGACATCCGCTCGACAGATGGAGAGGAAGAGGATGCGGATCGCCATTGCGCTGCTGCTGGGAACGAGCCTGGCCCTGTCGGCTTGCAGCCGGAGCGAAAACCAGAACGCCGCTGCTGTCTCGACTTCGGACGGAGTCGATGCCGCTCGCATCATCGCGGCCAAGCCGGCCGAATGGCTCTCGACCGGGCGCACCTATGATGAGCAGCGGTTCAGCCCCCTCTCCGCCATCAACCAGGAGAATGTCGGCAAGCTGGGCCTTGCCTGGTCGGCCGACATGGACACCAATCGTGGGCAGGAAGCGACGCCCCTCTTCATCGACGGCGCCCTCTATGCCTCCACCGCCTGGAGCATGGTGAAGGCCTATGACGCGCGCAGCGGCAAGCTGCTCTGGTCCTACGATCCGGAAGTCCCGCGCGAGACTTTGGTGAAGGCCTGTTGCGACGCGGTCAATCGCGGTGTTGCCGCCTGGGGCGACAAGATTTTCGTCGGCACGCTCGACGGCCGGCTGATCGCCATCGACCGCAAGAGCGGCAAGCCGGTCTGGAGCGTCGTCACGCTTGATCCCAAGAGCAACGCCACCATCACAGGCGCGCCGCGCGTGGTGGACGGGCTAGTCGTGATCGGCAATGGCGGCGCGGAGTTCGGCGCGCGCGGCTATGTCGCCGCCTATGATGCCGATACGGGCAAGGAACGCTGGCGCTTCTACACCGTCCCGGCCCAGCCCGGCACGGAAAAGGAACCGGACTATCTCAAGAAAGCCGCCGCCACCTGGTACGGCGAATGGTGGAAGCAGGGCGGCGGCGGCACCGTGTGGGATGCCATGGCCTACGACCCGGAACTCGATCTCCTCTATATCGGCGTAGGCAATGGATCGCCCTGGAACCAGGCCTATCGATCGGAGGGCAAGGGCGACAATCTCTACCTCTCCTCGATCGTCGCGGTCCACGCGAAAACAGGGGAATATGCCTGGCACTACCAGACGACGCCGGGCGATAGCTGGGACTTCACGGCGACCCAGCATATCATGCTGGCGGACCTGGAAATCGATGGACACAAGCGCAAGGTGCTGATGCAGGCGCCCAAGAACGGCTTCTTCTATGTGCTCGATCGCACCAACGGAAAACTGCTGTCGGCGAAGAATTTCGTGCCGGTCAACTGGGCGAGCGGTATCGACATGAAGACCGGCCGGCCGATCGAGAAGCCGGAAGCGCGCTATTATAAGACGGGCAAACCCTTCATTGGCTCCCCCGGCGCGACCGGCGCGCATAGCTGGCACCCCATGGCGTTCGACCCGAAATCATCGCTGGTCTTCATCCCCGCCAACCTCGCCGCCTTCCCTTATTTCCCGGAAAAGGGATGGAAGGCAAACAAGCTGGGCTTCAATGTCGGCGTAGACATTGCTGCTGCCGCTATGCCTGCTGACAAGGCCGTGCGCGACGCGGCGATGAAAGCGACCACCGGCGCGCTCATCGCTTGGGACCCGGTGGCGCAGAAGGAACGCTGGCGCGTTTCCTACAAGGGGCCGTGGAATGGCGGTCTGCTGGCGACTGGTGGCGATCTCGTTTTCCAGGGGACGGCGACGGGTGACTTCAACGCCTACGCGACCAGGGACGGCCGTAAGCTCTGGTCCTTCCCGGCGCAAACCGGCATCGTCGCCGCGCCGATCAGCTATGAACTGGACGGCCAGCAATATGTGGCGGTGATGGCGGGCTGGGGCGGCGTCTGGGCGCTGGCGCCCGGCATCCTCTCCGACAAGAGCGGCCCAAGCCGCAACATCAGCCGCCTGCTCGTCTTCAAGCTGGACGGCAAGGCGACCCTGCCCGCGCCGCCGCCCCATTCGGCCATGCCGCTCGACCCGCCGCCTTCCACCGCCAGCGCGGCGGATATCGCGGCCGGCGGCGCGCGTTTCGGCCGCTATTGCAGCACCTGTCATGGCGACGCTGCGGTCGGCGGCAGCATCGTCCCCGACCTGCGCCGCAGCGCCGCGCTGAACGACAAGGGCACATGGCAGATGATCGTCCATGACGGTGCGCTCAAGGATAATGGCATGGTCGGCTTCGCGTCGATTTTCTCAGCTCAAGAGATCGAAAATATCCGCGCCTATGTCATCCACCGGGCCAATGAGGACAAGAGACTGGAAACCACCGCCAATGCCCATTGATCCGACCAAAATCCTCGCCATCGACGTTCATGTCCATGCCGAAGTGTCGTGCCACGATCCCGAAGACCCGGTGATGGCCAAATATTTCGACGCCGCATCCACCTATTTCAAGGCGGATCGCAAGCGTCCGACCATCCCCGAAACCATCGCTTATTATCGCGAGCAGAATATTGCCTTCTGCCTGTTCACCGTCGATTGTGAGAGCGGCATCGGCGCCAAGCGGATCAGCAATTATGAAGTGGCGGAACTGGCCGCCGACCATAGCGATATCGTGATCCCCTTTGCCTCGATCGACCCGCGCAAGGGCAAGTTCGGCGCACGGGAAGCCCGCGATCTGGTCGAGAATTACGGGGTGAAGGGCTTCAAATTCCACGGCATCATGCAGGATTGCCATCCGGCCGATCGCGTAGCCTATCCCATCTACGAAGTTATCGCGGAGTATAAGCTGCCCGCCATCTTCCACACCGGCCATTCGGGCATGGGCACGGGTATGAAGGGTGGCGGCGGCGTGCGCCTGAAATACGGCCAGCCCATGCTGGTGGACGATGTTGCGGTCGATTTCCCCGACATGAAAATCATCCTCGCCCATCCAAGCTGGCCCTGGACCGACGAAAGCCTGTCGATGGCTTTGCACAAGAACAATGTCTTCATCGACCTCAGCGGATGGTCACCCAAATATTTTCCCAAGCAGATCATCCAATATGCCAACACGCAGCTCAAGCATAAGATGCTGTTCGGTTCCGACTGGCCGCTCATCCGCCCGGAAAAATGGATCGACGCCGCCCGCGAAGCAGGCTTCCGTGAGGAGGTGCTGCCCCTCATCATGAAGGATAATGCGGTGAAGCTGCTGGGGCTGGGCCAGAGCATTTTCCAGTCAGGTGGAAACGCCTGACTGGAAAATGCTTTAAACCAAAAACGTAGGGCGTTTGGCCTCAGAAACAAGGATCAGGAAGGCGTCTTTCAGGGCTGTTCGGCGAGGGAGTAGATACGGGTCGCTTCGGTCCATTTAACGCCGGGTATCGCCCAGGGAAGCGGGCGCTGGACTTCGTCCATCTGCGTTTCCCACGCCTGCACCGCCGGATTGGAGGCGTCGGCGGCCGCTTTGGCCGCCGGGTCGAAATCCGGGCCGGTCTCCATCAGCATGACCAGCCGATTGCCGCTGCGATAAATGTCCATCGCGGTGATGTCCGCATCGCGGATACTCTCCCCTATCGCGGGCGGAACCGCGCCTGACGCGTGCCAGGCTTCGTAGCGGGAGATGGCCTCGGCCTCGTCGACCAGGTCGATCAGCAGGATATGCCGCATCAGTTGACCCATCCACCGTCGATGACGTGGACCGCGCCGGTGGTGAAACCGGCCTCGTCACTGGCAAGATAAAGCACCAGCGCCGCAATCTCCTCCGCGCGCCCCAGGCGCCCCATCGGCTGGCGCGCCACGAACGCCGCCTGCGCCGCCTCATAATCGCCAGTGTCATGCAATCGCTGCTGCAAGGACGGCGTATCGATCGTGCCGGGGCAGATGCAGTTGCAGCGCACGCCCTGCCCCACGAAATCGGCCGCGACCGCCTTAGTCAGGCCGATGACGCCCGCCTTGCTCGCGCCATAAGCGAAGCGGTTGGGGATGCCCTTCACCGAACTGGCGATGGAGGACATGTTGACGATGGAGCCTGCCCCCTTCTCCAGCATCCCCGGCAGGAAAGCGCGGATCGTATGATACATGGCGGTCATGTTGAGCGAGAGGGCGAAATCCCAATCCTCCTGGCTACATTCCAGGATGTTGCCTGCATGGACCACGCCCGCGATATTGGCGAGTATGTCGATCGCGCCGACCTCCGCCGCCAACGCCCGCACCGCCGCGCCATCGGTCGCGTCGAGCGCGCGCAATTCGCAGCCGTCCAGGCCGTCCAGCGCTTGCGCGTCCCGGTCAGTCGCGATCACCCGCGCGCCCTCCGCCAGGAAGCGCTGCGCCGTGGCGCGACCGATACCGCGCGCCGCCGCCGTCACCAGCGCGACCTTGCCGTCAAGACGCCCGCTCATGCGCGCGCCCTCGTAGGCAGACATTCTGGGCCGATGGGATCGAAAGCCTTGTACGTCAAAATAAACTCCTGATGGCCGAGGGATTCCGAAATGCTGCGTTCGCCCGCCGCGACGGCAAGCACCTTGTCATAAATTTCCATGCCGACCTGCTCCAGCGTTGCTTCGCCTTCCAGGATTCGGCCGGCATTGATGTCCATGTCGGCGGCCAGGCGGCGCGCGGTGTCGGGATTGGCGCAAATCTTGATGACCGGCGAAATGGCCGATCCGACCACGGAGCCGCGCCCGGTGGTGAAAAGGGTGAGGTGCGCGCCGCAGGCGATCAGTTCCACGATCTCCGCATTGTCGGAAATATTGGGGAAGCCAAAACGCGGCTCGCCATCGGGCACTACGTCGAGCAGATAGAGGCCACCTGTCGGCGGCACGTCGCCCGGCTTCAATATGCCGTCGATCGTGGAGGAGCCTGATTTGCTATAGGCGCCCATCGACTTTTCTTCCTGCGTGGTAAGGCCGCCCTCTGCATTGCCCGGCGCGAAACTCCCGAAGCCCATGATGGTGTAATAGGCTTCGGCCTTCTGCACACAGGCCTCGATCGCCGCGGCCAGGGCAGGGGTCGCCGCGCGATCGGCCATGATCGTCTCGCAGCCGACCAGTTCGCCCGTCTCCTCGAAGATGCAGGACGCCCCGTCCGTCACCAGCCGGTCGAAGGCGCGCCCTACCGCCGGATTGGCCGTGATGCCGCTGGTGCCGTCCGACCCGCCGCATATGGTACCGACCACCAGTTCCTCTATGCCCATCGGTACGCGCGGGGTGTCGGCGATGGCGGCGCGCACGCGCTGCACCGCCGCTTGTCCCGCCGCGATCGTCGCCGCCGTGCCACCTGTTTCCTGGATCACCAGCAACTCTGCGGGACGCCCGCTCGCTCGCGCCACCGCCAGCAACCGCTCGCGGTTGAAGCTCTCGCAACCCAGCGACACGATCACCAGCCCACCGACATTGGGATGGGTGGCGATCGCTTCCATCATCCTGGTAGCATAGGCATTGGGATAGCAGCCGGGGAAGCCGATAAGCTGCACGTCCGGATCGTCAGCCTTGTCGACGATCCGCCGCGCGACATGATGCGCGCATTCGACCAGATAGGCGACCGCAACGACATTGCGGATGCCCTTGCGTCCATCCTGCCGGAGCCAGGCCTCGATCATGCCCCTTCCTCCAGAGCGTTGCGCGTATGGCTGCTGATATAGTCGCTTTTCATATTGTGCATATGGACCCAATCGCCCGTAGTGGCGTCGACCGTCATCGACCCGATTGGCGCGCCATATTTGATGACCTTGTCCCCGATCCTGAGCGGCACGCGGGCGACCTTGTGCCCGATCGGGATGCCTTCGCGCGCCGGGATGGTGCCGCCCGAAACCGTGAGCACGTCGTTCGCCTCGATCGCGCGGACGCAGATCAGCACATTGTCGTCGGGGTGCAGCAGGATCAGCCGCACATCGTCCTGCAGCATGGCGGGACCTTTCTGGAAGGGATCGGGGTTGAGCGCCGCGTCGAGCGCGGGCCAGAGCGGTTCGGGCAATGGCGTTGCCATGCGCGCGATGGTGTCGGCAACCTGATCCGCGCCGACCAGGCCTGGAATGACACTGACGACCTGCGGGTGCCGGAGCGGGAATTGCAGGGCGGCGGCGGGCAGCGGCACGCCGAAATCGGCGCAGGCCTGGGCCAGGCGCCGGGCCTTGCCGATAATCTCTTCGCTGGGCGCAGCATAGTCGAAATGCAGCGTGCCACTCAGGTCGCGCGCCAATATGCCGCTATTATAGGGACCACCGACGATCAGCCGGACACCCTGCTCGGCGCATCGCTCCAACAGCTTAATGGCGCTGCGGTCGAGCAAGGTATAGCGCCCCGCAAGCAGGATCACGTCCAGCTCGACATGATCCAGAAGCGTGTCGCAGATTGCGACCTCATTGACCCCGATCCCGATCGCGCCCACCGCGCCACCTTCGCGCAAATCGCGCATGGCGCGATATCCGCCGTTCAGGAAAGCGTGCAGATGACCCTCATGCGCGTCGCCATGGGTCGCGCGACCCAGGTCGTGTGCGAGCAGCAGGTCGATCCGGTCCCGTCCCAGCCGTCCGCAACTCCCCTCGAAGGATTGCAATATGGCGTCATGCGAATAGTCGAAGACCGGCTCGAACGGGTCGGCATCGACGAAACCGTGCCGCTCGCCCCCTATATCGGTCGGCACCAGCAGGCGGCCGACTTTGGTCGAAACGATGGCCTCGCCCGCCCGATCGCGGTCAGACAGCATCGCGCCCAGCCGCCGTTCGGCCAGGCCGAAACCATAATGGGGCGCCGTATCATAATAACGGATGCCTGCATCCCAGGCGGCGTCCAGCGTCGCGCGGGCCTCCGCCGCATCCACTATGCGATAGAGATTGCCGACGGGCGCGGTACCCATACCTAGTGTGGGGAAATGTGCTTGGGTCATATAGGTCCTGCTCGACATGCGGCGCGGGCATACAATGCGACGACGGCGAAGCAAAGCGCAGGCACCAGCATCGCCGCACGGATCGTGCCGGCCAGATCGGACAATAGTCCCATCGCCATGGTGAGCACCGCGCCACCGATGATGGCCATGACGATCATCGACGCGCCCGCCTTGGTCAACGGCCCCAGGCCGCGCAGCGACAGGATGAAGATTGTGGGGTACATGATCGACATGAAGAAGCTGGTGATTACCAGCGCGGCAAGGCCGATGACACCCCCTGCCATCGCCGCCAGAAGCGACAGCGCGATGTTGACGCCGGCGAACAGCACCATCAGCCGCGCGCCGTCGAAGCGCGCCAGCAACGCCGTGCCGATGAAGCGGCCAAGCATGAAGATCGCCAGCGACAATGTGAGCAGCCAGGCGGCCTGCTGCGCACCGATGCCCGGCACTGCGGCTTCGGCATAACGGATCAGATAGCTCCAGATCCCGACCTGCGCACCGACATAGAAGAATTGCGCAGCCACGCCCGCCATATAGCGCGGACGTCGCAGCAGGGCGCCATAGCCCGCGAAGATCGGGCCGGACACCCCCTCCGCCTGGGTCGCGGCGCGCGGGAAACGGGTGCAGGCCAGCACCGCCGCCCAGCCCAGCACGACCAGCGCGATGACGAGATACGGCAGCCGCACTGCCGCAGCCCCCGCCGCACCCTGCCCCGGCGCGTCGGACAGGATCAGCGTCGCGCCGAGCGCCACGCCGGCGATCGAACCCAGGGGATTGAAGGCCTGCGCCAGGTTGAGCCGCTGTGCGGACCCTTCCGCCGGTCCCATCACCGCCACCATCGGATTGGCGGCGGTTTCGAGGAAGGCGAGGCCGCTGGCGATCACGAACAGGGCGACCAGGAAGAAGCCATAGCTCAGTTGCATCGACGCGGGCAGGAACAAGAGCGCTCCGCCGCCGAACAGCAACAGCCCCATGATGACCGTCGCCTTGTAGCCCAACCGCTCCGCCGCCAGCGCGGCTGGAATGGCAAAGCAGAAATAGCCGAGGTAGAAGGCCGACTGGACCAGCCCCGACTGGAAGTCCGACAGCGAAAAGACATGCCGGAAATGGGCGATCAGCACATCGTTCAGATTGTTCGCCACGCCCCACAAGAAGAAGAGGCCCGTGGTCAGGACCATCGCTCTCCGACTGCTTCGTTCGATGCCGGCTCCCTGCATGTGCATCAGGCTATCCTCTCTTGTTCCTCAAGAGGCAGATCGGCCCTTTATGGGTCCGATCTGCCAGGGAAGGTGCGTTATGAATGGCTACGTGCCGGATCAATAAGTGATCCGGGCCGTAAGGCTGATGCGGCGATCGTTGACGACGACGTCACGCGGCCGCGTATCGATGCCGAAATAGGTCGAGCGTCGGGTGTTCGTCAGGTTCACGCCATCAAGCGCCAGCGCGAATTTCGGCGTCACATTATAGCTGATGGACGCATCGAGCTGACCGAATGGCTTGTTGAAGATCGGCAGATTGCCCGTCCCGTTTCCGGCCGTAGTGACCACATATTTGCTGCGCCAATTATAGGCGACACGGGCCGACAGACCACCCAGTTCATAGATGCCGACCAGATTGTAATTATATTTGGACAGCATTTCCAGCGGCACGTTCGTCACCGGACCCGAAGTCGCCGGCGAGGGCGCTTGGGAGTCGACATAAGTGAAGTTGGCCTGCATCCCGAGGCCTTTCAGCGGTCCGGGAAGGAAGTCGAAGAACTGCTGATAGGCGAGTTCGAAGCCCTTTACCTTACCCTTGGTGACATTGTCGTAGGACGTCACTTGATAGTCATAGCTGTTGCCATTGTCGAAGGTGACAGTGCGGGTTGAGACCGCTGTCTGGATATAGTTATGAATATTCTTGTAGAAGGCCGCCGCGGTCAGCGATCCGGTCCGCGAAAAATACCATTCCAGCGAGGCATCCAGATTGTCCGATTTCATCGGTTTCAGATTCGGGTTGCCGCCACTTGTCAAATGGAGCTGGTTCTGCTGCGCTTTTCCCGGCTCGGTGATCGTCAGGCTCGGGTTGAGTTCCGTGAAGGACGGACGCGAGATGTTCTTCGCCGCCGCCAGACGCAATTGCAGATTATCGGTCAGGTGGACACGCAGGTTCAGGCTCGGCAGCACCGAAGTATAATCGCGCGACGCCGCGATCGGGTTGAACACGGTCGGGCCGTTGCTCTCGTTACCATTCTCGTCCAGCACGATCGAGGTCTGCTGATAATAGCCCGACACGTCGAGATTGGTGCGGACCACCCGGACGCCGATATTGCCGTCGACCGGGTCGGCCTTGAAGAAAGCGCTGACATAGCCGGTATAAGTCTTCTGCCGCTGCTGATTGGTCCCACTCTGGACATAGGCCGGCGCACCGGCGATGCCCAACGTGTCGAGCGTGTCCTGATAATTGCGGATGATGCCACGGTTGAAGGCGATGATGTTGCCGAACAGGTCGGCATCGCCACGGAAGAAATTGCTGAGGTCGACATTTTCCAACTGCGTCGGCACGCTCGGCAGGCCGCTGTAGCGATAGCCGGTGTCGATCATCTTGTTGCGACGATCGGCATAGCGCAGGCCAGCCTTGATCGACGACAGGATGCCCGCGTCAAACCGATATTCCGCGTCCAGACGCGCGGTTTTGTCCGATGCCTTCGACTCATTGAGATTATCGAGATAAAAGGCGCTGTCGTAACTGGCAGGGTTGGTCAAACCCGTCGCAGAACCGATGTTGACCACCGGCACCGAACCGGAAAGATCCTGATACAGCGTGTCAGCTGTACCTTCGAGACCAAGGATCGAACGCAGATTCTTGGTCTTTGCGTCGACATATTGGCCGTCGGCCGTCACGGTCAGATTGGCCGTGGGCTTCCACTTGAGGTTCAGTGAATAGTCGGTCGTCGTGGAGTGACGGGTCTGTGCGCTGGTGTTGTTGCCAGTCGGCAGGTTGATGAAGGTGCCGCTCTGGAAATCCCCATTATCGGCATAGGTGAAGGGCGCGCCGGGTTGCGGCACGATCGCACTGTTCGAGGTGTAGGCGAAGAAGCTGTAATCGTCGAAACGGAACTTATAGTCCGAACGGAAGACTTCGGCGGTCAGTTCCAGCGTGTCGCTTGGGCGCCACTGGACGGCGATGTCGGTGCCCAGGCGACGGCGATCGCCATAGACTTCGCCGATACCCGTGCCATGCGGCAAGGTGGTCGTCTGGCCGGTGCGGCCCAACGTTGCCAGTACGGCGGCGTCGGCCGGAACGCTGGGGTCGAGCGTATAGAAAGGCTCGGTCGAGATGGTGTCCTGGCGAAAGGCGGTCTTCTGGTAGGAGACGCTGGCGAGAACGCCGATTTCACCGATGCCCGTATCCCAGCGATCGCTGAGCAGCAGCGAGGCCGACGGCCGGAACTTGTCGGTCAGGTCGAAATAGCTCTGGGTGAAGGCTGCCGCTGCCTTGAACCCGTCAAAATCGAAAGGCTTGCGCGTGCGGAAATTGATCGTACCCGAAAGCTGGTCTTCGATCAGGTCCGCCGAGGGGTTTTTGTAGACATCGATACCAGCGAGCAATTCGGACGGGATGTCTTCCAGGCTCAACTGGTTCGCCCCGCTGGCGGTGAAAATGTCGCGGCCATTGAGTTCGGTGCGGACCTGGGTCAGGCCGCGGATCGCGACGGAGCTGCCCTCGCCATATTGACGCTGAACCTGGATGCCGGGGATGCGCTGGAGCGCTTCGGCAATGTTGCGGTCGGGCAGCTTGCCGATGTCTTCTGCAACGATGGAGTCGACGATGACGTCGCTGTTGCGCTTGATCGACTGGGCGCTGCTCAGGCTCGCGCGTACGCCGGTGACAACGATGTCCCCTTCGCTCGCGGCGGAATCGTCAGTCTGTTGTGCAGCGGCGTCCTGGGCATGGACGGCCGTACTGCAACCAAGCGCAACGCTGGCCAGCGAAATACCTGCAAGCAATTCCGCTCGCGACGGCATATGAAGATTTTTGAACATCTAACCCTTACTCTCCTCAGGCTCCTTGTCCGGAGCGCTGATTGATTCGACACCGCATATGTGCGGCAAATATTTCCTTGGCGTCCGTATCCGCCCGATTGGGAGCGATACCAAAGCACGGCGCTATTACGCTCGCAATTCGATCTGTGAAATATAAAAATTGATTTTACCTGTAGGCGGTGTGTAGGAAGAGCCCAACGGATGATGGCGCTACCAAAGTCGGCAGAGCGCCCGTAGAGGAGGGGGAAGGCGATGAACGGCAAGACGCGCTACCAGGCACCCGCCCTCAAAAAAGGGCTGGAAATTCTGGAGCTTCTTGCCGGCGCCAGTGATCCGCTCATCATGTCCGACATCTCCACCGCGCTTGGACGATCGGTCAGCGAAATCTTCCGTATGCTTCAGGTGCTGGAGGAGCATGGCTATATCACCCGGGCCGAAGACGGCTATCGCCTGACCAATAGATTGTTCGCCCTGGGCATGAGCCAGCCGCCCATTCACGACCTGGCCTCCACCGCCCTGCCCGTAATGCAGGAACTGGCGCGCAAGGCGGGGCAAAGCTGTCATCTGGCCGTCGCCTCGGGCGCGGAAATGGTTGTCATCATTGCGATCGAAGCGCCGGGCCTGTCCGGCTTTGCCGTGCGCGTCGGCTATCGCCGCCCGCTCCATCGCTCCAATTCCGGCCGCATCCTGCTTGCCTTCCAGCCGCCCGAGGCGCGGGCCGGGATGCTCGACGCGATCCGCGCGACCGGCGACCAATGGGACGAAGCGGAGCTTGAGGCGCGCCTGAAGGCTGCTGTTGCAGCAGGCGGCGCGATTTCGCCCAGCCCGATGCTGACAGGCATCACCGACCTGTCCGCACCGATCCTGATCGGCGGGGAAGCGCGGGCCGCGCTCACTATGCCCTTCGTCGATGGCGCCGCCAATCGCGCAACGGTGGAAAAATGCGATCAGTTGGTGCGACATGCTGCCGCCACGATCGGCACTGCCATGTCGCCGATCATGGCGGTGCCGCCCCGGAGCAAAGAGGAAGAACAATGACGGTTCTGGATCGCCGCACGGCCCTGATCGCGGCGGCGGGGCTGGCCGCCCTGCCCCACCTAGCCGTCGCGCAGACCAGCGCCGCTGACGAGATTGTCGAGCTGTGGCCCGGCCCGCCGCCGGGCGATACCGGCGCGAAGATCGTTCGCAAGATTGTCGACCAGTCGAAGGATCCCGCCAAGCCCGACCGCTGGGTGACGGGGATCGCGCGTCCCGTCCTCGTCGTCCGTCGCCCCGCTCGCCCCAATGGCGCGGCGATGCTGGTGGTGCCGGGCGGTGGCTATGGCTTCCTGTCCTACGACAATGAAGGCACCAGCCAGGCTGCATGGCTCAACGACCGTGGCATCACCGCCTTCATCCTGCTCTACCGCCTGCCCGGCGAAGGCTGGGCAAGGCGCGAGGATGTGCCGCTGCAGGATGCGCAGCGCGCCATGCGGCTGATCCGCGCCCAAGCTGTCCGTTTCGCTGTTGATCCAAGGCGCGTGGGCGTGCTCGGTTTCTCGGCTGGCGGGCATCTCGCAGGATCATTGGCGACACGTCATGACGAGAAAGTCTATGACGCCGTTGATGCCACCGACGGGCAGGACGCACGCCCCGATGTCGCCGGCCTGATCTACCCCGTGGTCAGCCTTGAGGCGCCTTTCACCCATGGTGGATCGCGCGACAATCTGCTCGGTCCGAACGCAACGGAACAGGCGCGGAAAGCCCGGTCCGTCGAATTGCGGGTCGATGCGACAACCTCACCCATCTTCCTGGTCCACGCCACGGATGACGGTCTTGTGCCGCCTGCCAACAGCATAGCGTTGTTCCAGGCGATGGAGGCCGCGAAGCGCCCTGTCGCGCTGCATATTTTCGAGGATGGCGGCCATGGCTTCGGCACGCGCCTGCCCGATACAATGCAGGCAGCGGCCTGGCCCGGCCTGTTTGCGACTTTCGCTGCAAGGCATGGATTAATCGACCAATGAAGACAGCGCTGTCTATTCTGACACTTGCGCTGCTGGTCGCAGGCACGGCACAGGCCGCGCCCGACGAATATCAAAGCGCGCCGCAGCGACGCACCGTCATGGAGAAGGACTGGGGACCATGGCTCGGCCCGTTCCGCGCCAGGCTGGTGCCCAGCCTGATGCAGGATTTTGGCGAGCGCTATCTCTACGCCCCGGCCAACGCCGCCCTGCCCGCCCCCAGGCCGGGCGAGCGGCGCGTCGTCTTCCTGGGCGATTCCATCACCGATCGCTGGAACCTGGCCGCCAGCTTCCCCGGCAAGCCCTATATCAATCGGGGCATCGGCAGCCAGGTGACGGCGCAGATGCTGTTGCGCTTCCATCAGGACGTGGTCGCGCTTCACCCCCGCGCCGTCGTGATCCTTGCCGGGATCAACGATGTGCAGGGTTTCATGCAACAGGAAACGCCCGAACAGATTGAGAGCAATTGGGAAGCGATGGCCGATCTGGCCGACGCCCATGACATCAAGCTGGTGTTCGGGTCGATCCTGCCGGTCAACAACTATACCAAGGCCGCAAGCAATGTGGTGAAGGAACGCAAGCCCGAGGAGTTGGCCGCTCTCAACGCCTGGCTTCGCGCCTTCTGCGCGCGGCGCGGCTATGGCTATGCCGATTATCATACCGCGCTGGTCGACAGGAACGGGCTGATGGCCGCCGCTTACACACAGGACGGCGTGCATCCGCTCGACAATGGCTATGCCGTGATGGCCCCGATTGCCGAGCGGGCGATCGACCAGGTGCTCCAGAAGAAGTGAGGAAGAAAATGCTGCGCCTTACCGCCCTTGCCTGCGCGCTCGCGCTTGCCACTCCAGCCCTGGCCGAAACCAAGGTGCCGGGCGATCCCTATGCCGACGATCCGGTCGGCATCGTTGCCGATCCCTGCCCGGTGCATCCCAAGCCGACCGACGGGGCGGGCTGGCAGATGGGGAATCTCCACATGCTGACCCGCGATTTCGGTCAGCTATGCCGCTATGCCGCCGATAATCACGCGCTGGCCAGCCAAATCGCCGATCGCAAGGTGCTTGTCGTCTTCATGGGCGATTCCATCACTGACAACTGGATCAATCTGGACCCGGAGATGTTCAAAGGCGGCCTGGTCGATCGCGGTATCAGCGGTCAGACCACCGCGCAGATGCTGGTCCGCTTCCGTGCCGACGTGATCGCGCTGAAGCCGCAAGCCGTCCACATCATGGCGATGACCAACGACATCGCCGGCAATACCGGCGCGGCGACGATGGAAACCGTGCTGGGCAACATCCAGAGCATGGCTGACCTCGCCCGCGCGCACGGGATCAAGGTCATCATCGCGTCCGTGCCCCCCGCCGGCGCCTTCCCCTGGAGCCCCGACAAGCAGCCTGTGCCGCAGATCGCGGCGATCAACCAGTGGCTGGCGGACTATGCCCGCGCCAATGGCTTCACCTTCATCGACTATCATGCGGCGATGGCCGAGGCGGACGGTGCGATGAAGCCCGGCCTTTCAAGCGACGGCGTGCATCCGACCAAGGAAGGATATGCGATCATGCGCCCGCTCGCCCTCGCCGCGATCGCCAAGACATTGGGAGAGAAATAATGCGATCCTTCGGACGGCGATCCTTCCTCGCCGGGACGGCTGCGCTTGGCCTCGCCCGCGCCGCGCGCGCCGCCAGCCCCATGGGCGCCGCGCGCGGGCTGGTCCAGGCAAGCTGGTCCTCGCTGGTCGACAATTACCGCTATCCCGACTGGTTCCGCGACGCGAAGCTGGGCCTCTGGTCGCATTGGGGACCGCAGGCAGTGCCCGAACAGGGCGACTGGTATGGCCGCCTCATGTATATGCAGGGCCATCCGATGTACGAGCATCACCTCAAGACCTACGGCCATCCGTCGGTGACGGGGATGATGGACATCCAGAATCTGTGGACCGCCGACCAATGGGACCCGGACGCGCTGATCGCCCGCTACCAGAAGGCCGGCGCCAAATATTTCATGGCGCTTGCCTGCCATCACGACAATCTCGATTGCTATGACAGCCGCTATCATGCCTGGAACAGCCTGCGCGTTGGGCCGAAGAGGGATGTGGTCGGCATCTGGGAAAAGGCAGCGCGGCGCGCTGGCCTAAAATTCGGCGTGTCGAACCATGCCGCCCATGCCTGGCACTGGTATCAGCCCGCTTATGGCTATGATCCGGTCGGCCCGCAAAAGGGTGTGCGCTACGATGCGTTCAGGCTGCGCAAGGCAGACGGTACGGGCAAATGGTGGGACGGCCTGGACCCGCAGGAACTCTATACCGGGGGCCACGCCGTCCTGCCCGACGGCATCGATTCCATCGAAGCGATGAACCAGTGGCACAACGCCCATAACGGCCAGTGGATCGAAAGCGGACCGAAAGACGACCCGGCCTATGTCACCCGCTGGCTGCTGCGCCAGACCGACCTGATCGATAAATACAAACCCGATCTCGTCTATTTCGACGATTATGAACTGCCCTTTGGCCCAGTGGGGCTGGAGGCGGTGGCTGACTATTATAACCGCTCGATCGAATGGCACGGCAAGATCGACGTGGTGCTGACCGCCAAGCAGTTGAAGCCCTATGCGCGTTTCGGCGTGGTGCAGGACGTCGAACGTGGCTTCACCGACCATATCTGGGACGAACCGTGGCAGACCGACACCTGCATCGGCGACTGGTTCTACAATGTCGCCCGCCTCAACGACAAAAGCTACAAGACCGCCGAAGAGGTGATCCAGCGCCTGGCCGATGTAGTGTCGAAGAACGGCAATCTGCTGCTCTCTATCCCTCAGCCCGGCAATGGTTCGATCGACAGCGAGGCGGAAAAGACCCTCGACGGCATGACCGACTGGATGACCCACGGCAGCGAAGCGATCTTCGGGTCACGCCCCTGGCGCATCTATGGCGAGGGACCGACACAACCGGTCGTGGGTATGCAGAATGAGGATCAAGCCAAGCCTTTTACCCCACAGGATATCCGCTTCACCACCAACAAAGGCGCGCTCTACGCGCTGTTCCTGGGTCGACCGGGCGGACCTACGACTATCCGCTCACTGGCGCGCGGCCATGTTGACGGCATGATCGAGCATGTGACGCTGTTGGGCGGCGGTCCGCTCCGCTTCCGTCAGGATGCGACGGGTCTCCACATCGACATGCCGCGCAGCACCGGTTTCGTTCCCGCCATCCGCATCGATGGCCGGGGGCTTGTCTAGCACTCCACATGGTCCTGCAAAGGCGCGACCATGTGTCAAATCAAACGGGCACATAGAACGCAAGGAAAGACAGGGATGATCACAAAAGGCTTCAAGACGAAACTGGCAGGCATGGCGCTCGGCGCATCCTGCCTCGCAATGGCGGCCCCTGCCTTTGCGGAGCCGCTGGCTTTGCTCGATCGTCATGGCAGTAGCGTCGCGATCGAGCCTTATGCGCCGAACATCGTCCGCGTGACGATCGCGCTGGACAAGGCGCTGGCCGAAGCGCCTCCGGGCGAAGGGCCGAACGCCAAATCGGACGCGGCCGGATGGACCCATCGTACCGACGCGACCGGCGACATCTTTTCCTCCTCGGCGCTGACCCTGACGGTAGACGCCAAGCCATGGCCGGGCGCGCCGACACAGATGCAGCGCTATTTCGCGCCCGCTCTGCCGCCGGTCAGCCTGTCCGTTCGCGATGCCAGCGGCACGGTGCTGACCAAGATGACCGGCTGGGAAATGGCGCCGGTGACAGTGAACGGCGAAAAGACCTTCAAGGTCGGCGCCAGTTTCGATTCCCCGGCGGACGAACATTATTACGGCCTGGGCCAGAACCAGGAAGGCTATATGGACCTGCGTGGCAAGCAGATCGATTGCCAACACTATTATGACGCGCCGGCGGGTGAGACGGTCTGCGTGCCCTTCATGGTCACGAACAAGGGCTATGGCATCGTCTGGGACAATCCGGCCCGCACGCTGATCTGGCCGGGCCTGCACAGCAGCACCCATTGGCAGAGCCAGGTGGGTGAACGCGTCTCCTTCTTCGTCATCACCGGCAAGACGACCGATGAACTCTATGCCGGATACGCCAAGCTGACCGGCGCGACGCCGCTGCCGCCCAAGGCGGGCTTCGGCCTCATCCAGAGCAAGGCGCGGTACGAGAGCGAGAAGGAACTGCTCGACATCGCCAATGGCTATCGCCAGCGGAACCTGCCGCTCGACGTGATGGTGCTCGACTGGTTCTACTGGACGCGCATGGGCCAGCTCGACATCGACCGCACCTATTTCCCCGATCCCAAGGGGATGAACGACCAGTTGAAGTCGATGGGGATGCGGTCGATCATCAGCGTGTGGCCGCGCTTCGAACGGGAATCGCGTTATTTCGACATGCTGGCGACCAAGGGCTGGTTCTTGCACGACAAGGATGGCAATCCGGTCGATGGCCTGCCGATGCGTTCCGATCGTGCAGGTGCGCTGCTCGACAGCACCAATCCCGAAGCGCGCGAATGGTTCTGGGGCAAGCTCCGCGACAATATCGCGAGCCAGGGCTTCGACTGGTTCTGGCTGGACGAGACCGAACCGGACCTCGTTCCCGACGGCTATTTCTATGCCAAGGGTTCGGGCGACCGCTATCACAACCTTTACCCGCTGGTGCATACGACCGGCGTGGCGGAAGGGTCTGAGCGCGACCGCCCCGGTTTCCGCAACATGATCCTGGCCCGCGCCGCCTATCTGGGGTCGCAGCGCAATGGCGGCCTCTTCTGGTCGTCGGACATCAAGTCAACCTGGGAAGCGCTGCGTCGACAAGTGCCGGCCGGCCTCAACTTCACTGCCTCGGGCCTTGCTTATTGGGGCAGCGATATCGGCGGCTGGCAGTGGCCCAACGGTCCCAAGGCGGAAAATCCGATCCTGGTCGATCCGGCGGGCGCGACCGCGATGGGCGCCGGCTATCCCGACTATCCCGAATTGTTCGTGCGCTGGTTCGAATATAGCGTCTTCACGCCGACTCTGCGCATCCATGGTCAGCGTCCGGGCACGGCGCTGTGGGAATATGGCAATGCGGCCGAGCCGATCCTGGCCGACTGGCTGCGCCTGCGCTACACGCTGATGCCCTATATCTATGCACTGGGCCGCCACACCTATGACACGGGCGCGCCCTTCATGCGCGGTCTGTTCATGGATTTCCCGAACGATCCCAAGGTCTCCGACATCGGCGACCAATATATGTTCGGTCCCGCCTTCCTGGTCGCTCCAGTGACGCAGCAGGGCCAGACGAAACGCCCGGTCTATCTGCCCGCCGACACCGCCTGGTACGATTATTGGACCAACCAGCGCTATGAAGGCGGCCAGACGGTCGAAGTCGACACGCCGATCAACCGCATTCCGATCTTCGTGAAGGCCGGGTCGATCGTCCCCATGGGCGCGCAGGTGAAGAGCACGGCGGAGAAACAGGCATTGGAGAGCATCCGCGTCTATCCCGGCGCCGATGCGCGCTTCACCCTCTATGATGATGATGGTACGACCAACGCCTATCGCAAGGGCGGCGCTAAGGCCGAATTGGTCTGGGACGACAAGGCAAAGACGCTGACGAGCAAGACGAAGCTGCCCACCGGCCAGGCTGTAACCGGCCTGGTGCAGGTCGTCGGTCAGTAAGGAGACAGGAACATGACAGGCATTAATCGCCGCGAATTGGGCATGGGCTTGGGTGCTGCGGCGCTGGGCGCCTCGCTCATCGGCAGCACGACCGCCACGGCGCAGACCGCACCGGCCGCTATGCCACGAGACGATCTGTCCTTCCCGCCCGACTTCCTCTGGGGCTGCGCCACCGCCGCCTACCAGATCGAAGGCGGTGTGAAGGAGGATGGTCGCGGCACCACCAACTGGGACATCTTCTCCCACACGCCCGGCAAGGTCGCCAATGGCGATACCGGCGATGTCGCCTGCGACAGCTATCACCGCTATCAGGATGACATCGCCCTCTTGAAGGCGTTGGGCGTCAAGGCCTATCGCTTCTCCATCGCCTGGTCGCGTATCTTCCCAGACGGCAAGGGCAGGCCCAACCAGAAGGGCGTGGACTATTATAACCGGCTGGTTGACGGACTGCTGGCGGCGGGCATCACGCCGCACGCCACGCTGTTCCACTGGGATCTGCCCGCCGCCTTGCCGGGCGGCTGGCAGAACCGCGACACTGCCTACGCCTTTGCCGACTATGCGGGCTATATGGCGGGCCGGCTCAATGACCGGGTGAAGCATTTCATGACAGTCAACGAACTGCGTTGCTTCACCGATTTGAGCTACATGACCGGCGGCAAGGCGCCGGGTCTGAAGCTGCCCATGGGCGAAGTGAATCAGATCCGCCATCATGGCGTGCTCGCCCATGGCCTGGGGGTGCAGGCGATCCGTACCGCGACGAAGACGGGGACGCAGGTCGGCATCGCCGATAATCCCAGTATCTTCGTTCCCGCGATTGAAACGCCCGAACATATCGACGCGGTGAAGAAAGCGGTGCGCGAAGAGAACGCCATGTTCCTGACCGCAATCCTGGAAGGCCGCTATATCGACAGCTATCTGACCGCGCAGGGCAAGGACGCACCCAAGGTCAGGGATGGCGACATGAAGCTGATCGGTGCGCCGCTCGATTTCCTGTCGGTCAATGTCTACACCGGCAACACCGTGCGCGCCGACGCCTCGCAGCCGTCAGGCTACAAGATCCTGCCGCATCCCGGCCAGGCACCGCGTATGCCCTCCCCCTGGCTCTACGTCACGCCGGAGGTCATCTATTGGGGGATGCGCGCCATCAGCGAGAACTGGAAGCCCAAGGCGCTCTACATTTCCGAAAATGGCTGCTCGGCCGACGACACGGTCGCGGCGGACGGGAAGGTCTATGACACAGATCGCGTCATGTATCTGCGCAACTATATGACCCATCTCCAGCGCGCCTCGCGCGAAGGCCTGCCGGTGAAGGGCTATTTCGTCTGGAGCCTGATGGACAATTTCGAGTGGGAGGACGGTTATACTAAGCTGTTCGGCATCCACCATGTCGACTTCAAGACCCAGAAGCGCACGCCCAAGCTGAGCGCTGACTGGTATCGCGAACTGGTGCGCACCAACAAGCTGGTGTGAGGGCGTGACTACCCGATACTGGCCGTTGATGGCGATGATTCCTCGTCGCCATCAACGGCCAGTATCCTTTGCTTGAACATCAGCGACGTGGGCGACAGATCATGGCGGTGGACCAGCCATAGGCGGCTGATGACTGGCGTCGCCAGCGAGCGATAAGCCAGATTGTCGATATGTAGGCGCGTCAGCGATTGCGCCAGGATTGTCGCGCCAAAGCCGGCCGCCACCAGCCCGAGCAAGGTGGCGAGGCTGCCCGCTTCCTGCGCGATAATCGGACGGAATCCGGCGGTTTCGCAAAGCGCGAAGAAATGCTCATTGAAACCGGCGCCGATGATGGCGCTGTACAGCACCATCGGTTCACCCTTGAGATCCTCGATCGACGGGTTGCCGCTCTGCTGCGCCAATCGATGATCCTGCCGGATCGCCAGGAACATTTCTTCTTCGATCAGCGGCACAGATATCAACCCATCAGGCAAATAGGGTTGATCGAAGCCCCGGACGATCGCAACGTCCAGCTGCCTGCGTTCGACCGCATCGATCTGCTCGTCGCGTCCCAGTTCCAGCAGGGTCAGCTCAACATTGGGGAAAGACTGGCGGAACGTGTGTAGCGCGCCCGCGACGCGCGGAACAAATGGCCCCGACGCGGTAAAGCCCAGGGACAAGTGACCAATCTGTCCCATCTGCGCCAACCGCGCGGTCTGCGCTGCACGCTCGGCCTGGACGAGTGTGGCCTTTGCTTCCGGCACGAACAGCCGTCCTACCTCGGTCAATGCCACACGCCGGCTGGTCCGCTCGAACAGTTGGACGCCCAGTTCTTCCTCCAGCGCGCGGATCTGCTGGCTTAGCGGCGGTTGTGAGATGCCCAGACGCAGGGCGGCACGGCCGAAATGCATTTCTTCGGCCACGCACAGGAAATAGCGCAAATGTCGCAGGTCCATGAATCAAGTCGTCCAAGCTATCGATATAGCCATATTATATATTAGACCGGGAAGATTCTAGGTTGCATGACGAAACCAGATGTGGCGATGGTCCGTCGTCGTTCCGAAGGCTGCGCGCGATCCGCCCCCTGATGCCGTAGCCTGCCGGACCCGGACCATCGCCACATTCATGAATGACATTCATCAGCTCATGCCGTGACAAGCGGCTTTATCCGCAGGGATGATTGCGGTAACGACATGACATCCCTTCTGGAGAGGCATCATATTTTCAGTCCCGGCGTTTCTGCCGGCGCGTCCCGGAGTCGTGGATGATCGGTATCGTCAAGGTTGCCCTCAACCGTCCTTTGACATTCATTGTGATGGCTATCCTGATCGCGATCGTGGGCTTGCTCGCGGCCTTCCGCACGCCTGTCGACATGTTTCCCAATATCCGCATCCCGGTGGTTGCGGTCGCCTGGCAATATGCCGGTCTGGCGCCGGAAGACATGGCGAACCGCATCGTTGGCCCTTATGAGCGCGTGCTGACCACCACGGTCAACGACATCGAACATATCGAAAGCCAGTCGTTGCAGGGCATCGGTATCGTGAAAATCTATTTCCAGCCCGGCGCCGACATCCGCACGGCCACGGCACAGGTGACATCGGTGTCGCAGACGGTGCTGCGCCAGATGCCGCCGGGCGTCACGCCGCCCCTAATCCTGAACTACAGCGCGTCCACCGTGCCGATCCTGCAACTTGCCTTGTCCGGCAAGGGATTGTCGGAACAGCAATTGTTCGATCTGGGCCAGAACCAGATCCGCCCGCAGCTCGTCACCATTCCCGGTCTGGCCATGCCCTTCCCCTCGGGCGGCAAGCAACGGCAGGTGCAGATCGACCTCAACCCGCTGGCGCTCCAGTCCAAGGGGTTGTCGGCGCAGGATGTGGGCAACGCCATCGCCGCCCAGAACCAGATCAACCCGGCCGGCTTCGTCAAGGTCGGCGCTACCCAATATAGCGTCCGCCTAAACAATGCGCCCACCTCGATAGAGGCGCTCAACGACCTGCCGGTCAGGGTGGTGAACGGCGCGACCATCTATATGCGCGACGTTGCCTATGTCCGTGACGGCAGCGGTCCGCAGCAGAATATCGTCCATGTGGAAGGCAGCCGTTCGGCGCTGTTGACCGTGCTCAAGAACGGCGCGACCTCCACCTTGGCGATCGTCGACGGGGTCAAGGAAGCGCTGCCACGGATCGCCGCGACCCTGCCCGATACATTGAAGATCATCCCGATCGGCGACCAGTCGCTGTTCGTGAAGGCCGCGGTCGAGGGTGTCGTTCATGAAGGCGCGATCGCCGCGGCGCTGACGTCGCTGATGATCCTGCTCTTCCTGGGTAGCTGGCGTTCGACCGTCATCATCGCCTTGTCGATCCCGTTGGCGATCCTGGCCGCCATCGCCGCGCTTGCGGCCTTCGGTCAGACGCTCAACGTCATGACCCTGGGTGGACTGGCGCTGGCGGTCGGTATCCTGGTCGACGACGCCACGGTGACGATCGAGAATATCAACTGGCATCTGGAACAGGGCAAGGGCGTGACCCAGGCGATCCTGGACGGCGCGGCGCAGATCGTGACGCCGGCCTTCGTCGCTCTGCTCTGCATCTGCATCGTCTTCGTGCCGATGTTCTTCCTGCCGGGCGTCGCGGGGTTCCTGTTCGTGCCCATGGCGCTGTCGGTCGTGTTCGCGATGATCGCGTCCTTCATCCTGTCGCGTACCCTGGTTCCGACCATGGCCATGTATCTGCTGAAGCCCCATGTGGAACATGGTGACACGCACATGGCCGGTAGCCCGACCTCGCATAACCCGCTGATCCGTTTTCAGCGCGGGTTCGAGCGGCGGTTCGAGGCGATCCGCACCGGCTATGTCGGACTGCTCCAGCGCGCCCTTATTGTACGGAAACCCTTCCTGCTGGGCTTTCTGGCGATCATGATCCTCTCCTTCGGGCTGCTGCCGATGCTGGGCAGCAATTTCTTCCCCTCGGTCGATTCCGGTCAGATCGCCATGCATGTCCGCGTGCCTGTGGGGTCCCGCATAGAGGATACTGCCGCCCGTTTCGACCGGATCGGTCAGGAAGTGCGAAAGCTGATCCCGGCGGCCGAACTGGGGTCTGTCACCGACAATATCGGCCTGCCGGTCAGTTCCATCAACACCGTCTATAATAATAGCGGCACGATCGGCCCGCAGGACGGCGATATGCTGATCGCGCTAACCCATGGCCATCGCCCGACCGACGACATCGTCGCCGAACTGCGCCGCGAACTGCCCAAGCGCTTCCCCGGCACCAGCTTCGCCTTCCTGCCGGCCGACATCACCAGCCAGATCCTGAACTTCGGTGCCCCCGCTCCGATCGACATCCAGATAGCGGGCCGGGATGCGCAGGCCAACCGCGCCTATGCGCAGGCTCTGCTGGCCAGAATTGCGACCATTCCGGGCCTGGCCGATGCACGCATCCAGCAGCCCGGCCGCGCCCCGCAGTTGGACGTCGATGTCGACCGCTCCCGCGTCGGCCAGTTCGGCCTGACCGAACGCGACGTCACCACCAGCCTGGCGAGCCAGCTTGCAGGTACGTCGCAGACGGCGCCCGTATTCTACGTGAACCCGGAAAATGGCATCCAGTATCCAGTCGTCGCGCAGGCGCCTGAATATCTGGTCGGGTCGCTCAGCGATCTGTCCAACGTCCCCGTCTCGGGCGCCAATGCGACGACGGTGCAGCCGCTGGGCGGGCTCGCCACCATCGTTCGGTCGAACACCGTGCCGGTCGTGTCGCACTATAATATTGCGCCGGTGCTCGACATCTTCGCCACCACCCAGGGCCGTGATCTTGGCGCGGTGGCAGGGGATGTCGAGGATGTCATTAAAGCGATGGAGAAGGACCAGCCCAAGGGCGCGACTGTAACCATTCGCGGGCAATATGCGACGATGAACACTGCCTTTTCGGGGCTGGGATTCGGCCTGGCCGGCGCGGTGGTGCTCATCTACCTGCTGATCGTGGTCAATTTCCAGAGCTGGGTCGACCCCTTCGTCATCATCACCGCGCTGCCGGCGGCGCTGGCGGGCATTGTCTGGATGCTGTTCATGACCGGCACCACCTTGTCGGTGCCGGCGCTGACCGGCGCCATTATGTGCATGGGCGTCGCGACCGCAAACTCGATCCTTGTGGTCAGTTTCGCGCGGGAGCGGCTCGCCGAACTGGGCGACGCGACCAAGGCCGCGCTGGAGGCAGGCATGGTCCGCTTCCGCCCGGTGCTGATGACCGCGCTGGCCATGATTATCGGCATGGCGCCCATGGCGCTGGGCCTGGGCGAAGGCGGCGAACAGAACGCCCCGCTTGGTCGCGCCGTCATCGGCGGCCTGATCTGCGCCACCATCGCCACTCTCTTCTTCGTTCCCACCGTCTTCGCCCTTGTCCACCGCAAACATGGTCAAAAGACCCCCACTACGGAAATGCAGCTGAGCCATGTCTGAGCATGAAACCCCCATTGATAATTCGGCCGAAGCCGGACCGGACAGCCGGACCTTGAAGCGCGTCGGCATCGGCGCGGGCATCCTGGCTCTCGCCGTCGTGGGCGTCGGCGTTGCTTCGCGTATCAGCGCGACCGAGGAACTGCGCCAGACCGCTGCGCAGGCAGCGTTGCCGACCGTCGCGGTGGTGACGCCCAAGGCGGATACGGAGGGCAATGCGCTGGTGCTGCCGGGCAATGTTCAGGCCTATAACAGCGCCGCCATCTACGCCCGTACCAACGGCTATGTCCGCCGCTGGCTGGCGGATATCGGCGATCAGGTGCGGACCGGGCAACCGCTCGCCATCCTCGATGCGCCGGAAGTCGATCAACAGCTCGCCGCCGCGAAGGCCGACTATCAGACCGCGCTCGCCAACCAGCGTCTTGCGGCGACGACATCGGTACGCTGGGCGACGATGCTGAAGGAAGATGCGGTATCGCAGCAGGAAACTGATGAGAAGGCCGGCGATCTCGCCGCGCGTGTCGCCGTCTCCAATGCCGCGCTCGCCAATGTGAAGCGGCTGAAAGCGCTGCAGGGCTTCACCCGCCTTGCCGCGCCGTTCGACGGCGTCGTCACCAGCCGTTCGGCCCAGATCGGTGCGCTGGTCGTCGCGGGCAACGCCGCCGCCCAGCCGCTCTTCACCGTGTCGGACGTCCATCGCGTGCGCATCTATGTCCGCGTGCCGCAAGGCTATTCGGCCGCAGTCAAACCGGGGACGGCAGCCACCTTGTCGCTGCCCGAATATCCCGGCCGGACCTTCACTGCGATCATGACCAGCAGCGCGGGCGCGGTCGATCCGCAGTCGGGCGCCGTGCTGGTGCAGTTGCAGGCCGCCAATCCCGACGCCGCGCTGAAACCCGGCGCCTTCGCGCAGGTCCGTTTCCAGGTCAGCGCCGGTCACGGCAATGCGCTGGCGCTGCCGGGCAGCGCGATCCTCTACGGCAATGACGGCCCAACCGTCGCGGTGGTCGGCAAGGATGGCCGCGTCACCGTGAAACCCGTCACCATCGCCCGTGACGAGGGCGCGACCGTCCAGCTTTCAAGCGGCGTCACCACGCAGGACAGGGTGATCGACACCCCGCCGGACGCGATCCGCACGGGCGACAGGGTTCAGGTGCAGACGGCTGCAGCCGAAGGGAAGGGCGTCGCGAATGGGCGTTGATCGCCGCGCCGTGGTACTATTGCCCGCGCTGTTGGCCGCTTGCTCGATGGCGCCGGACTATCATCCGCCCGAAACCGTCGCTCCCGCCGCCTTCAAGGAAGTGACGGGCTGGACCGCCGCTCAGCCGATGGATACCGCGTCGCGCGGCGCCTGGTGGGAGGCGTTCGGCGACCCGGTGCTGAACGATCTGGAAACCCGTGCGGAAAAAGCCAGCCCGACACTGGCCGCCGCCCTCGCCCGCTACGACCAGGCGCGCGCCGCCGCGCGGGTCGAGGCATCGGACCTTGTTCCAACCGTCAGCGCAGGGGCCGACGCCAGCCGTCGCCGCGTTTCGGGCAACCGCTTTCAGGGTAATGGCAATGCTGTTACCTATAACGACTATGTAGTGGGCGGTTCGCTCGACTATGAGTTGGACCTGTGGGGCCGTATCCGCAACAGCGTGAAGGCCGCCCGTGCCGATGCGCAGGCGAGCGAGGACGATCTCGCATCGGCCCGGCTCAGCCTCCAGGCGTCGGTTGCCGATGCCTATGCGCGGCTGCGCGGCCTTGATGCGCAGGCGGCGCTGTTCCGTCAAACCGTGGAGGCGTTCGGGCGGGCCTATAATTTGACTGCAACCCGGCGCAAGGGCGGCATCGCATCGGGCATGGATGTCAACCGCTCGAAGACCGCCCTCAGCAACGCCCGCGCGCAGATTTCCGCCATCGCCAACGAACGCGCTGCGACCGAGCATGAGATCGCTGCGCTGATCGGGGTGGTTACTTCCGACTTTTCCATCGCCCCGCAGGATGCGTTGCCGCAGATGCCCGTCGTCCCGGCCGGCACGCCGTCCGAGCTGCTCCAGCGCCGACCTGACATTGCTGCGGCCGAGCGTCGTATCTATGCCGCCAACGCCCGGATCGGCGTCGCCAAGGCAGCCTATTTCCCGTCCCTTACGCTGGGCCTGACCGGTGGCTGGGAAGCTACCCGCGGCGACCTGCTGAGCAGTGCCAATAGTTTTTGGGGGCTGGGTCCGTTGTCGGCGCTGGTCACACTGTTCGATGGCGGCCGTCGCAATGCGCAAGTGAGAATATCGCGCGCGGAATATGACGAACTGGCCGCAACCTATCGCGAAACGGTGCTGAACGCCTTCCGCCAGGCGGAGGACGCCATCGCCGCCAGCCGACATCTTGCCACCCAATCGGTAGACCAGCGCGACGCCGCGCAGGCGGCGCTGCGAACCAGCAAAATCGCTTATAGCCGCTATCGCGATGGTGCGTCGGATTATCTGGAAGTGGTCACAGCACAGACCGACGCGCTGGAGGCGCAGCGCGCACTGCTCGCCGTCGAAACCAGCCGGATGCGCGCCAGCATCGCGCTGGTGAAGGCCATGGGCGGCGCAGCGGGCGCCTGACCCGCACTCTTCCACACCCAAAAAGAAAGCCAGTTGTCCGGTAAGGACAACTGGCCTTGGGTGCGTCCCGCTTCGGGAAGGGAGGGATTAGAAGCTGTAGCGCGCACCGAAGTTGATCTGGCGACCGCTATGGGTCAGCACGTTTAGGCGGTTCGTCTCATCCACGAACTGGTCATTCTTCTGATCGGTCAGGTTGATCGCCTCGACGGTCAGCTTCAACCGGTCGGTCAGATTGTAGCTGGCCTGCCCGTCGACGTTGAGCGTGTGGTTGGTGCCATTATAGCTATTGCCTTCCGTTCCAGGGACGGCGGTCAGATATTTGGACCGATAGGCAAGCGACCCACGGATCTGGAACTTCTTGGTTTCGTAATAGAGGGTGAAGTTCGCTGCCTGCTTGGACAGGCCGACCAGGGGCGCGGTGACAGAAGAGGCTCCATCGGCCGAGGTCAGATATTCTATATCCGATTTCACATAGGTATAGTTGGCCAGTACGCCGAAATTGGAGAGCAGGCCCGGCAGGAAGCTGAAGGGCTGCTGGACGTTGATTTCGAAGCCCTTGAGGATGCCGCCATCCGAATTGACCGGCTGGCTGACGATGAAGATGTCACTGGGCGAGGCAGTGGTGCCGTCGAGCAGCGAGTCCGGCAAGCCGAGGCTGCTATAGGGCACGCCGACGCTGAGCGTCTGGGCGAAGGTGCCGATATCCTTGCGGAAGGCCGAAACCGCG
This sequence comes from Sphingobium sp. BYY-5, assembly GCF_022758885.1. Lineage (NCBI taxonomy): Bacteria > Pseudomonadati > Pseudomonadota > Alphaproteobacteria > Sphingomonadales > Sphingobiaceae > Sphingobium > Sphingobium sp. BYY-5. Next base: position 270,746 of record NZ_JALEBH010000002.1, read on the forward strand.
TAGATCGCACCCTGCATCGGATACCATTCGATCGACGCATCCAGATTCTTCGAAGAGGTAGGCTTGAGGTCCGGATTGCCCGAGCTGTAGGTGCGATTGCCGCCCGACACGTTGAGATTGCCGCCCGGCGTCAGTGATGCGATGCCAGCACGCGCCAGCGTCTTGGCGGCGGCGAAACGAAGCTGGAGATTGTCGGTGATGTTGCCGACCAGATTGAGCGAGGGCAGCCAGCGCTTGTAGCTGCGATCAGCTGTGACCAGATTGACCGCACTGCCCCGGCTGGCATAGCCGGTCGAGAACTGATCGGTCTTCACATAGCGCAGGCCGATGTCGCCGCGGATCGGCACACCGACAAACTCCTGCAGATTGAACTGCGTCACGCCCCAGATGCCGGTATCCTCTTCCGTCACCGTGATATAGGAGCCGCGCGCCGTGGCGTTTTCAATGCCGCCGGTGGCGTAGAGCGGATTGCTGTAGATGCCGGCCTGGCTGATGAAGGCGTTGAGGTCCGGGACGATCCAGGCCGTCGGGGTGCCCGCCGGCACGTTCAGCCCCTTGCCGAAGCCGGAGAAGAGCGTCGTCATACCCGCCAACTGCGCGGCGCTGAGCGGCGCAACCACGGATTCACCCGACAATCGGCGGCGTTCGGTTGAGTCATATTCGAACTTGCGCCAATCGAGGCCGCCCTTCAGCGTCACGCCATCAATGGCTTCCCATTCGACAAATCCCTTGGCGGTGGTGAACCTATTGCTGACCGTCTGCGGCCGGATGCGTACTTCCGACGTGCCGTTGACGAAGGCCCAGGTCGACGGATTGGCGACATCGACGCCCGGTTGGATGTTCGGAAAGCGGGTCGAGAAATCATATTGGAAATTGCCGGTGTTGCTCGCGTCGATCGTCACCGTCGTCTGGATCGGGTTGCTGAATTCGGAACTGGCATGACCCGCCATCGCGAAGACCTTCAACCGGTCGGTGAAGCGATGATCGATCGAGCCAGTCACCTGATAGAATTCGGTCTTGAGCACGTCGTAACGCGACTGGGAGCGCAGATCGACATTGTCGAAAGTGCCGCTGACGATGTTGTTATTATCATCGACGACACCGTCGCGGATGATCGTCTGCGGCTTGCCGGTGCCTGAGCGGCTGAAGCTGATCGCCTGGAGTTGCGCCTCCTTGCGCGTGCCGTCGAGCCGGGAATAAAGGCCATCGACCGAAATCAGCGTGCGATCGGTCGGCTTGAACTGAACGGACCCCGCCGCACCCAGCCGTTGCTGGGAAATATCGTAGCTGACCAGGCCGGGAATGCGCGGGTGGAACAGCGCGGTGTCAGGGTTCGCATCGTTGATCTGGCCGGTCGTATAGCCCGGCAAGGTCGAGGCCGCATTGAACCCGTTATTGAACCCGCCATAGGTCCAGCGGGTGATGTTGGCGCCCTCTTCCTTGATCTTGCGCTCTTCATAGGCGACCGAAAGCAGGATGCCGAAACGACCATCGTCGGTCTGGGTCGCGACCAAGCCGGACAGGCGCGGCGTCGTCTTTTCGCTGAGGTCGTTATAGCTGGCAGCCGCCGACAGGGCGACGGTGGACTTGCGATAGTCGAGCGGCCGCGCGGTCTGGAGATCGACCGTGCCGCCCAGCGACCCTTCCTCCACATCCGCCGTCGCGGTCTTGCGGACGGAGAGATTGCTGAACAGGTCCGATGAGAAGATGTTGAAGTCGAAGCCACGGCCACGGTTCACGCCGCCCGAATTGTCAGTGCCGCCGGTGGTGCCGATCGCTTCCATGCCGTTGATGCGGACGCGGGTATATTCCGGGCCGAGACCGCGAACCGAAATATTGCGACCTTCGCCGTTGACGCGGCTGATCGCGACGCCGGGAATGCGCTGGAGCGATTCCGCCAGGTTAAGGTCGGGAAATTCAGCAATATCCTCCGCCTTGATCGCGTCGATCGTGGCGGTTTCGTTGCGCTTGACGGCCAGCGCGCTATTGAGGCTGGCGCGGAAGCCTGTAACCACGATGTCAGCGGCAGGCGTATCTTCCTGCGGTGCGATCTGATCCTGGGCCAGGATTTGGGGAGCCAGGACGAACGCGGCAACGGCGCTGGACAGGCTCAGATATGCTTTCAGTCGACGGGTGCCGTTCATGGCCTTCTCACTCCCCTAATTGATCGTCGCCCGGCCTTTGGACCGGATTGCTGATGTTTCGATAGACCCGCATCGACCGCAAACGCCAACCCCAATCCGGCATGAATCGATGCACGACTTGCACTGATCCGGGAAAGACACCGGTATCCATTGCTCGATCAAGCCAAGTCATGGCTGAATCATGCTACATTTGGACTTGGACCCGGCCGCCTTGTCGGTCTAGCGTCTGCGTCCACCCCCGACCGCTCCCACAGACGGGCGGCGCCTATGCGGAGAGCGTTTTGACCGAGGCCGTCGCAGTTTCCCCCACTCCCGCGCGCGCTACGCATGTGCGCTACAAGATCATCGCGCTGATCTTCATAATCACCTCGATCAACTATGCGGATCGCGCAACCTTCTCGATCGCGGGCAATGCCGCGAGTGGCGAACTGGGCCTTTCGCCAGTGCAGACCGGCTTCATCCTGTCCGCTTTTGCATGGTCCTATGTGCTGGCGCAAATTCCCGGCGGCGCCTTGCTTGACCGGTTCGGAACCAAGAAAATCTATGCCGCCGCGATCGCCATCTGGTCGCTTTTCACCGCGATACAGGGAACGGTCGGCCTGATCGCCGGCTTGCCGGTGGTGGCGACCCTGTTCGCGCTGCGTTTTCTGGTCGGCGCAGCCGAAGCCCCCTCCTTCCCTGGCAATGCAAGGCTGGTGGCGGCCTGGTTCCCAGGCGCCGAACGGGGCACCGCCTCGGCCATCTTCAACAGCGCGCAATATTTCTCGCTCGTCGCCTTCGCGCCGCTCATGGGTTGGCTCGTCCACAGTTTCGGGTGGCGCTCGGTCTTCTGGGTGATGGGGTCATTGGGGCTGGTCGCGACCGCCCTGTTCCTGCGCTATATTCACAGCCCCGCCCGCCATCCCGGAATCAACGCGGCGGAACTGGCGCATATCGAGGCAGGCGGCGGCCTGATCCACATGGAGGATGCCGGCGCCGGGGCGGCGCGCACGCCGACCTTCACATGGTCGAATGTGCGGCAATTGCTGGCAAACCGTATGATGCTGGGCATCTATCTCGGCCAATATTGCATCAATGTGCTGACCTATTTCTTCGTCACCTGGTTTCCCATCTACCTGGTGAAGGAACGCGGCCTCAATATCATGGAGGCAGGCTTCGCCGCCGCCGCGCCCGCGCTGTGCGGTTTTGTCGGAGGCCTTGCCGGCGGCTATTGCTCCGACCTCATCCTCAAGCGCACCGGATCGCTGGACCTGGCGCGCAAGACGCCGCTGGTGATGGGCATGTCGCTGGCGACGCTCATCATCGCCTGCGTCTGGGTGGAGGCCGAATGGCTGGTGGTGACGCTGATGGCGGTCGCCTTCTTCGGCAAGGGGATTGCGTCGCTCGGCTGGGCAGTGATGGCCGATGTCGCGCCTAAACAGCTTGCAGGCCTGTCGGGGGGCGTGTTCAACATGTTCGGCAATATGGCCGGCATCGTGACGCCGATCGTCGTCGGCTATATCGTCGCGGCGACCGGATCATTCGACCTCGCGCTGATGTTCGTAGGCGTGCATTGCCTGCTCACCATCTTCGCCTTCACCGTCATTGTCGGGCCGATCCGTCGGCTGGAGCTGGCTTGATGCGGGTCGATCGACGCGCCTTTTTGGGCGGTACGGCGGTCCTTGCCCTCCCCGCGCAGGCGCGAACGGTTCCGGCGATGCTGGTGGCGGACAGGCCGATGCCGGCACCGGAATGGGCCAGGATGCAACGACAGTTGCTGGACGCCAATCTGGCCGCTTGCGAAGCCTTCTACGCCCAATATGTGGACAGCCACGACCGCCTCAAAATATTTGAGCGCTGGGGTGCGAATGATGGTCCCGACGACGCGGCGGAAGCGACCAACGATTGGTTCCTGCTCCACGCGCTGGGTGGCAGCGACAGGATCAGGACGCTCGCCAGTCGTTTTTGGGAAGGGCATCTGCGCCAGTTCACGGCCGCCCGCACCATCGACGTACCGATTGCGCGGCAGGGCATGTATTATCGCGAATTCCCCACGCAAATGGACTGGCAGCATAATGCGGAGGGGTTGACCAGCTTCAACCTCATGGGATTGTCCATCCCACGCGATGCGAAGCTGCTGGCGCGAACGCGGCGTTACGCCGATTTCTACACCGGACGCGATCCTGACGCGCCCAACTATGATCCGCGCCTGAAAATGATGCGCAGCCTGCTGAACGGCAGCCGGGGGCCGATGCTGCGCCAGGCGACATCGCTCGACTGGGCGGGCGATCCGTTCGACCCCGCTCCCTTTCACATGGAGCATGGGGAAACAACCTATCAGGAGACGCTCGATCATTATGCCGAATATGGCGATGTGATCGGCGATAATCCGTTGAACCTGCAAGCGACGACATTGGGCCTCAACGCCTATGCGCTGGGCGGCGGGGAGCGGTTCCGCACCTGGGCGCTGGACTATCTGTCCGCCTGGGCCGATCGGGCGGCAAAGAATGACGGCCTGCTACCGAGCTTCGTCCGACCCGATGGTACAGTCGGCGGCGACTGGTGGAAGGGCATCTACGGTTGGGGTTTCTCCCCGGTCGTACCGCAAACCGGGAAGCGGGAAGATCGCAATCGCGTGCCCCGGTCCATCACGACCTTCATGGGCGGCGTCGTGATGAGCGGCGATCTCGGCTTCATCGACCTCTGGCGGCGGCACACGGCACGGCTCAACGATGCGTCCCGCAACGTGGACGGGGTGCTAAGCGCGCCCACCATGTATGGTGCCCAAGGTTGGTATGGCTGGAAACCCGGGCGTTATCGCGTCAATGGCTTCGAAATCTGGTATATGTCGCAAAAGGGTGAAGATCGAGAACTTGCGGGCGATGATCCATGGATCGATTTCCTCGAAGGGCGCAATGCAGACTATCCGGTTCAGGCGCTGGGCGTGGATCTGAAGCGGGTTGCCGATCGCGTGGCCGCACGGGAAAGGGACGATAGCACGCCACAGACGCGGCTCGCGGATTGGCCGATCGATATCAACCCGGCCAGCGTCAAGAGTCTGGTCCAGTTAATGACCGGCGGACTGCATATTGCGCGGCCACCCTGGTCGAAAAGCTCGCCGTCTCAAGGTGGCGTGCCGCTGCATTGCCGGTTGCGCTATTTCGACCCGGTGGCACGGCGGGCAGGCGTACCGGCGGATGTTGGCGCATTGGTTCACCGGTTGGTGGATCGCGAGACCGAGGTAACTTTGGTGAACCTGGGGCAGCAGGCGCGAACCGTGACGGTTCAGGGGGGTGCCTATGCCGAGCATCGGATCGATGCGGTCACGATGAATGGACGGACCGTTGCTGTCGGAAAACGGGATTTCACGCTGCGGCTGGAGCCGGGATGCGGCGTGCGGTTGGCATTGGCGATGACGCGCTTTGCGAACCGGCCGACTTTGGCCTTCCCCTGGGATCGATGACGTCCCCTTCCCATGCGGGCTGCTTTATCTATCCACCCGGCTTGATATAGGGGGCGACGGCGAAGAGCAGCCGTTCTTCCCGGCGCGGATCATTTTCGATGCGCACGGTGCGATCGAAGATCATCGTTGGACGCTGGTCGAGGGTGAATTGCGGCCATTGCGGAATGGATCGGCAATTGGGATCGCCCGTCCGGGCCAGCGCGATGAAGGCATCCGCCATCTGCCCGGCCAGACGCCGCGCTTCGGGACTGACACCGATACGAGAACCTTGTGCATCGACATTGTCGAACACCAGAGGAATGTCGAGCGTGTGGAAAGCGCCCAATATTCCCCCCGCTTCGGGGCAAGGAAAATCGAGCTGATACATCCAGGTCGGCGCGCCGATGCGGGCGCGTTCTTCGGCCTGGATAAGATGACCAGGCCAGGAGCGCCCCGCTGTCGACGCTGCGAGCAGGATTTGGCCGGGTGTACGGCCGGGATAAAGTTCGCGATAGCGGCGGATCACATAATCGGGTGCAAGATCCTTGACCGTCTCGCGCGCCAGCCGTTCGGGCAGATTGTCCCAGTTCGTGTCACCCGCACGCAAGCTCTTCTCGATCCAGAGCGCGGTTTCATCATGGGTATTCCCGACGATCAGCGGGATATGCGCCGCCTCGCGCGGAGCGTCCGGCACGAATGGGTGGCGCGGCAGGACGCCATGGTCCAGGGTGGACGTGAAGCTGATCTCCCCCTTCCCTTCCAACGGGTCGGTCATCGCCATAGCTTCGACCAGCCCGTCTATCGGCAGTTGCATCAGCGTGGCTATGTCAGGTGCACCGGCCTTCTCCATCCATGCCTTCGCGCGGGCGGTGGCGTGCATGGGGCCGGCGGCGGTGACATGCTGGCCGCTCATCGTGGCGGCGGCGTGGAAGAGAGGGCGCGCTTCGGGCATCGCCATCAGCGTCACCACCTTCGCACCGCCGCCCGACTGGCCGAAGATCATCACACGATCCGGATTGCCGCCAAAATTCGCGATATTGTCCCGCACCCATTGCAGCGCGAGAATGATGTCGAGATTACCGACATTGCCGGACTCCGCCGGCCCGCCAAGCTGGGCAAGATAAGCATAGCCCATCGCCGCCAGCCGGTGATTGAGCGTCACCACCACGACATCGCCGCGCCGGACGAGATTGCCGCCGTCATAGAGCGGGTCGCTGCCCGATCCATGGGCATGGCCGCCGCCATGGAGATAGACCATGACCGGACGCTTTCCCGCATCCAGCGCGGGAGTCCATATATTGAGGAACAGGCAGTCTTCGGATGTAGGTTCGGACGCCCTGGTCTGTGGCGCGGCTGGGCCATAGCGTGTGGCATCCGTTATGCCTTGCCAAGCGATCGGCGGGGCGGCCCGGTGGAAACGGGTAGTGGCCGTGTCGGCACCGTAGCGAACGCCGCGGAAGACGAACACATTCTTTTCGATCGTGCCGCGTATCCGGCCATATCGCGTTCGCGCGACCGGGCTGGAAGGTGAGCGCGTCGCCGATGCCGCGATCGGACTGGCCGCCAGCCCGGCGAGCAGGATGCGGCGACCGATTGGGATCATGTCGTCATTTCCGTGCATAATTGTCGCATGGCGGGAAGCGCGGGATTCCTGTTGTCACGCCGCCAGGCCATGTGCAGTTCGACCGGTTTTTCCTGCGGCGTCATCAGGCGACGAAAATGGACGTCGCTCATATGCAAACCGGTCGCGCTTTCGGGCACGATGGCGGGGGCGACCCCAGCATGGACCAGACCCAGCATCGAATGAATCTGTGTCACATGCTGGACATAGAGCGGGGCGGCCGCCACGTCATTAAACAGATTTTCCAGCATATTGTGAAAATAGGCAGCGCCCTGTCGCGAATACATGATGAGCGGCTGGCCATCGAAATCGGCGGGTGTGAGCGCCGCCATCGCCTTGCGCGGGTCGCCGGGTGGGAGGGCGACGAACAGAGGCTCATGCAGGACGCAGGCGCTGTCGAACTCATGACGATTGACCGGCGGACGGACGAAACCGATGTCCACCAGGCCGGTAAGCAGGGCATCGACCTGATCGCCCGACACCATTTCCCGCAGTTCCAACTCGATATTGGGAAGGACGGCCCTCGCCTGCGCAACGATGCGGGGAACTATATTGTAGCTGGAGACAGCCGTGAAGCCGATGGCAACCCGCCCGGCATCGCCTTTCGCAACGCGCCGAGCGGAGAGGGCCGCGCTGTCGGCCAGGCGAACGATCCGACGCGCCTCGATCAGGAAAACGCTCCCCGCCGGAGTGAGGCTTACCTGTCGACTGGTGCGTTCCAGAAGCTGCACGTCCAATATGCGTTCGAGCAACTGGATCTGGCGGCTCAAGGGCGATTGCGTCATGTTGAGCCGCTGGGCGGCCCGGCCGAAATGCAGTTCTTCGGCGGCGGCGACGAAGCAACGGAGCTGGCTGAGTTCGAACATCATGCCAGACTATCCGTGCTGAACCCGCAAGTCACTGCCGGCCGGTCACGCCGTGGCGCGTTCGATGAGCGCGCGCAACTCCGCCTCTTCCTCCGCCGACAGGTCTGTGAGCGGCGATCGGACAGGACCGGCATCGCGACCGATGATGCGCATCCCCGCCTTGACGATCGACACGGCATAGCCCCGCCCCCGGTCACGCAGGGCGATATAGGGAAGAACGAAATTGCGTAGCTGATCCATGACATGGGTCTGATCCCCGGCGCGCACTGCCCGGTAGAAGGCTAGCGCCCATTCTGGCATGAAGTTGAAGATAGCCGAACTATAAGTCGTGACGCCCATGGTGAGATAGGGCGTGGCGAAGGTTTCCGCCGTCGGTAGCCCGCCAATATAAGTCAGCCGGTCGCCCATGCGGGCATAGATGCGGGTCATGAGTTCGATATCGCCAACCCCGTCCTTGAACCCGATGAGATTGGGATTGCGATCGCACAGACGCGCCAGCGTCTCGTCATTCACGATGGCATTGTCGCGATTATAGACGATGACGCCCAGCCCGGTGGCGCGGCAGACAGCCTCGATATGCGCGGCCAACCCCTCCTGCTTGCTGTTCATAAGATAGGGGGGGAGGAGAAGCAGACCGTCCGCGCCCACCTTCTCCGCGTCGCGCGCAATGCCGGTGGCGATCGCGGTGCCATAACCACAGCCGGAGATGACGGGAATGCGGCCATTGCTTTGGGCGACCGCCGCCGCAACCACCTGCGCCACTTCGGCCGGGGTCAGCGAGAAGAACTCGCCGGTGCCGCCCGCCGCAAACAGGCCGCTCAATTCGCGCTCCAGCATCCAGCCGCAATGATCGCGATAGGGGCCTTCCTGAAATGCGCCCTGTGCATCGAAATGCGTAACCGGAAAGGACAATAGCCCCTGGCCCAGTTGGCGTGCCAGATCATTGGGGCTAAAATGGCTCATGTCGCTAATTCTCCTCTCCCGAACGACTGGCCCGGCCAGCGTTGATGGAGTGGAGATAGGCTTTGGCCGACAGCGGGTCCAAACCAAATGCGCGCACGATCGATGCACAGCTTGGCATGATCCGACATTGCCCGCGCGGCGAAGATTGTCCGGCCTCGCGGTGCAGGCCGGACGACCTGATTCAGGACAGGTGCGGCGTGATGTGGCGTAATATCTCTTCGGCCTCCGGCCGGTCCAGCCAGTCCGGACTGACATGCAGCCATTCGACACGGCGCCCCGGCCCGACCAGCACGGCGGCCGGCTGCGGCAATTCCCAGCTATTGGTGCCGGTCACTTCACCAATCCATCCGGCAGGCGGCGGCGATGGCCGATTGTCCGGGACGAAGCTGATATCCAATAGTCGGGCAAAGCCGTTGTCCGTATCAGTGGCAACGGCAAAGGGCAGCTCATGACGCCTCTTGATATCCCTCAATCGGTCGGGTTGCTGCGGGCTGAGCGCTATGAGTGGGATACCCAGTTCCTTGAGCGCAGGGTATAGATTCTCCGCATAATAAGGCAGCGCAATATTGCAGGCCGGACAGCCGGCGAAGCGGAAGAAAAGGAACAACGCCGGTCCACTGGCTGTCAGCGCATCAAGGCTGAGATGTCCGCCATCGACTTCGGCGAAGGTCAAGGGCGGGAGAATAGTGCCGGGCTGCGCGACTGCTGTCGGGTCGAAGCGCTCGATCAGTTGGGCGCGTTGACGGGCATTCCCCTCCAGTTGCGCGGCGGTCCAGCTACGCTCCCGCTCCGCCTGCAACGCGGCATAACGGGTCTTGAGCGTATCGGTGAGAAGTGTCGCCATCATGGTCTCCTTGCGGTCAGGACCATAGTGGCAACAGCCAGTGCCCCCCGCCAATGAGAGTTGGCCGGGGAGCGTCGATGAATTTTTATAGATTCAGGCGGCGTCGCGATGCGTCTGAAGCGACCGACGCCGATCCACCGGCACGGGAAGACCCAGATTGCCGCGCAACGTGCCGGCCTCATATTCGGTGCGGAACAGGCCGCGTTGCTGGAAGATGGGAACAACCTCCTCGACGAAACGCCTGAACTGCGCGGGATGGCCAAGATGGACATTGAGACCATCGAGCGCACGGCTTTCGAACCAGCGCTGTATCTCGTTCGCTACCGTTTCGGCCGACCCAACGAAGGGGCTGCCGCGCCCCGCACGGACCCGCTCCACCGCCTGACGCAAGGTCAGGCCCTGCTCGGCCGCCTGGTCCGTGATCTTCTTCGCCTGCGTGTAGAAGCTGCTCTTTGCATGTTCCAGCGCCTCTACCGGGAAAGGCGCGTCCGGATCATACTGGCGAAAATCATGCCAGCCGAACGGGCGGCCAAACTCCGCCAGCGCTTGGTCGAAACTCTGATCGACGCTGCGATAGTGGCGCTCAATCTCCTGCGCCTGCGCGTCTGTATCACCGATATAGACGAAGAAGCCGGGCAGGATCACGATCTGGTCGGGATCGCGGCCTTGCCGGGTGGCGCGTCCCTTGATGTCCGCATAGAAGGCTTGGCCCTGCTCGATCGTCGCGGCGTGGGTGAAGATGGCGTCTGCAATGGTGGCGCCAAGATCACGCCCCTGATCGCTGTCGCCCGCCTGAAAGATCACCGGCTCGCCCTGGGGCGATCGCTGGATATTGAGCGGCCCCACGACTTGGAAAAATTCGCCGCGATGGTCGAGACAGTGCAGCTTGTCGGCGTCGAGGAACTGGCCGGTCGCCCGATCGCGGACCAACGCCCCTTCCTCCCAGGACGACCATAAGCCCCGCGCCACATCAAGAAACTCAACGGCACGACGATAGCGCGTATCATAGTCGAAATGTTCGGGCAGGCTGAAATTGCCCGCCGTCCCCGCGTCCCCGCTGGTGACGACGTTCCACCCCGCGCGTCCCTTGCTGATAAGGTCGACCGAAGCGAAGCGGCGGGCAAGATTGAACGGGTCATTATAGGAAGTGGTGAGCGTGCCGACGAGGCCGATATGCTTGGTCGCCACCGCCAGCGCCGACAACAGGGTCAGCGGCTCCAGCCGATTGAGATAATGCGGCGGCGAATTGGCGGTGATGAACTGGCTGTCGACAATGAACACCAGGTCGAACTTGGCCGCCTCCGCCTGCCGCACGATATCGATATACCAGTCGATATTGACGCTGGCGTCGAGTGGGATGTCGGTGTCCAGCCAGCGATTGCTGTCGCCGGGACCGCCGACGCCCGTGGGCACGAGACCGAGTTTGAGTTGGCGTTGAGACATCAGGCTTCCCGGTCGGTCAGGCGTCGAAGCCGGGCGACTGACGCTCCGCCTTGCGCAGCGCCGCTTCCCAGACGAGGTCGTAATGGGATTTGGCACCTTCCACCGGCTTGCGTTCGCGACTCATCTGGCGGCGGACTTCCTCTTGCGCGGCTTCGGGTGCGATCAGCACATTATCGCGACCGATGGAAAGGCTGCGCACCTGCGCCTTGCAGGCTTCCTCCAGATGATAGATGCCGCTGAACGCTTCGCCCGGTGTCGCGCCCAGGGCCAGCGTGCCATGGTTGCGCAGCAGCATGACCTTGGTGTCGCCCAGATCCGCGACCAGCCTTTCCCGCTCATCCAGGTTGAGCGCGACGCCCTCATAATCATGGTAGGACAGACGTGGGATGAGGGCGAGCGCGCGCTGGTTGAGCGGCAGCAGTCCTTCCGCATGGGCGGAGACTGCCATGCCGTCCGCGCTGTGGAAATGCGCGATATAATGGGCATCGTCACGCGCGCCGTGGATCGCGCTATGGATCACGTATCCGGCATAGTTGATGCCATAGTCGCTTTCCCCGATCACATTGCCGTCGAGGTCGACCTTCACCAGGCTGGACGCCGTGATTTCATCGAACATCAGGCCAAAGGGATTGATGAGGAAATGATGGTCCGGCCCCGGCACGCGGGCGGAGATATGGGTATAGATGAAGTCGTCCCAGCCATAGAGGGCGGAGAGGCGATAGAAAGCAGCCAGGTCGACGCGGGCTTTCCATTCCGCTTCGCTGATGCCCGAATGGCGGAAACGATCATCCTTCAAGACTGTAGCCATGGCGATGCTCCTTTGCGGACAAGTGTAGGGAGGCGGTTCCATGCCGCCCAATGAGGATTTCTGAAGAGTCGGACAGCGGCGCTCATGCCGGGAAGATGCCCGGATCGACGATGCTGGCCACATTCACATGGGCGGGCAATTCGCCATCGGCATAGAAACGATCGACGACCCGCTGCAACGGTTTTACCACCGCCGCGTCGGGCGCGATCAGCAGCGGGTTCTGCGACTTCACCACCAGAGCGGCCAGTTTCGGGTCCATCTTCGTCTGTTTGGCGAAAATGCGGGTATAGGCTTCGGTATTGGCCTGCGCCCAGATACTGGCTTGTTTTAGCCGGCTGACGATATCGCGCAACGCAGCGCGTTTGGCCGGATCGTCCAGCGCAGTCTGCGACACGGCGAGCAGGCCCAGGCCGGTATTGATCCCCTGTCCGTCACGCAGCAGCCGCGCGCCACGTTCTTGCGCCGCGATCTGATAGGTGCCGAAGGTCGCCCAAGCGTCGATCCGTCCAGCCGCGAAGGCGGCGGCGGCGTCATTGGGCAGCATGAAGCCGATATCGACCTTGCGCCGGTCCAGCTTCGCTTCCTTGAGCGCTTCGAGCAGCAGATAGTGCGAAATGCTGCCCCGCGCGCTGGATACGATGACGCGATGGCCCGCCAGCCCCGCAACCGACCGGATCGGTGAACCGGGCGGCACGAGGATGCCGATATCCCTGGTGGACGACAGCGCGCCGGCGACGATCTTGAGCTGTGCGCCCGCCGCCGCTGCCAGCACCACCGGCAGATCGCCCGCGATGGCAGTATCGACTGCCCCCGCGTTCAACGCCTCCAGCAGCGGAGCGGCGCCGACAAACTCCGCCCATTCGATATCATAGGGCAGATTGTTGAGAGTGCCCGCCGCCTCCGCCTTCGACTGAAGCAGGTGGACCTGATCGCCCAGGACCAGTTTCGTGCGACCGCCCTTCCCGGCCCCGCCGCACGCGGCGAGACCGAGCGCAGCAGCGCCGGCAAGGAAAGTCCGGCGATCAGAAAGCAAGTGCGATCCTTCCATAATAATAGCCGCCTGCGGGGTTGAAGGGCGACGGGCCGTAATAGCCCTGGCCCGTCTGGGGATTGCCCGGCCCGTTGGTTTCGGGGCGAACGTCGAACAGGTTGGTGGCGCCGACCGAGAGCGTCGCGAACGACGTCACCTTTGCGCTGATGCTGGCGTCGGTGATGATCTTCGCCCCGAAATAGCGATCGTCGCCCGCCGCCGTGCGCTGCGTATATTTGCCATAGCGGGTGGCAGTGAGGCTGAGGCCGAAAATGCCCTTCGACCAATTGAGCGTGCTGACCAGCTTGGTATGCGGCTGGAGCACTTCCAGCTCGCCGATCTTGTCGCCGCCGAAGAATACCGATCCCGCGCCCAGCAGCGAATTGCCATTGGCGTCGAACAGTTGCGACGGCGTGGCGACGACATCCGTCACCTTGGTCTTGGAATAGTTGAAGGCGACGGTCAGACCCAGCTTGCCAAGATCGCCCAGGTTGCGACTATAGTCGGCAACCAGGTCGAAGCCCTTGGTTTCGGTGTCCGCGGCGTTAATGAAATATTCCGCCTGCTCGATATCGGACAGGTCGTTCGCGGCGAGGATAGCCGAAATGCCAGTGCCGAACAGGCGGCCTGTACGCTCGATCCGATCCTTGATCCGGATATAATAGCCGTCCAGCGTCACCGATAGCGACGGCAAGGGCGTAAAGACAAGGCCGAGGCCGGCATTCCAGGTCTTTTCCGCCTTGAGTGGCTTGGCGCCCAGCAACTGACCGACGGTCGAATCCGCCGTTACCAGCTTGGCGACGGTGGGGCGCAATTCGGTCTGACCCGTCGCCGGGTTGAAGAAGGAGGATGTGCGCCCGTCCGTCTGCGCATAGCCGATCTGGGTCAGCGACGGCGCGCGGAAGCCGGTGCCGACCGTGCCGCGAATGGCGAGCGCCGGGCTGATCTCATAGCGGCTGTTGAGCTTCAGGCCGACCGGGCTGCCCGAACCGTCGCTATAATGTTCGGCGCGAATGGCCGCGCCGATATACCAGGCGTCGGTCGGATAGAGGCCTAGATCAATATAGCCGGCATAGACTTTTCGGCTGATGTCCGCTTCATCCGCAGGCGAAAGGACGATCGCGCCCTGCACCACCGGGGAAGCGACGCGCCCGACATTCCAGTCATATTGCTGGTCGCCGGGCTTGAAGGTGTAGGTCGCATCCTCATAGGCGAGCGGATCGCCGGCGAAGGTGCGGAACCGATCGAGCCGATATTCGCCACCGATCGACACTTGCAGCGGCTTGGCGAAGCCGATGTCGAACTCACGTGTCAGGTCGATATTGTGGGTCCATTGGCGGAACTCGAAATTGGCGAGATTGGGCCAATAGGTCGGACTGTCCGGTCCGAGCGACGGGCGCACGGAGAGCTTCGAATATTGGCGGCTGGCGTTGCGGCCGAAAGAGGAGGAGATGTCATAATCCCATCCCACGAGCGTTCCGCGCAGACCGCCGACGAACTGGAAATCATTCTCGTCGATATTGTTGAGCGGATAATAGCCGTCCGGGAACAGTGCCGTGAAATCGGCGGTGCTGTTGGGACGGCGGAAATTATTGCCAATCTGCGCGTCGCGTTCGCCATAAGTACCGAAGCTGTAGAGCGTGACATTGTCCGTCACCGGCAATTGCGCATTATAGCTGAGGTTGAACGCCTTGATCTGCGGGTCGCCATTATGCGCACCGTCGCGGTTCCATTGCGCGTTGCGGGCATTGGCGTCAGCGATATTGGCCTCCACCTGCGCACGGGTCAGACCGCTGGTCGCCACCACCTGGTCGATCGTGCGGCCGGCGGGCAGGCCGTAGAGGTTGGTGTCGGTCGCGGGCAGGTTCCACCAGGCGCCACCGCGCTTGCGGATGTCGCCGCTCAAGGTCAGGAAGCCGCCGTCGTCACCGATCTTCGTGCCATAGCGGATCGTCCCCTTCCAACTGTCCGGCCTGCCATTGGCGTCGTAGAGCGTGCCATAGGTGAAATCGCCGCCCAGCCCTTCCTTCTCGGAGAGTTGGATGTTGATGACACCGGCGATTGCATCCGTGCCATATTGGGCGGCGGCGCTATCCTTCAACACCTCGATCCGGTCGATGGCGCTGGTCGGAATGAGGTCGATGTCGACAGGGTTGGCGCCGGACGTGTCTGCGGTCGAATTGCTGAGGAAGGCGCCGTTGTGACGTCGCTTCCCGTTGACCAGCACCAGCGTATAGGCGGGTGCCAGGCCGCGATTGGTAACGGGGCGACCGATCGAGAAGACACCGGCATGGGTCGATCCGAAATTGAGCGAGGGCAGCAGCTTGGACAGCGCTTCTCCGAACTCGGCCGAACCGGTCGCCTGCAACTTATCCGCGCTGACCACGTCGATCGGCGCGGGGCTTTCTGCAATGGTGCGGGGCGCCCCGCGCACGCCGGTAACGATAATCGTACCGGCGGCATCGGAGGCGTCACCGACGGCCGCTTGAGGCGCAACGATCGTTTGCGCCGCCAACGGTACGCTGGAGAGCAGAACGCCCACAATCGCGGTAGTTGTGAGATATGACCCGTTATGTTTCATAATTATATACCCCCAAATATTCTCCGAGGGATCATGTATTTTCTACTTATTTTGTTGAATAACGACTTCGCGCTTCAATCTATGATTAAAGCTAAACTTTAGATCTTCTTTTCATCTTAAAACTTATTATTTTTCCCACCTTTGCCGAAACTGACATCGAATGCTTCGGCGACAGCGCGTTTGCCGTCGGTTAGACCAGCCTTCCGGAAACGTGCGGTAATCGCCTGCTCATGCGCGATGATCTTGCCGTCGATCGGTTGCGACACGCGGTTGTTCCGATCGAAACTGGCGCGAGCGATATCCAGTGGCAGGCCCGTTTCCTTCGCCAGAACCTGCGCGAACTGGTCTGGATGCGCGCGTGCCCAGGCGACGGCCTTGGCTTCGCGCTGGAGGAAATCCGCCAGCAAGGCGCGCTTAGGATCGATGGAATCCGCATGAGCGATGTCGATATAGAGCGGGAGACCATAGTCCTTGGCGTCGATCACCGCGCGCGCGCCTTCCTTGATCGCGACGTTGGTATAGGGCGTCCAGGTAGCCCAGGCGTCGATCGATCCACTGTCGAATGCCGCCTTGGCATCGCCCGGAGGCAGGAAAGTAACATGCACCTTGTCCACCGGGATATCGGCCCGCTCCAGCGCCTGGAGCAGCAGATGATGGCCGATCGAACCGCGCGTGGTCGCAATCGACTTGCCGACCAGATCCTGCGCACTCTTCACTGAAGAGCCATTTTTCACCAGGACGGCCAGCGCTTCCGCCGCTTGGTTGGCCGGAGCCTGCACGGCGATGGCCTTGACCGGACTGCCGCTCTGATAGGCGAAGATGAAGGGCGCATCGGCGGCCAGGCCCAGGTCGGCCGCACCGCCGCCCACAGCCTCAAGCAAGGGTTGCGCGGCGGGAAATTCCGACCATTCGACCGTATAGGGCGCGTCCTTGAGCACGCCCGATGCGATCATCATCGCCTTGACCTGCCCCTTCTGGTTCGCAACGCGCAAGACCTTGTCATCGCCGCCACGAAAATTCGCGGCGGCGAGCCCGATGCCCGCCACCGCGATAAGGGTCGCCGACAGGATGGCGACAGTCTTCTTGGCCATCGATCAGCCCGCCAGCGCGAGGCCAGACGCCTCGCGTTCGGCGACCTTGCGCCGAACGACCGGCAGCAGTTCGCGGCCATAGAGGATGGAATCGCCCAGCGGATCGAAGCCACGGATCAGGAAATGGTCGATGCCGATGTCATAATAATCGAGCATGGCGTCCGCGACCTGCTCCGGCGTGCCGACCAGGCCCGTGCTGTTGCCCGCCGCACCGGTCAGCGCCGCAACGCCGGTCCACAGGCGCGTATCGCGCCGGTTGCTGCTGGCGGTGTCGAGCAAGCGCAGCGACCCGGCATTGGGCGGACGATGGCCGCTGATCGGCAGGCCGGCGGCAACGCGATTCTCACGCACCTGCTCCTCAATCTCGGCCGCGCGTTTCCAGGCGGCTTCTTCGGTATCGGCGATCACCGGACGCAGCGAGAGCGAAAAGCCGGGGTCCCGGCCATAGCGCGCCGCCGACTTGCGTACCGCGCGAACCGTATCCTGCACCGCCTCCAGCGTTTCGCCCCAGAGTGCATAGACATCGGCATGGCGACCGGCGACCTCGATCGCGTCATCCGACGACCCGCCGAAGAAGACCGGCAGATTGTCCGGCTTGATCGCGCTGAATGCCTGACGAATATCATAATATTTGCCCTGATGGTCGAACGGCTGGGCTGCCGTCCATTCCTGCCGCAGGACGGTCAGATATTCGTCGGTACGGGCATAGCGTTCCGCCTTGACCGTCCGCGTATCGCCATCGCGTGCCATTTCCTCGTCAGCGCCACCGGTGATGATGTGGACAGCCACACGGCCGCCCGAAAGCTGATCGA
The DNA here is from genome assembly GCF_022758885.1 of Sphingobium sp. BYY-5. Classification (NCBI taxonomy): domain Bacteria; kingdom Pseudomonadati; phylum Pseudomonadota; class Alphaproteobacteria; order Sphingomonadales; family Sphingobiaceae; genus Sphingobium; species Sphingobium sp. BYY-5. The sequence continues at coordinate 288,370 of NZ_JALEBH010000002.1, forward strand.
GCGTGGCAAGTTGGCGCGCGGCCACGGTCGGCTGGGTGAAGCCGGGCCGGTGCGCAACCAGGAAGCCCAGCTTCGTCGTGATCGCCGCCGCATGGGCTGCGACGATCTGGCTTTCCGGGCTGTTGGACCCGAAGGGGATGAGAACGCGGTCGAAGCCGCCCTCTTCCTGCGCCTTGGCCGCCGCATTCACATAATCCGTGTCGAGCGCACGACTGCGCACCGCCGACTGGGTCTCCGACCCGTTGTTGAAGCCGATATAACCGATGAACTTGACGCTCATATGCGCCTCCTCAATATCAAATGACGTAGAAGCCGTGGGTGCCGTCACGCTCCAATTGAGCGACGAGGCCATATTCCCAGTCGAGATAGGCCTGCATGGCAGCCGCCTTGTTGTCGGTGCCCTCATAAGGGCGCTTGTAGCGGCCCTCCGGCCCGCGCGGAGAGGGCGCGCCATCCGATCCCTTTTCCAGGGCGATGGCCGTCCAGTCGACGTCGAGCACGGACACGTCCCAGCCAAGCTGAGCCAGCCAGGATGCGGTCATGTCGGCGCGCGGCCCCAGCGTGTCGGCCACGACGATGCGCGCACCGCGTACCGGCGCATTATGGTCGGTTTCCTGTACCAACTGACCGCCCTGCGCGTTGCGGAAGCCTGGCAGATGGCCGCTCTCAAATTCGCGCGGCTGACGGACGTCGTAGAGATAGAGGGTTCGCGCCGTATCAGCCTTGAACGCCTCCAGTTCCGCCCAGCCGATCCGTTTGACCCCGGCGCGGTAAGCGACGTCGCGGGCATAGGCGCGCGCTTCTTCGGTCGATATATCATCGACTTCCGGCGCGACGCGGGTCTGACCGGTTTCCAGCTCCTGGCCCGCCAGCGTCCAGCCAATCGTGCCGTTACGCAGCGCGAAAATCTTGTTGGGAATACCGGAATTGACCAGCGACTGGGCGCCGATGATCGATCGCGTGCGACCCGCGCAATTGACGATGATCGTCGTATCGGGATCGGGTGCGATCGTCCGTACGCGCAATACCAGTTCGGCGCCCGGTACACTGGTGCTGGTCGGAATGTTCATCACATTATATTCATCATAACGGCGCGCATCGAGGATGGCGATGTCGGCCTTTTCGCGGATCAACGCCTGCACTTCCTCCGCCGCGAGGCTGGGCGTGTGGCGGCGATGCTCGACCAGCTCGCCAAACGCCTTGGAGTAGCTGTTGACGTCCTCGAACAATTCAAAGCCAGCGTCGCGCCATGCGGAAAGGCCGCCTTCCAGCTCGCGAACATGGGTGTAGCCCAGCCCCTCGAAACGCACCGCCGCCTTGCGCGCGAACCCTTCGCCATTGTCATAGACGACGATCGGGGTGTCCAGGCGCGGGATGCGCCAGCGCGCTTCCTCATCGATGCGGCGCAGCGGGATCTGCGCGGCGAAGAGCGGATGGCCCTGCGCGAATTCATGTTCCTCGCGCACATCGATGATGGCGATTTCGCTGCCGACCAGCAGCGCGTGGCGGATGTCCTGCGGGGTGGCAGTCTGGATGCGTTCAAGCGTATCGGTGGTCATGCGGTTTTCGATCTGTCCCAGAGATTGGGGATCACGCCGTTGGCGTAACCCGAAATGAAGGTCTTGGGCGTGCCGTCGGGGGCATAGGTCGCCCGCTCGACCGCGCCGATATTGGCGCCATAGACATGGATGCTGATGGACGGCCGGTCGGTAAGGCCATTGGTCACGCGATGAATGTCGCCGACGCGCGGAGAGACGGCGTCCACTTCCCCCTCGCGCAGCAACTCTTCGCCTTCCGCGACAAGTCCACCGGTCGGCAGGCGGCGAAAGCGCTCCACCTTCTCGACGCCGCGCAGCACGCCGACCAGACCCCAGACCGTATGATCGTGGATCGGCGTCGCCTGGCCCGGTCCCCAAACGAAACTGACGACGCTGAACCGTTCGCGGCTGTCGCAGTGGAGCAGATATTGCTGATAACGGTCCGGATCAGGACGGGTGAACGCCTCCGGCAGCCAATCATCGGTCGCGATCAGGCGAGCGAGAAGCGAACGACCACTCTCCAATATCGCCTGCTCATCGCGCGTCGCCGCCAGCAAATCCGCGAAAGCGGTAACGAAACCGCGCAACCGCCCCGTATCGACCGGTCGCTCCAGAACGGCGAGTGCCGTCATTCGGCAGCTTCCGCGATCGGGGCGAACGGCACCACGCTGTCGCCATGATCGTCACCACCCAGATAGGAGAGCAGCTTTTCACGCAGGCGACCGGCAAAGCTGGCACGCTCGCCACGGGGGGTGGTGATGCGTTCCTGGGCGACGATGCGGCCCTTGTCGAGCACTAGCACCCGGTCGGCGAGCGCGATCGCTTCCTCCACATCATGGGTCACAAGCAGCACGGCCGGCTGGTGCGCGCGCCAGAGCGACAGGACCAGATCGTGCATCCGGTAACGGGTCAGCGCATCGAGCGCAGCGAAAGGTTCGTCGAGCAGCAACAGCTTTGGCTCACGCACCAGCGCGCGCGCCAGGGCGGCGCGCTGCGCTTCACCGCCCGATAAAGTCAGGGGCCAGGCATCGATACGATGGCCAAGCCCCACTTCCTTGAGCGCCGCCTCGCTACGTTCGCGCGTCCGGTCGCCACGAAGGCCCAATGATACATTCTTCCAGACCGGTTTCCAGGGCAGCAGGCGTGCGTCCTGAAATACGACGGCGCGCGAGTCGGGCACTTCGACATCCTGACCGCGCACCTCATCAAGGCCGGCGAGCGTCCGCAACAGGGTCGTCTTGCCTGAACCCGACCGGCCCAGCAGCGCGATGAACTCCCCCGGCGCGATGTCGAGGTCCAGGCCATCGATGATGGTGTTGGCGCCGAAGCGCCGACTAAAGTCGCGCAGGCGAACGACAGGGTCGGGATGCGGTTGGTGGGCAGCACTGTCCACCGTGGAAAAACCGAGGCGAGCGTCCATGCTTATTGCTCCACTATGCTGGGGCGCCAGATAAGGGCGCGGGCTTCGATGGTGCGGACCAGCCAGTCGGCGCCAAGGCCGAGAATGGCGTAGACCATGAGGCAGACGACGATGATGTCGGTCCGCATGAAATCGCGGGCGTTGTTGATGAGATAACCAAGCCCCGCGGATGCATTTATCTGTTCGGCGACGACCAGAATCAGCACCGAAATCGAGATGGCGTAGCGCAGGCCGACCAGAAGCGACGGCAGGGCGGATGGCAGCACGACGTGCCAAACCTGCTCCCAGCGGCTAAGGCCGAAGCTCTTCGCCGCATCGAGCAGACGCAGATCGACGCTGCGAATGCCGCTGTAGAGATTGAGATAGACGGGGAACATCGTCGCAAAGGCGATCAGCGCCACCTTGGGCGTCTCACCGATGCCGAACCAGACGATGAACAAAGGCGTCAAGGCCAGCGGCGGAATGGTGCGCTTGATCTGCATCAGTGGATCGACCGCCAGTTCCCCCGCTCTGGACAGGCCGGCAACCACGCCGAACCCCAGCCCGAGACCAACTCCGATCAGCAGCCCGACACCTACGCGAGCGAAGGACACCAGCAGGTTGGACGGCAATTCGCCAGAAACCACCATTCCGATCAACGTGCCCAGCACAGTCGATGGCGCTGCCAATGTACGCTCCGGGATCAGCCCGACGCGCGACCCCAACTCCCATAGCAACAGCAACAAAAGGGGAGAAAGCCACCGCCCCCCGAAGCGGGAAAGCGAAAAGCCACGGGCCGAGGAAGCCGACCGGCCGCGCCTTGCGCTGGAAACATCATTGATCGTCAGAACCGCCATGTTCGGGCCTTTTGTAAAATCCCGGATAAGCCAACATGATTTGTCTACTCATTCAATTAAGTTTTTCTAGGCCGACCTATCAGTATTCGTCATAGATGGTATTTCATCGCCGATGTGGCGCGGATGAGCGCGGATAACGGTGGTTTCTGGCCTGGGGAGCGGCCCGCCCAAGTTTTTTCTTCATCCTATAAATCTCTACTATTTTGATTGATATATAAGCATCGGCGATAGACGCTCATCCTATTATCGACACTGGCCGTTTCCGGCACCGGATCGGCACCATCCTTTTACGAAGAGGTCCATCGTGCCGGTCAACTTACCGACCAATTTGCTGCGCAGCTTCGTTGCGATCGTCGACACAGGGTCGATGCTCAACGCATCGGAACAGGTGTTCGTGACCCAATCCGCCCTCAGCCTTCAGATCAAGCGTCTGGAGGAACTGGTGCAGCAGACGCTATTTCTGCGGGAAGGCCGACGGCTCAACCTGACGGCGGCGGGGGAAGTCCTGCTCGACTATGCACGACGGGTGCTGTTGCTGCATGATGAAGCGGTGGCCGCCGTCAGCGCCGGGCGCTTTGCCGGCCCTGCCCGGATCGGCATGGTGCAGGACTTTGCCGACACGCTGCTGAGCGGCCTGTTGTCGCGCTTTTCCGAACTGCATCCCGATGCGCAAATCTATGCCCGCGTCGCCGGTACGGCCGAGTTGCAAACGATGCTGGAGCGGCGGGAGCTGGACATTCTGCTGGGCTTTGCCGCCCCCAACGACAGCCATGCCGTGACCGTCGCACCGATGAGCTGGTATGGCGACGCCGCATTGGCGGATCGGGACATCATTCCGCTGGCCGTGCTGGAAGAACCATGCCGCTTCCGGGAAGCCGCTATCCGTGGGCTGGAAGATGCGGGTCTGCAATGGCGGATCGCGGTGGAAACGCCCAATCTGGCGACGCTCAAGGCCGCCGTGGGCGCGGGCCTGGGTATCACGTGCCGCACGCATCTGTTCCTGGGGGACGGTCCCACGCTGGAACATGATCGGCTGCCGCAACTGCCGCGTGTGGCGGCGATCCTGCGATCGGGCGAGAAGCTGGACAAGGCCGCCAATCGGCTGGCCGAACTGGCGCGGGAGACGGTTCAGGCGCTCTGAACCGTCCCGCCGCAACATCGTCAATATCCCCGCGCCGGATCGACAATATCGCTCGGCGCCTCACCTCGTACGAATCGCGATATATCGTCCCGCACCTTTTCCAGCAGGCGATGGCGCACCAATGTATGATTGCTGGAGATATGCGGCGTCAGCCGCACGCGCGGATGGGTGTAGAGTGGATGCCCATCCGGCAGCGGTTCGGGATCGGTCACGTCCAGCGTTGCGAAGCCCGGCCCGCTTTCGCCATCCAGCGCACGCACCAGCGCTTCCTGGTCGATCACTGATCCCCGCGCGACATTGATGATATGCGCGCCAGGCTTGACCTTCCGCAACAGATCATCGTTGAATAAATGCTGGGTTTCCGCCGTCGCCGGCACAGCAATGACGATATGGTCGGACCGCGCCACAAGCGTCTCTATATCGCGAACATGCTCGACACCGCTGATGCTGGATTGCGCACCGGAGCGACGCAGGCCCACAACCTGCGCGCCCAGCGCCAGCCCGCGCCGCGCCACCGACTGGCCAATCGCGCCCAGCCCGACGACGCCGATCGTCGTACCCGACACGCGGCCAAGGGGCACGTTGATCCATTCGGCCCGAGAGCGGGCGGTCACAGCCTCCAGATTCTTGGCATAGGCGTAGATGGCGGCGATCACATAATCGGCGATTTCATCGGAAGCAACGCCGCGCCCACATGTGACGAGCGGCGCGTCGAGCAGCCATTCGGGATAGAAATCGATCCCGGCCGACGCGCTATAGACCCATTTCAGCCGACCCGGCCACACGGGCGGGCGCACAACCGTGGGTTGCCGCCAGGCGGGTGAAGGTCGAATCAGCAGAAGATCGGCCTCGCTCGCCGCCGCCCACGGCTCATCATCGGCGACATCGATCAAAATCGGCGCGATCGGGTGCTGGCCAAGGCCCCGGTTGAAATCGGCGTCCAACTGGCTGGCGATAATCAGGGACATGTCAGTTTCCCAATGCCGCGCGGCCGGCGGCGATCAATATGGTGTCGGTCTGGGGCGAATGGATGCGGCTGCACAGCACATCGCGATAATGGCGCTCGAGCGGGTTCTTCCGGCTGATCCCCGGATTGCCGGTAAGCTCCAGGCCGATCTCCACCGCCCGAATGGCGTTAGCGGTAGCCAGATATTTGATATTATTGACTTCCACCGCGCCTGGCGGATCACCTCCATCATAGCGGGCTGCCGCATCACGGATCAGGGTGCGATTGACCTGCAGCAACGCCTCTATCTCGCCGAACTTCTCCTGCACGCGCGGCAGGGTGGCGAGCGACGCGCCCAGATTGGTCGGCACCCGATCATTGAGATAAGCGCGCAACCAGTCGCGCGCAGCCCGTGCCACGCCGTCATAGATGGTCGAGATGGACAGCGCATTCCAGATCGCCAGACTGGGATCGCCCGCGCCAGCCGCCCATTGTTCGGGCGGGCGGATATCGACCGCATGGTCGAGTGGGGTGGGCGTGTCCGCGAAATGCACGGCATGACTGACCGTCGCACGCATCCCCAGATGATCCCATACCGGTTCGATCGTAATGCCCGGACTATCGGATCGGACCAGGAAATTGCCGACACGGGGGCTGTCCTCATCGGTCTTCGCCCAGACCGAGAACCAGTCGAGGCCGGTCGAGCCGGTCGAATAGATTTTCGTACCGCTCAGCGACCAGCCATCCGCCGTGCGCCGTGCGATCGTGGCGGGCAGTCCGCCCCGGACCGGCGTGCCCAATTCCGGCTCGACGCGCAAACCGCCGATGAGACCACGGCCTGCAACGGCTTCGCGCGCCAGCCGCTCGTAAATGTCCTGCGGCCAGTTGCGCGCCCGTGCCGGCGTCGCATGATAATGATAGGTCATGAAAAGGATGAGCGCGGTCGACGGCTCCCCCTTCGCCACCGCACCCAGCACACGGATCGCTTCGGAAAGCGATGCGCCCTGCCCGCCCAGTTCGCGGGGGACGGTAAGGCCGATCAGCCCTTCCTGCGCCAGCAGATCGAAATTGGCGCGGGGAAACTCCGCGCTGCGATCATAATGTTCCGCCGTCTCGGCAAGCTGCTTCGTCAGCCAGTCGAGCCGCTCGGCGCTCACTGCCGGGAACAGCGGGTTGGTGACTTGATCGTGGATAATCGCCTGACTTGCCATGATTTCAGACTCTCTTGGGAATGGCGTCGTTGAAACGGGCGTCCCACAGCGGGCGGACATCGACCGCCTTGGGCAGCAGCTTTTGCTGGAAGAACAGGTCCGCCACCTGCTGCTGTGAGGCGATGGCCTGATCGCTCACCGGTCGCAGCTCGTAGCTCGCGCTCTTGCGTTTGAACTGGTCGGCGACATAGTCGCGCGGCACACCGATATCCTGGGCGATGATGCCCGCCCATTCCTCCTGGTTGTTGACTGCCCAGCCATAGGCTTTCTGCACCAGGCCCAGATATTCGCGGATGATCTGTGTCTTGTCCGGGTCCTTGAGCGCATCGACATGGGCCGACACAAGATAGTTGCCCGATAATATGCCATAGGCCGTCTTGAGAATGCGTGCGCCTTCGGTCGCAATGGCGCGCTGGATCGGAAAGCCATAGATCGCCCAGGCATCGAACGCACCCTGTGAAAAGGCTGCTGCGCCATCCGAAACGCCCATGGCGACCGGCTTGATATCGTCCCAGCTCAGGCCGACTTCTTCCAGCATCCGGATCAGGAAATATTGCGCCGTGGTGGCGCGGACATAGCCTACGCGCTTGCCCTTGAGATCGGCGATGGACTTTGCCTTCGATCCCTTGGGCACCAGCACGACCTGGTTGTTGACGTCGCCATGCGCCACCGCGATCTGGCGAAAGCTCTGGATGGTGGATGCCGCTGCAAAGATCGGCGGAATCTCGCTCATCCCGCCATAATCGAGCGAACCGCCGTTCAGCGCCTCCACGACCAGATGGCCGGATTGAAATTCGCTATAGGCAAGGTCGAATCCCTCCGGCTTGATGCCGGCGGCCTTGAACAACAGCCGGGTATCGCCCTCGCCCTTGCCAGTGACCGACACGCGCAGGGTCGGGCGGGCGCCCTTCCCTGCTCCGCAACCAGCCAGGAGCAAACAGGACGCGGTCCCCGCACCCACAAATGCGCGCCTTGACAGCATCTTAGCGGCCACCCCTGCCTTCATGCGTTAATGTGGCCGCCTGCTCCGGCCCGCGCTCGAACAGCACGACATTGGGATCGCGCAAAAATTCGCGTCGCGCGGCATTCCTCAACTGATTCCACCTCTGGCCCCAGGACCGCAACAGGCTCATAATCGTCCTTCCGACAAATGCAGATGCCTCTTTATCTATTCATGAAGTAGAGATATGTCCCACAAGCAATGCTGCCAGAACCATTAGAAATGCTTGATCCATGATGAGGGTCGACCATGTCGCCGTCGTCGGCGGCGGCTTCAGCGGCGTGCTGCTGGCCATCAACCTGCTGCGACACGGCACCGTCCGGGTGACATTGATCGAGCGCCGGCCCGATCGACTGGGGCGCGGCCTGGCCTATGGCGCAGCGCAGGCGGATCATGTCCTCAATGTCCGCGCCGCCAATATGAGCGCGCTGCCTGATCAGCCCCGCCATTTCACCGAATGGTTGCAGGCACAGGGTTTGGGACAGGAAGGCAGTTTTGCGCGGCGGCGTGACTATGGCGGCTATCTCTGCGCGATGCTGGATGAAATGCGTACGGCGGCAGGGGAACGGCTGACGGTTCTCCCGGACGAAGTTATTGACCTCACCATAGCGGAGGATGGCGCATTTCTGGCGCTCAAGTCCGGCGGCACCGTCGCGGCCGATGTCGCGGTGGTCGCGGCGGGCAATCTGCCACCGCATGACCTGCCTGCCCTCGTCGGCCAGCAGCGCCCCGCCTATGTCAATGATCCCTGGGCTGCAGACATTGGGGAGGGCTTGACCGCAAGGGACAGCGTCCTGCTGCTGGGCAGCGGCCTCACTGCGGTGGACTGCGCGTTGAGCCTCGAAAGCAGCGGCTTCGAGGGCAGGATCATCGCCCTGTCCCGGCGCGGCCTTTCCCCCTATGCCCATACGCCGACCCAGCCCTATGCCGTGCGTAGCGACCGCCCGAATAGCCCTGCTTCCGCGCTGGTCCATGCCGTTCGCGCACGCGCCGTGGAAATTGGCTGGCGCAATGCGGTGGACGAACTACGCCCCTTTACGCAGGATATGTGGCGTGCCGCCAGCGCGACCGAACGGAGCCGCTTTCTGCGTCACCTTCGCCCCTATTGGGACGTGCACCGCCATCGCATCGCGCCGGAGGTTGCCGCCCGACTGGACGCATTGCGCGCCCAGGGCAGACTGGAAGTCCGTGCAGCGAAGGTCGTCGCCTCTCGGACGGACGGCGATGGGTTGAAGGTGGATCTACGCCCGCGCGGTCGCGAAGCGGTCGAAACGCTCCGGGTGGCGCGCGTCGTCAACTGCACAGGGCCGCTGGGCGATCTTCGCCGGGTGAAAGACCCATTGCTGCGCAAATTGTTCGATCGCGGCGACATCCGTCCCGATCCGCTGGCCATCGGCATTGATGTCGACCGTCAATGCCGCGCGATCGACGCGAATGGCGATGCGCAGGAACGCCTGATGATCGTCGGCCCGATGACGCGCGGCGCGCATTGGGAGATCGTCGCCGTACCCGACATAAGGCGGCAGGTCTGGGCGCTCGCGCGTCAGATCACCAGCGCGCACTGGGTTGAGGCCGAAGGCCTGTAGCCCGTCTATTTGACCAAATCATAAGTCATCGAGGAGTCCGCGTTGGTCACATTTGGCGTGCCGTCCTACCAATAAGGGATAGCTCATCCCGAAAGGCACCGCCATGACTCAGCAACGGCACATCAAGCTCGGCTTCATCCTGCACGGTGTCGGGCGAACCTGGAACGACTGGCGGCACCCGGATCGCGACGTCGGCGCCAGCACCAGCTTGACCCATTATCAGAAGCAGGCGGCGACCGCCGAACGCGGCAAGTTCGACTTTCTGTTCGTGGCCGACAGCCTGTCGATCAATGAAAAGTCCAGCCCGCATTATCTCAACCGGTTCGAACCGATCACCATCTTGTCGGCGCTGGCCGCCACGACGTCCCGCATCGGCCTGGTCGCGACCTTGACGGTCAGCTATTCCGAGCCGTTCAATGTCGCACGGCAATTCGCCTCGCTGGATCATCTGAGCGGGGGCCGCGCCGGCTGGAATGTCGTCACCTCCTGGCTGGGCGACACGGCCGCCAATTTCAGCAAGACCGAACATCCCGCCCACGCCGTCCGCTATCGTATCGCTGCCGAATATCTGGATGTGGTCCAGGGCCTGTGGGACAGTTGGGAGGATGGCGCCCATGTCGCGGACAAGGAAACGGGTCAATTCGTCGATCCCGACAAGTTGCACCGCCTGGACCATCAGGGCGAATTTTTCCAGGTTCGCGGGCCGCTCAACATCAAGCGGACGCCGCAGGGACAACCCGTCATCTTCCAGGCCGGTGCATCCGACGATGGCCGCAGCTTCGCCGCCCGGCGTGCCGAGGTGATCTTCACCCACGCACCGGCGCAGGAAGACGGGCAGGCCTATTATGCCGACGTGAAGGCGCGGGCAAAAGGGTTTGGCCGCGATCCCGATCAGCTTTTCATCCTGCCCGGTATCGCGCCGATCGTGGGCGACACGGACGAGGATGCGGAAGCCCGCTATCGCGAACTGGCCGCGCTGGAATCGATCGACACTGGCCTGGGCTTTCTGTCGCGCACCTTCAACGATCATGATTTCCGCCAATATGATCTGGATGCGCCCTTCCCGGATGTCGAGCATATCGGCCTCAACAGCCAGCAGAGCGGCACGCTGCGCATCTTTGCCGAAGTGCGGGCGGAAAATCTGACGCTCCGGCAGGTGGCTGAACGGCTGGCAACGCCGCGCGGCGCTTTTGTCGGATCGGCCGAGACGGTAGCGGATCGGTTGCAGCTATGGTTCGAAAGCCAGGCGGCCGACGGTTTCGTATTGTTCGAGCCTCTGCCGGGCCAGCTTGACCTGTTCGTCGACAGGGTGATTCCGATCCTGCAGGCGCGCGGTTTGTTCCGCACCGATTATGAAGGAACGACCTTCCGCGAACATCTGGGCCTTGGCACGCCGGACAATCGCCATAGCGCAGCAAGGGACCACAAGAGCGCCGCCTGACGCACCCCGGCACATCCATGCGTGTCGAAGTCGATGCGCGTCAAATCAGCCAAGCAGCAATGCGCCCGCGACCAGTGGCGCATTGCTGTTTTTCCGTATGAACGCCGCGCCGTAAAGCGGCCATGACCTCCCTTGCCCTCGCGCAAGCTTGCGCAAAATAACAATTGCAAATGGATTGCAATATCACTAGCCGGCGGCTCAGGAGATAATGGGCGCCCGGATGTCAATCGGCACGGGCCTTTCTCGGGTCGGTTTGCGACCCTTCCGCCAGGGGCAGCCGAAGTGACGCGTCGCATATTGTTCCAGATTCATTGGTTTCTTGGGATCACTGCCGGACTCGTGCTCGCTGTCATGGGCGTAACCGGCGCCTCGCTGAGCTTCGAGGACGAGATCATGGCGACGATCAGTCCCGGCATCGTGACGCTCGCCCCCGACAATATACCCAGTCTCACGCCCGATGCCGTCATCGCCCGCGCCTCTGCCCAACGCGACGGCCTGCGGGTCGCTTCCCT